>JALYTD010000035.1 GCA_030854475.1 Actinomycetota bacterium
GACTGGCGTCTCGTCCGCATAAACCGCCCAGTACAGCGCGCGACCGCCCGGCTCTTCGGCTGCTTCGAGCAGCGAGTCCGCAACGCTGCTGACGAACTGCTCTTGGCCGGGCGCTACGCGTAGAGCCTCGACTGCTTTGCGGTTCGATTCGCTGATCGGACGGAGCGAAACCATGGCCCAGAAGATTAGGCTGCCGGCGTGGCCTTTCGCGTGATCCGTCCCGACGAGCTCGAATGGACGACGCGCGATCACGAGCCCGAGGAGGCGCCACGCCACGTCGCGGAGCTGAGCGAGTTGGCCGGCTTCGCCCACACCCGCGCCAACATCTGGCGCTACGAGCCCGGCGCCAAGGGGCGCCGCCACAAGCACCCGCTTCAGGAGGAGACTTTCGTCGTCCTCGCGGGAACGCTCTCGATGTACGTCGGCGACCCGCCGGAGCGTCAGGACGTGCCCACGGGCGGGCTCATCCACGTCGAGCCTGGCACACCGCTCCAGACGGCGAACCACGGCGACGAGGATCTCCTCGTCTATGCCTACGGCACCCCGCCCGAGCGCGAGCGCGCCGAGCTCCTCGACTCCGCGTTGTAGTCGTGCGCGAGCTCGTCCAGGCTCGGCGCCGCTCGGATCGACGGGCTCAACGTCCCCCACAGCGCCAGCACTAGGCCGAAGGCGGCGAAGACGGCGATCGTGGCCCGCGCCGACACGGCGCCGAGCATGAGACCCGCCGCGAGCGGGCCGATCGGCGCGATGAGGAGCGAGATCGTGCTCCGCACGGACTCGGCGCGGCCGAGCAGCCGATCGGTGGTCATCGCGATCCGGTACCCGTGGACGACCGAGTCGGTCGACGGGATCGCAAGTGCCGTGGGGAGAATGCCGGCCGTGAGGACGTAGACGCTGGGCCAGATGAGGAAAGCCGCGCAGCCGAGCCACGTCCAGAGCTCGAGCAGCAAGACGACGCGGACGGAGAACAGGCGTCGCACGACCGGCGACACGAATGAGCCGAGGAGGAGGCAGGCGCCGAAGACAGCCACCAGCGCACCCACTTCGCCGCCCGACAGCCCCTGCCGCTTGCCGATCACGACAACCGCGAGCAGCAGGCCGGGGCCGATGAAGTTGGCGAGGCCGAACAGGAGCGCGCACGTGCGCAAGAACGGCTGACCCCAGAGGAACTGGAAGCCCTCCGCGAGTCGCGCGCGCAACGGCGCGGAGTCGCGCTCGCGCTTCTCTTGGAACGGCGTTCGCATCGCGAGCAGCGAGAGGGTCGAGAACGCGTACGTCACCGCGTCGACGAGGAACGGCAGGGCGCGGGCGAGCCCGAAGAGCGCGCCGCCGAGCGGCGGTCCGGCAAGCTGCACGGCCGCCTGCCTGCCCGTCTCGGCGCTCGCGGCCGCGGGAAGTTGCCGCACCGACACGACGGAGCGCAACGCGCCGGCATGGGCGGTCGAGAAGAGCGGGGCCCCGGCACCTTCGACGAAAGCGACGAGCAGGATCGCCCAGAAGGCGACCCGGTCGAGCAGGATCGACGCGGCGAGACCGCCAATCGCCAGGGCCCGCACACCGTCGGCTCCGATCATCAGCCACTTGCGATTCCAGCGATCCGCCAAAACGCCGGCAGGCAGCGCAAGCAGCGCGGCGGGCAGCAATCGCGCGAAGGAGACGATGCCGGTCTTCGCCGCCGAGTGAGTCACCGCGAGCACGAGCAGCGGGTACGCGATCCAGGTCAACTGTGTGCCGGCATTGGAGAGCAGCTGTCCGAGCTGGAGCAGCATGAAGTCGCGGTTTCGGCGCAGCGGAGCCCCGGTCACGCGCCGACGCTAGCCGAGGCTCGCGCGGCCCATCGCGACGAGCGTGACCTGGGCGCCCTCATACTCTTCTCATCTGCCGGCTGCAAGGTTCGACTAGCTGCCGAATCAGGCAGCACCGAGAACCACCATCCCGACGAAGAGAGGGGCCCGAAAATGAACAGCACCCTCGCGTATCTCGATCCCGGCAGCGCAGGTCTCATCCTCCAGATCCTCGGCGGAGGGGTGGCCGCCCTCGCCGTGACGTTCAAGCTCTTCTGGCGCAGGATCCTGAGGTTCCTCCGCATCAGGACGGACGAACCGGAGGCGGACGCTGCCTCTGAGCCCGACCCGCGGTAGCGAGGCTCGCCGTGGGGGCGCTTCTCTGCTGATGCCGCTTCCAGACCCTTCGGCTCGCCTCGAACCGGGGTCGTTTCGTGATCCGGAGAGCAGGGTCTTCTACGCGGAGGGCGAGGTCTTCCGAGCCCTCTCACCGGAAGGCTTGAAGGATTTCGAGGCGCTTGCGTCGAGCGGCCTGCTCGACGACCCGCGGATCGTGGGGACAGAGCTCGCCGAGAGCGCGCCGGCCGCGGCCCCGCTCACCAAGGATGTCGCCGCCGTCCTCAGGCACGAGCGGATCCCGTTCGTCTCGTATCCGTACGAGTGGACGTTCTCGATGCTGAAGGACGCTGCGCTACTGCAGCTCGACCTGCTGCTGGCGGCGCTCGATCGTGACCTCATCCTCAAAGACTCGACTCCCTACAACGTCCAGTTCGAGGGGACTCGGCCCCTGTTCATCGACGTGGGCTCGTTCGAGCATCTGCGTGAGGACGAGCTCTGGGTCGGCTACCGCCAGTTCTGCACGCTGTACCTCTATCCGCTGCTCCTCCAGGCGACGAAGGGCGTGAGCTTCCAGCCCTGGCTGCGTGGGTCGATCGACGGCGTTACCCCTGCGGACATGCGTGCGCTCATGTCCTTCCGGGACCGCTTCCGCCGCGGTTTCACGACCAACGTCTTCCTGCATGCGCGGCTCGAGCAACGCGACGCCGGGGGTCGGGCGGGGATCAAGTCTGAGCTGCGACGCCCCGGAGTCGGGAAGGAGCTGATCCTCGCCAACGTGCGCAAGATGCGAAAGCTCGTCGCCAGGCTCGAGTGGAGCCCGCCGGAGGGCGTCTGGGTGGCCTACGGCGAGCACAACACCTACACGGGCGAGGACGCTCGGCGGAAGGACGAGTTCGTGCGAGCGATCGCCACGTCGAAGTCGTGGCCGCTCGTCTGGGACCTCGGCTGCAACAACGGGCGGCACTCCCGCATCGCCGCGGAGGGAGCTGGACATGTGGTCGCGATCGACGCCGACCAGGGGCCCGTAGAGCTCCTCTACCGGGAGCTCCGCGACGCCGGCGACCGGAAGATCCTGCCCCTCACCATGAACATCGCCGATCCCTCGCCCGGGCTCGGCTGGCGCGGGCTCGAGCGAAAGCCCCTGCTCGACCGCGAGCGGCCGGACCTGGTGCTTGCACTCGCGCTCGTGCACCACCTGGCGATCGGCGCCAACGTGCCGGTCAGGGAGCTCGTCGACTGGCTCGCCGCGCTCGGCGGCGCCCTCGTGATCGAGTTCCCGACGCGAGAGGATCCGATGGTGCAGAAGCTGCTCGCGCCCAAGCGCGAGGGTCTGCACCCGGACTACGAGCGCGGGTTCTTCGAGAGTTGCCTCAACGAGGCATTCGACGTGCAGCGCAGCGAAGAGCTCGGGTCGGGCACGCGGATCCTCTACTTCGCCACGCCCCGGGGCGGCGTCATTTGACCGGGAATTCCTTGAACTCGTAGGGGTTGTCGAGCTCGGCGTAGCTCGCGCTTTTCAACAACGGGTACCTGGTGCCGAAGAAGCGGTTGAAGAGAAAGCGAAACGAGTTCACGGTGTTGAGCTTCCGAGGTAGGGCCCGGCCGGCGCCCGGGAGATAGAAAGCAGTGAGCCCTTTCACTCGCATGTCGCGCACGGCACTCTCGCCCCAGTCCTCGGGCAGGGCTTCGAAGCCCTCATCGGATTCGATGACGATGATCGGCGGCACCTTGGAATGAGCAAGGATTGCGTCCGTCGCTTTCAGCAGCCTGCGGTTGATGTACTGCATCTGCCTGACGTAGTACTTCATCCCCAGCTTCGTGCTGTGGCCGGTATCGGAATGGTCAGGAAACGTGACGTTCTGACCACGCGCTCCGAAGATGTACGGGTCGTGCGGCATCAACGTGTGGAAGAGGACGAATTTCGGGCCGGATTCGCCCGGCACGGCGTCGAGCCGGCCAAACGCCGACCGGACACTCCGTCGGAAGCGTTCGTTCGTCCCGGCCTCGTTGAAACCGAACCTCCCCCCGACCAGACTGAGCACGCTCTTCCGCAGCCACTGGTACGTCAGATTGTCGGGCGCCGCGAGGGGAGAGATGTGCGGGTTGTCGTTCCCGAACGTGATGTTGTCGGAGTCGAGGTGGATGTACCGGTAGCCGAGATCTTTGAGCACATGCGACGCCCGGTTGTCTCCGATCATCCGGCGGACGAGCAGCACGTCCTGCGAGCTCTTGCCCATGATCTTCGTTAGGCGGCTCAAGTAGTCGAGGTTGAGCGCCGACGCCATGTTGAACTCGCTCTTCGAATAGGGACTACGCGACTGGTCGGCGATCACGAACCCTCGCCGCTGGAGCTGGCGAAAGAACTTCGAGTTGTCGTAGTGGAAATAGCGCTTGAGGACGTCGCCGCGGGCGTAGTCGTCGGGGATGATGAAGTAGACGTCGGGACGCGGCGCACCGTCGGCGAGGGTCGGTTTCTGAAGAGGCGACGGCCACAGGCGGGCATCAGACGTCGACACCGGCGCGTGGTTGATCCGATAGGTCACGGTCTTGACGCCCGGGATCAGGACGATCGTCGCGGCGAACGCGGTCAGGATCAGGCTGAGGTTGCTCAAGTCGCTCTGCGCTCGTAGGGCGAGGAGGGCGGCGGCGACGAAAAAGGCCACCCAGAGAGGAAACAGCGCCCAGTTGGACAGGCCGGAAACGTGAGCGGCGAAGATCCCGTAGTAGAAGAACGCGAGCACAACGAGAGCGGCCACCACGCCGGCTCTCGCGCAACGCTTGATCACGAGCCTGAGCAGGACGAACAACCCTGCGCCAATCGCCGCGGCGACGGCGATCGCCTTCCAGAACACCGTCGGAGCGATCTCCGTCTGGTTGTGCTGGAACAGCGAAACCACCGGATAGACCGCGAGCAGGATCGGGGGGACGGCCGGTCCGAGCTGTTTGAGCACAGGGGCCAGGCGTTCGAGTCGTCGTGTCTTCATCGCCTACCGATCGGCTCCATGCCTTCCCAAAGCTAGTCGCCGAAGATGAGCGCGCGATGAGACACGAGTTGCGCCACGCGTCAGGCGGGCGAGCGCACGACGCTTTGGAGGGGCGAGAGTTTTAGCTACGCTCCGGCCGAAGAACGGGCGATGAGGCTCGCCGTAACCGCGCTCCGGCGCTGATGGCCTCTACGGAACGTCACCAAGACGCGACGTAGGAGGTCGGCGTGAGTCCAGTTCAGCTAGCAGCAGTCCTCGGGGCCGTAGTGCTCCTAGCTTCGATGGTGTCCGTCGAGCTTGGAATCACGGTTGCTCTGATCGAGCTGACGCTCGGCGTGGCCGTCGGCAACGTCTTCCACCTTCACAGCGCGGAGTGGCTCGATTTCATCGCCAAGTTCGCTTCCATCGTGCTCACGTTCCTGGCGGGGATGGAGGTAGACCCGGTGTTCATGCGCAACCGAGCGAAGGCGACGGTTGGTATCGGCGTCGCGTCGTTCGCGGGGCCCTTCGTCGTAGCGTCGCTCACCTCGTACCTGCTCATTGGCTGGACTCTCAAGGCGTCGCTCATCGCGGGCACCGCCCTTTCGACCACCTCACTCGCGGTCGTCTACGCCGTGCTTGTCGAGCGCGGCTTGACCGCGTCGAACGTCGGGAAGCTCCTGATGAGCGCGACGTTCGTCACCGACCTCTGTACAGCCGTCGCGCTCTCAGCCATCTTCATCAAGCCGAACATTTGGTTTCCGGTCTTCATCGTCGTCTCGCTCACCCTCATCCTCGCGCTTCCGAAGCTCGCACCGCCGTTCTTCCGCCGCTACGGCGACCGGGTCATTGAGCCAGAGATCAAGCTCGTCTTCGTCACGCTCTTCGTGCTGATGGTGCTTGCGGACGCATCCAACGGTCACGCGGTGCTGCCGGCATTCATCCTCGGCCTCGTGATGAGCCAGCACTACAAGGAGCACCGCGACGAGCAGCAGCGCCTGCGCATCGTCGCGTTCGCTTTCCTCACACCCTTCTTCTTCATCAAGGGCGGCCTCAACGTCTCGCTCGGAGCGGTCTTTTCGAACCTGGGCCTGCTCGGCGCGTTGCTACTCACGAAGATGATTCCGAAGGTCGCGTTCATCTACCCGCTTGCGCGGCGGGCGATCCCGAGGCACGCGACATTTACGACGTTGCTGATGAGCACGGGGCTGACCTTCGGGACGATCTCGTCGCTCTACGGGCTGAACGCCGGGATCATCGACAAGACGCAGTTTTCGCTGTTGATCATGGTGGTTGTCCTGTCTGCTGTGGTGCCAACTGCGATCGCGGAACGGTGGTTCCTGCCTGACCGCGAGCTAGAGGAGCGGCGAGAAGAGGAGCAGCCAAGCGTGCCGGTGCCGGCCGAGGAGTTCGTCTAGGTGGCCCGACGAGCGGGGCCTGAAAGGCGAGGGGCGTCGGCCGGGATCACCCGTCGGGACCGGCCCTCAGGATGAGCTGCCTGCCGTCCGTGAGCCTCCTGCCAGCTCGTCAATGAACTGGCCGGCAAGCGTGCGTTCACGCGACGTGAAGGACTGGCTGCGAGTGAGAACCAGCCGATAGCCCGCGTCGCTTGGGCTTGACGCGCAGGTGTGTGGGGTCGGCGTACGACGCTAGCGCCTCCTGATTGGTCGATGGAACCGCGCCCGACTCCAGCGTCGCCTAGAGCATCGGGACGAGGTTGTGGCCTACCAATTGACGAAAGTCGCTTTGATCCACAGCCGTCAGAGTCCGAGCGTCGCTTCGTGCCCCGCCCGCACCTTCTCATAGTTGCGGACGTGCGTTCTCGATGTTCGGAGTGCACGAATGTCTCCCGAACGCCGATCGCCCGCGCGGTGAACGTTGACGACCTGGGCCGCCAGGCAGCGACTAATCGAACGGGCGGTAGTCGGCCTCGCCGGCGGCGATAGCACGGTTGAGTTCGAGGAGGAGCCGGTTCGATTCCTGCGGGTCCTGTGCGGCTGACGATGGCCAGGCGTAGGCGGCCGCAACCGCCTCGTCGAGCGCGTCATGCAGTTCGCCGAGGTCCCGGTAAGCGCCGTCCTCGACCTCGTTGTAGAGCTTCGTGAGCCCGATCTGCCGCTCGAGGCAGATCTCCGAACGACGCGAGATCAGTTGGCGGGAAGCATTGGCAACCGCCTCTGCGTTGCCGGATGGCCAAGGGAATGTTCCAAATGCTGACTTCGGCGTGTAGCGGATGTCGACACGCAGGGTCGAGGATTGAGCGCGGGCCCACTCGCGATGAATCGCTGACGAGAGGACTCCCATCGCATAGTCGTCGTCGAACGCGAAGACGTTCATCGCGTTGCTCGGACAGGTCCATGCGTCTACCCAGCAGAAGAAGATTCGCTTGCCGGTGGCCGTACCACCGATGTACCGAGCAAGTCCCGCCGACGCCTTTCGCATCTGAACGAGAGGTTCGGCAAAGCGCCACCATCGTTCGCGGTAAGCCTTGCGACGGTTCTGGTCACGTTCAGGCTTGACGAGAAGGCGAACTACATTTAGCGCTTCGGGATACTCGCTCGCCTCCTCCAATGTACGCAGCCCGAAGTCAATGATGAATCGCGTGGGTGCCTGTTGCGGGTCGTTGACGATGTCCTCACTGCCAAGGAATGGACGGATTACATCTCGATACCTCTCACCGGCTCGATCCAGGAAGGCTCGCGCCTGATGCGTGTCAAGGATGAATCCCTTTCCAGCTGGGATCGGGCCGTAGAACGCTTTACCTGCGTTCGCGGGGAGCTGCAACGCCGAACTGACGTCGTCTTCGACCTTGCGGAGAGACGACGTGATCTCGCTGACTTCATGGCCGTCCAACATGCGACTTGGCAGCGATGTCTCGGGGGCCTTGACCCAGTTCACGATGCTCACGTTGACAACGGCATCTCCGGGCCAGGGCTGCTTTGACACCGCCGATGTGATCGTTCCGCCGTTGTCGACGATGTACTGGAGACTCGCGCCCCGTGCTCGGTTCTGTGAGATCGAGTTCGTGCCGACGAGCCCTGCGCGCTTGCCATGTTCGAGATGGTCGTGTGCTTTGCGGAACCAGTAGACGCAGTAGTCCTTCACGCCGATCTTGAACTCGCTCTTTAACCAATCGATGTACTCGTCGCCGAGCTCGCGCCTGATAAACCGATCGCCGTGGTAGGGCGGATTGCCGATGATCGCGTCTGCCCGCGGCCACTCAAGCTTGAGCGCGTCGCCGCGACGGATCCCCGAGAGGTCGACGAGCGGGAGCACGCGCTCCTCGAGGTCGAGCTCGTCGACGGCGAGCTTGTGGCCCATCCAGAGCGTCACGCGGGCGAGCTGCACCGCGAAAGGGTCGAGCTCGATGCCCTTGATGTTCGTGAGCGGGAAGTAGAGGGCGAGTACCTCCTGCTCCCGTAGCCCCGAGCTGCGGCGCATGTCGCGCATCCGGCGCCGCAGATCGGCCTCGATGCGGCGGAGCTCGCGGTAGGCGACGTAGAGGAAGTTGCCGGAGCCGCAAGCCGGATCTAGGACGCTGTAGTCCATCAACGCGTCCTGTGCCTCCTGGACGTCAGCCACTGTTCGGCAGGCGGCGATGCGCTCGCGCCACGGCTCGACGATCGTCGGCAGCACAATCTTGAGGATGTCCGCCTCGGCCGTGTAGTGCGCGCCGAGCGCCCACTGCCGCTCGCGCCCGAGCGCTCCCTGAAGGAGCGCGCCGAAGATCGCAGGCTGCACCTTCCGCCAGCTCGACTCGCACGCCTGGCGCAGAAGCTCGAGCTCCTCACGCTCGAGATGAACGCGGGCGGGTCGCGTGAAGAGTGAGCCGTTTGCATACGGCGTTCCCGCGTAGATCCCCTCGCTCGGACGGTCGTGCGGCTCGTTCAGGTACGCAAAGAGCTGCCCGAGGTCGTCACGGCTCGACCGGGCAGGATCGGTAAGCAGACCATCCAACACGCGCGTGAACAGGTGCGAGGGCAGCATCGCCAGGTCTTCAGCGAACATCGCCCACACCGACTGAAGCACAAAATCGCGAAGCACATCGAGATCGGCGGCGCGCCGCTCCCGCAGCATTCGGTAGACATCGGTGACTAGCGACACTGCCTCGCGTGTGACCTCGGTTTGGTCGTGAACGAACACCGGTTGACGGCCGGCCAGGAACAAGAGCGCGTCGAGGTGGTCAGGGAGCTCGACGAGGTCGAAATCCACGCGAGGCTCGGTGTAGACCGCGCCCGGCTCCCAAACCTCGAAGCGATGGAAGGCGCAGAGGACAACGTAACGGGGAGCTGGGCTTGCCGGCGTGCCCGACCTCTGCCAATAGCGGAGCATCTGGTCGCGGTGCTCGTGTAGCCGTCGCGCCTCGCTCGGTCGCTTCATCTCAACTATGCAAACGCTGGGCCAGAAGAGGTCCATGAAACCGCCCTTCGTGCGCTCCTCGAACCTCGCTCCCTCGGCACGGCGATCCGTGCCGTAGCATTCGAGCAACCCGTTCAGGAAGGTCTGCGCTTCGCTTCGCTCGGTTCCTGTGTAGCCGCCCCAGGCAGCAGCGAACTCACGGAGCCGCCGGCGGATCTCCTCGCCCGACAGCGCCACCGGAGTGTTAGAGGTTGAGCTGCGCCTTCGGGACGGCGAAGAGGGTGCCCTGACGCAAGCCCCGCGCGACTAAGGCGAGCTCCGTCGCCGATCGCTCGAGCGCCTCTACGAGGTGTGCGTCTGCACCCTGAGCCCGGAGCGCGTTCATCGCGCGCTCCGTCCTTTCCCGCGCCTCCTCGATGTAGAGCATCGCGACGTCGATCTCAGCGAAGTGCTTCTCGTCCAACTCCTGCAGCCTCCTCTCACGTCCCACCCTAGAGGACGATGCGGATGGGGCATGCATGCTTCCGACCGTAGCCCGCGCCAGACAACGAGAGCGTGCCTACTCCGTGCCGAATTGACGCGCCCGCGACGGCGAGCCGGGCGACTGAGACAACCGTTTCAATCGTCCGGCTCGCTGTAGAGCCTGGTTGAGCCAAAGGTGGAGGCGGCGGGCTCGAAGCGTGCGAAGGTCCGTTGAGCCAAGCCGTTTCTAGCCCATCATGCTGCCGCGTTGCTACAGGTTGAGGCGTTTAGTGGCGCAGGCGCGGCAGCCGCCAGACACCTCCCGCCTCCCGGAACGCGAACACCGCGGTCAGGACCATCAGAAGCGGGAACAAACCAAGGGAGACAAGCCACCAAGCCGGGTGGCAGGCCTTGTGAGAATCGCCGGGGTTGACGCAGTGGTCGGAGAGCGCAGCGTTGTCGAACGGGATATGGACGAGCAGAAACACAAGTGCGCTCAACCCCAGCCAGACGGTTCCTGAACTCCCTCCTCGCCGTATTCGGACCAGCCCAATCAGCAGCAAGATCGGGAACACGATCCACGAGGGCGTCACGCCCTCGACGATCCACGACGTCACAGCGAAGATCAGACCGAGGCCTGCGAGTGCGATGAGAAGTCGTTTCCAGGTAGACCCTCGACGCACGCAAGCGACCATAGGGCATAGACGCGAATGCCATCGGCTCGATGCCGATCAAAGATGGAGGCGGCGGGAATCGAACCCGCGTAACGTTCCTGCCGTCTCTCCTCAGGCTTACTACCCTCACGCCGCATGGCGGGATCACTAGTTGAGCGCTACATACGCCTGGGACTACGACTCGGGCGGCACAGCGACGACATCATCGACGCCTACTACGGCCCGCCGAAACTCGCGGCCGCCGTTGCTGCGGAGCCGCCGGTCGACCCACGCGTGCTTGTCTCCGACGCTGAGACGCTGCTCGACGAGCTCGAGGACTCCTGGCTGCGCGACCAGGTGGGCGCTCTACGGACCTGCGCAGGCGCGTTAGCGGGGGAATCTCGCTCGTACGCCGATGAGGTGGAGGGCTACTACGGCGTGCGACCGACCCACACCGACGAATCCGTCTTCGCTGCCGCGCATAAGCAGCTGGAAACGCTGCTTCCCGGCGACGGAACGTTGGCCGAGCGCTACCAACGCTGGGACGGCTCGAACCTCGTGCCGTCCGAGCAGATCGAGCGCCTAATGCTGGCAGTGATGGAGGAGGCGCGCGCCTGGACAGACCAGCTTGTCGAGCTGCCGGACGGCGAACGGGTCGTTCTGGAGATCGTGCATGACGAGCCTTGGTGGGCGTCCTGCGACTACCTCGGGAACCTGTGCAGCCGGATCAGGTTGAACGTCGACCTGCCGATGTCGGCGTTCGAGCTGCTCGTGCTCTCGCTCCACGAGACGTATCCCGGCCACCACACGGAACGATCGGTCAAGGAGCGTCTGCTCGTGCGCGGGCGGGGGCTGCTGGAAGAGACGCTCGTCTTGACACCGACGCCGCAGTTACTCGTCACCGAAGGGATCGCCGTCCTCGCTCCCAACATGCTCCTCGAAGGGGATGCCGGGCGGGCAATCGCGTCAATCCTCCACGACGCGGGCGTCGAGCTCGATCTGGCTGACGCGCTCGCCGTCAAGCGCGCTCACGAGCCGTGTCGGTGGGCCGAGGTCAACGCGGCGTTGATGCTGCACGAGGACGGAGCGAGCGAGGCCGAGGCGCACGCATACCTCGAGCGCTGGGGCCTTCAGGCTCCCGAGTGGGCGTCCCACTTGATTCGCTTCATCACCGAGCCGACCCAGCGAACGTACATCCTCACGTACTCGGCCGGACGAGAGCTCTGCGGCTCGTACGTCGCAGCCGACTCTGACCGCTTCCGCCGTCTTCTGACTGAGCAGGTCCGCGTCGGTGATCTCCTCGAGGCGTGAGGAACGGATGCTCGAAGACGAAGGGCAACCTCGCGTCGAAGCGGTCATGCGAGAGATCTTCGACAGCCCCCGACGGCGATTCGTAAACCGTTCCCGCCGTAGGCCCGAAAAAGCGTCTATTAGCGGGGATGATGGAGGCGGCGGGAATCGAGCCCGCGCAAACGAGGGCGCCACGCTCGTCGCTGTTCACACGTTCCTGCACGACCTGCGCAGGACTCGATGGCCCGAGCGCATGGGACGCAAGTGGACGAGCCGAGACCGCGCAGTCGCCAGGAAGGTCCTCGCCTGGTACCGGGACGCTACGGATGAGCACCCCGTAAAGAAGTAGCCGCCTGAAACTGGGACGGCCTCAATCCATCGGCGGGTCGAACGAGTCGAGGTCATCCTCGAGCCAGCCGGAGTAGAACCACACGAGCTTCCGCTGCAGCTGTTGCGCTCCTCGATAGGCGAGCTGCGACACACGCTGGCCTTCGAGAAAGGCATGGTGCAGCGTTACGGGCATGTAGAGGAGCGCGACGCTCTCCGGCATCGAGAACTCGAGCTCGTCGACCTCGAGCGGCGGCAGGTACATGTAGTTGATCAGGTGGTCGAAGCGACGCAAGTCGTCGAGGGCGGTCTCCTTGATCACGCCCTGCCCAACCAGGCCTTCGAGCGGAAGGGCCGGAACGAGCGTGCGCACGGGATGGCTGTACCCGGCCTCGCGCTGAGCGGCGAGCGAGCAGCTCGGCGTGATCAGCATCGCCGGCCCGAACTCGAGCGGGGCGCTCAGGAAGCGTCGGGTTCCTCGGCCCTCCTCCTCGTCGATCACGAGTTCGTTCGCCGGCATCGGATACGCCAGCGGAATGTCGCGAAAGAGGTCGCCTTGGCTAACGAGCTCGACACGGTCGCGCTCGTAGTAGTCGACGTCGGGCGGTCGTTCCGGTCTCGGCGGCATCGGCTGGCCAGGCTATCGGCCGGCCCGGCCGATTCCGGGTCGACTACTCGGTGGCGTCGCCGAAGACGAGCCGGCCGCTGCGCTTACGGCCTGGGTGCACGACAGGACCCTCGGTCGCCGGGGCGAGCTGGTCGAACATCTCGGCTCGCAGACGTTCCACGTCCTCGACTACGAAGCGCCGGAAGCCGCTCCCGGGAAGGTGAACGGCACGCAAGAGGCCGCGAGCCTCCCAGTTGCGGACGGTGTTCTCGTGCACGCCCAGCGCTCGGGCCGTATCGCGAACGTTCAGTAGTTCCCTGGTTGCCATCGCCCTCCGACTATAGCTGCAGATGTCGTCTTTGTCGAGTATGTGGACTTTGTCCACTCTTCGTCTTCGGCAAACACGTCTGCGATCTGAAGAGGACAGCGACCGCCATGGCGAGCGAGACACAGATGCATCATTCGATGCTCGCCCCCTGACGTGGGTCCCGAGGCGGTCGATCGGAACGGTTGGCAGCCTGCCGACGAATGATTCCGATCGACGGTGATGCGCGTCGAGTCCGATCCCGGCCGGCAGAAGGAGTCGCACTCGCAAGAGTCCATCTGTGTCTCGACTGCCATCGGGTGCGCGTTCCGAGCGTCGGGGAGCACCGACGCTTGTGCGAGTTCACTGCGTCCATGGGCAGCGGCGCGGGTGGCGAGTTTCTGGCGAGTGATTGGCAAGTTCGGTCCGGCAGGCTGCGAGGGTGGCAATCCGAGCGAAGAAAGCGGCGATCGCGGTCGAGTCGGGCCGGCAGCTCGAGCTTTTCGACGAAGCGCCGGCCCCGCCAGAACGCGCTCGTGTCCGCTCGAATGGCCGGCACGCGCGCTTGACGCTCGGCGAGGCCGCCCGGATCATCCGAGAGGCCGTGAAGGACAAGTCCTACCGGTCGACGCCGATCGGCCTCGAGGTCGCCCACTTCATTCGCTGGTTCCGCAACGAGTACGGCGCAACGAGTGAGACGTTGCGCGACTACGAGGCGATCCTCGCCAAGCTCGCGATCGACCACGCCGACCTCGAGCTGAGCAACTTCGAGCCGCCGGACGGCACGACGCGCCTACGCGAGTTCATCGATGAGCGCTGGAGCGACGCCGCGCCGCGAACGCGCAAGAAGGTGCGCGCCGTCCTGATGTCGTTCTTCAAATGGGCGCAGGCCGAGTTCAAGCTCCACGGTAATCCGGTTGTTCCAATCCGGTCCCCGCGACTCCGCGATGCCGAGCGCGAGCTCTTCTCGGCCGAGGACGTCGTTCGCATCGTCACGGCTCAGCCCGAGCTGCGCGACCGCGTCGCGCTCAAGCTGCTCTTCCTCACGGGCCTGCGCAAGGGTGAGCTTGCGGCGATCCGCTATCGAGACTTCGACCTCGGGCGGCGGCGCCTCCGCGTGCACGGCAAGGGCGGGAAAATCCGCCACACGCCGATCCCGACCGAGGAACTGCGCCAGGAGATCGCCGATCTCTCGCTTCGTCGCGACCCGCAGGAGCATCTCCTCTACCCGCAGAAGCGCGGGCCGAAAGGGACCGTGATCTGGGAAAACCGGCGGAAGCCGCTCTCAGGACCCGCGCTCCATCGCTGGTGGTACCGCTGCCTCGCCCGCGCCGGCATCGTCGACGAGGGCACAACGCACGGCAAGAAAATGCACGGCGCCCGCTACACCTCGGGCACCGAGTTCTACCTGGCGACCGGCGACATCTACGCGACGCAGCAGCTTCTAGGCCACGCCGACGTGAGCACGACTGCGAACATCTATGTCCAGGGCTCGCCGCCTGACCTCGAGGAGAAGCTCCGGAAGGCCTGGGGCAAGTAACGGCGGACAACGATTCCGATCGAGGCCATTCGACGCGAACTATTCCCATCGGGAAATAGCTCGCTAGCAGGTAAAAGTGGAGGCGGCGGGAATCGAACCCGCGTCCGCGGACGCACCGGACAGAGCGTCTACAAGCTTAGGCTGCCGTTGAGTTTCGCCCACCGGCCGGTTGGCAGCCGACCAACCGCCGGGCTAGCCATCCTTTGGTGTCGCGCTCTGGGCGATTGGCTCTCCCTCGGCGCCGAGCCCGTTTCTGACGCCGCTACCCGAACCACGGGCCGAGTTCGGAGCGACGCGCTCAGCTACTGATTAGGCAGCGAGAGCGAGTGCGTTTTGGTTCTCCGCACTTACGTTGTTTCCCGGTTGTTTTACGAGGCCGACCGGGGACCTCGGCTTGCAGCTCTGCCGGAGAATCGACCACGTCGAAGCCAGGTCGCCCCCGTATGTCCTGCGTATTGTAGCCCGGGTGATCGAGGTTCACGTCTGCGCGGACGAGGCCGACGAGCTTAGTTCACAGGAGATCTACAATGCCGTCTGGCCGCACGACGCGCTCACGATCGACGACGCGAATTCGTTCAAAGCGTCGGTGCGCGATTGGATCGACTGTCTCGCGATCATCGACGGCGCGCCCGTCGGCTCGGGCTTCGCAGCGCTTACGCCTCACCGGCCGGAAGTCGTCCTCGCCCTCGTCACCGTTCTGCACGAGCACCGTCGGCATGGCGCGGGTTCTGCTCTGTACCGGGCGCTCTCCGAGTGGACCGCCGGCCACGGCCTCGGTAAGCTCGAGTCGCCCGTCGAGGAGGACGATGCCGAGAGCATCGCCTTCGCCGAGCGCCGCGGTTTCGCCGAGGTGGAGCGCTCGCTGCGCATGCTGCTCGACCTCGGATCCATCGAGCCGCCCGAGATCGATCCGCCGCCCGGGATCGAGATCGTCACATGGGCCGAGCGGCCGGAGCTGGCGCGCGGGATCTACGACGTCGCGGTCGAGACCTACCCGGACATCCCAGGACAGGCGGACGACGAGCTCGAGTCGTTCGACGACTGGCTCGAGCATGACATGCGAGGCTCCGGCGACCTGCCCGAGGCGACGTTCGTCGCCGTGGCCGGTGACGAAGTCGTGGGCTACTCGAAGTTTTCGCTCACCGCGGCTCAACCGAAAGTCGCGCACCACGACTTGACGGGAGTGAAGCGGACTTGGCGGCGCCGGGGCATCGCCGGTTCGCTCAAGCGGGCGCAGATCGCGTGGGCGAAGAAGGCCGGCTATGAGCAGCTCGCCACCAGCAACGAGACGCGGAACACGCCGATCCAGCGCGTGAACGAGCGCCTCGGCTACCGGCCGGCGCCGGGCCGGATTCTCTTCCGCGGCCCGCTTGTACGCGAGGACAGCTCGTAGAGCCGGTTCGTGTGATTGCCTCCGAACGCCTCGAGCTCGTCTCGATGTCCCCGGCGTTCCTGGACGCGCTTCTAGCCGGCCGCCGTAACGAGGCCGAAGCCGCAGCCGGCTTCAAGGTTCCCGACGCCTGGCCGGACGCGCACGACCGCCGCTTCCTCGCCCTCCGCATCAAACAGATGCGCGACCGTCCCGAGACCCAAGAGTGGTTCGTGCGAGCGCTCGTCCTACCCGATGGCGACCGCCCGATGATCGGTCACGCGGGCTTCCACGGCCCGCCGGGGACGAATTCGCTCAAGGCGCCCGAGGCGGTCGAGGTCGGCTACACGGTGTTCCCGGAGTACCGCCGCCGCGGGTTCGCCAGCGAGGCTGCGCAGGCCTTGATCGACTGGGCGGTGACGGAGCGCGGCATCCGGCTCTTCATCGCGTCGGTCGGGCCGCAGAATGAGCCGTCGCTGAGGCTCGTCGGAACCCTCGGCTTCGAGGAGGCTGGGCGCCACTGGGACGAAGAGGACGGCGAAGAGCTCGAGTTCGAGCTCAGGATCGGCTAACGCCTAGCCACCGATCGCCTCCTCAATCGCCCGGCGCGCGAGCACGGTTGCGAGGTAGCGCCGGTACTCGGCGCTGCCGCTGGTGTCGCTCGGCGGGTCCGTGCCCTCCGCGGCCAGGTCCGCAGCGGCGCCCACGTCGTCGGAGCCGGCGCCCCGCAACGCGCCCTCCGTCGCCTCCGCGCGCACCGGGGTCGACGCCATGTTCGTGAGGGCGACCGACGCGTCGTCGATCGTCCCATTCGAGCGGCGAACAACGGCCGCCACCCCGACCGTCGCCCAGTCCTGCGCGCGCCGGGTGAACTTCACGTACGACCACCCCGCGGGGCCGAGCTTGGGCACGCGAATCTCGGTCAGCACGTCCTGCGGGCCGAGCACGGTTTCGAAGACGCCATGGAAGAACTCCCGTGCGAGCACGGTCCGCTCGCCGTCCGCGCCGTGCACGATGAGCTCGGCATCGAGCGCCACGAGGATCGTCGGCAGGTCCGAGGCCGGGTCGCCGTGCGCCACGGAGCCGCCGATGGTGCCGCGGTGCCGAACCTGCGGATCGCCGATCAGGCCGGCGGTGTGCGAGACGAGCGGGCAGTGCTCCTGGAGCAGCGGGTCGGTCTCGAGGTCGCGGTGGCGCGAGAGCGCTCCGATCGCCAGCTGCTCGCCCGCGTCGCGGACGTAACGCAGCTCGCCGATCCGCCCGATGTCGACAAGCAGCGCGGGCCGCGAGAACCGCAGTCGCATCAGCGGCAGCAGCGAGTGTCCGCCGGCGATCAGCTTCGCGTCCTCCCGCGAGCCGAGCAGCTCGACGGCATGCTCGGTGGATTCGGCGACTTCGTAGTCGAACGGCGCGGGGATCATTTCGCCCCCTCCCGGATCGCCCGCCAGACTCGTTCCGGCGTGGCCGGCATCTCCAGCTCCGTGACGCCCAAAGGCGTGAGCGCGTCGATCACGGCGTTCATCACCGCCGCGATGGAGGCGATCGTGCCGGTCTCCCCAACGCCCTTGACGCCGAGCGGGTTCGTCGGACTCGGCGTCTCCGTGCGGCCGAGCTCGAACGAGGGCAGCTCCGCTGCCGACGGGACCATGTAGTTGACCATCGAGCCGGTCAGCAGCGTTCCGTCCTCGTCGTAGACGGCTTCCTCGAACAGCGCCTGCGCGATGCCCTGGGTGACGCCGCCGTGAATCTGGCCGTCGACGATCGTCGGGTTCACGACTCGGCCCACGTCGTCGACCGCCACGTAGCGGTTGAGGTCGACCGAGCCGGTTTCGGTGTCGACCTCCACCACGGCGATGTGCGTGCCGGCGGGCCAGCTGAAGTTCTCGGGATCGTGAACGTAGGTCGCCTCGAGCCCGGGCTCCAGCCCGTCCGGCAAATCGTGCGCCGTCCAGGCAGCGAGCGCGATCTCCTTGATCGTCACCGAGCCGTCGCCGTTCGCGGCGCTGAACGTGCCGTCGGAGAACTCGAGCTCGTCCTCGGACACGCCGAGCTGGTGCGCCGCTATCTTCCGCGCCTTCTCGACCACGCGGTCGCAGGCGTGATAGACGGCGACGCCACCGACGGCAAGGCTCCGGCTCCCGTAGGTGTCCATGCCGAGCGGCTGGACGGCCGTGTCTCCGTGGAGCACCTCGATCTCGTCGTAGCCGATCCCGAGGCGGTCGGCGGCGATCTGGGAGAACGTCGTCACGTGGCTCTGGCCGTGCGGCGACGTACCGATCAGCGCCTGCACCGTGCCGGTGGGCAGGATGCGGATCGTCGCCGCGTCCCAGCCGCCCGCGCCGTAGCGGATCGCGCCGAGGATCCGCGAGGGTGCGAGCCCGCACATCTCCACGTACGTCGAGAGGCCGATCCCGAGCTGCTTCGTGTCGCCGCGCTCGCGCCGCTCGGCCTGCTCGCGCCGTAGCGCGTCGTAGTCGGCCAGCTCGAGCGCTTCGTCGAGCGCCGCGTCGTAGTCGCCCGAGTCGATCGTCAGGCCCGAGGCGATCGTGGCCGGGAACTCCTTGATGAAGTTGAGCCGGCGCAGCTCGACAGGATCCTTGTCGAGCTTCCGCGCGAGCGCGTCGACAGCCCGCTCGATCGCGTAGGTCGCCTCCGGACGGCCGGCACCCCGGTAGGCGTCGGTCGGCGTCGTGTTCGTGAAGACGCCGGTGCACTGGAACCCGTAGGCCTTGATGTCGTACGAGCCGCCGAAGAGCCAGGCGCCGAGCAAAGGCGTTCCGGCGGTGACGAGCTGAAGGTAGGCGCCGAGCCCGACGGTGACCTTCGCGCGGACGGCCGTGATCTTGCCCTCGGCGGTCGCGGCCAGCTCGATCTCCTGCGTCTGGTCGCGGCCGTGGATCGTGGCCAGGTAGCCCTCGGTGCGGCGCTCGATCCACTTGACCGGCCGGCCGATCCGGCGCGCGAGCGCGAGCCCGAGCGCCTCCTCGGCGTAGACGTTCAGCTTCGAGCCGAAGCCGCCGCCGACGTCCGGAGCAATCACGCGCAGCTTCGCCTCCGGGATCCCGGTCACCATCGAGAGCGTGACGCGCGCGATGTGCGGTACTTGCGTCGACGACCAAAGCGTGAACTCGCCGTTGGCCGGGACGGGCTGGACGAGCACTCCGCGCGGCTCGATCGCGTTCGGGATCAGGCGCTGGTGGTGGTACCGCTCCTTGACCGTGACGTCGGCTTTGGCGAACTCCTCGTCCACCTCGCCCGCCGCCAACTCCCACGTGTAGCAGCGGTTGGTTCCGAACTCGTCGTGGACGAGCGGCGCGTCGTCGGCGAGCGCCTGCTCGGCTTCGGTCACCACTGGCAGCGGCTCGTACTCGACCTCCACGAGCTCCGCCGCGTCCTGCGCGGCTTCACGGCTCTCTGCGACCACGACGGCAACTCCGTCGCCCGCGTAGCGGGCCTCGTCCACCGCGAGCGGCCGGTGGTTCGGGTGGTTCGTGTCCTCGGTCGGAACCCAGGCGGTCGGGAGGCTCGCCTCCCAGTCTTCGGCGAGGTCCTCGCCGGAGAACGCCGCGACGACGCCGCTGTGCGCCAGCGCGGGCAAGACGTTCACGCTCGCGATCCGGGCGTGCGCGTACGGACTGCGCACGACGGCCATCCAGACCATGCCCGGCAGGGTCATATCGTCGATGAACTTGGCCTGGCCGGTGAGCAGCTTCAGGTCCTCCTTGCGCGGGACGGAAGTGCCGACGACGCGGCCGACCTCGAGCTCGGTGACGGTGGCCATCGGGACCTCCTAGCCCGCCGCGGCGGCCTGGACCGCGCGGACGATGTTGTGGTAGCCGGTGCAGCGGCAAAGGTTGCCTTCGAGGCCGTGCCGGATCTGCTCCTCGCTCGGGTTCGGCTGCTCGGCGAGGAGACTCACGGCGGCGAGCACGAACCCGGGCGTGCAGTAGCCGCACTGGAGCGCGTGGTGCTCCGCGAACACCTCCTGGACGCGGTGCAGGTCACCGTTCGTGGCGAGGCCCTCGATCGTGGTGATCTCGGTCCCGTCCGCCTGAACGCCCAGCACCGTGCACGACTTGACCGACTCCCCGTCGATCAGGACGGTGCACGAACCGCACGACGAGGTGTCGCAGCCGACGTTCGTGCCCGTGAGGCCGAGACGCTCGCGGAGGACGTACACGAGGAGCTCGCGCGGCTCGAGGTCGAGCTCGTGCGAGTCGCCGTTGACCGTCATCGAGACGTGGCGCACTGAAGTCTCCTTTCGCCTGTGGCTCGAAGGCGAGCATACGCCTCGCGTGCGGCGATTTCTACGGCTCAGGGCGTCTACGAAGCGCGCGGTCGATGTCCCGCTGCGTCTCGCGCTTAGCGATGTCGCGGCGCTTGTCGATCCGCTCCTTGCCCCGCGCCACCGCAAGCTCCAGCTTCGCGCGTCCGTTCTTCCAGTAGAGCCGGGTCGGCACGATCGTCAGCCCCTTTTGTTGCACCTGGCCGGTCAGGGATTCGATCTCCCGCCGCTTCAGGAGCAGCTTGCGGTCGCGGTTCGGCTCGTGGTTGGCGACGTTCCCCTGCGCGTACTCGTCGATGTGTGCGCCGATGAGCCAGACCTCGCCGTCGCGCAGGTCGGCGTACGAGTGGTCGAGCGTTACGCGCCCGTCGCGCAGCGACTTGACCTCCGTCCCGGTCAGGACGAGCCCCGCCTCGACGCGGTCGAGCAGGTTGTAGTCGTACCGCGCCCGTCGGTTCTCCGCGATCGTGTTCGTTCCTGTCTTTCGCGCCACGCGCACGAGTGTAGGCGCACGGGTCGCGGCTCAGGCAGGCCCCGGGGAGATCCTCGCCTCAGGCACCGTCAAGGACCTCGTCGCCGGTTCCGGGATCTCGTTTGTCGACCGCGGGGTGGCGCAGCTGAAGGGCGTGCTCGGCGACTGGCCGCTCTACGCGGTCGACCGTCTGTAGGCGGCAGCGCAAGGTCGACCTTGCCCTCGGGCTTGTCGATCGACTCGACCACGACGTCGATCCGATCGCCGAGCTTGTACGTCCCCCCGCGCCGGCCCACCAGGGCCGTCCCCAGGTCGTTCAGCTCGAAGTAGTCACCGGGCAGCTTGCGGACGTGCACGTAGCCCTCGAACACGACGCCGAAGCGGACGAAGAGCCCGGACGGGATCGCGCCGATGATCTCGCCCTTGAACGGTTCGTCCCAGCCGCGTTCGAACAGCTCCGATTCGAGCAGCCACGCGAGGCAGATCTCGTCCGCCCGGTACTCGATCTGCGCCGCCTCACGCTCGCGCTCGGAGGCATGCTCGGCGAGCTCCGGGACAGGTCCGTGGACCTGGTCCCCGGCCAGGTCCAGCTCGGCCAGCAGCGCGCGGTGACACACCAGGTCCGGATAACGACGGATCGGCGAGGTGAAGTGGCAGTAGGCGGGGCTCGCGAGGCCCGAGTGCCCGAGGTTGCGGTGGTCGTACCGCGCCTGCTTGAGCGCGCGGAGGACGAGCACCGGGAACGCCTCTCTCCCCCGCTTCGAGCGCTGGACGTAGTCGGACACGAGCTCGCTCGCGGACGCCGCGAGCTGCGCGGCTTCCTGCGGCGAGAGAGACTCGCGGTCGGGCGCCGGCGGCGTGGGAACGCCGACGTCGGCGAGCTTGGCGAGCAGGAGTTGCACGGCCTGCGGCTCCGGCGGCTCGTGGACGCGGTAGGCCGCCTCGCGCCTGCGCCCTGAGAGGAAGCCGGCCACGGCCTCGTTGGCGAGGATCATCAGCTCCTCGACCAGCATGTGCGCGTGCGGCTCGGCCTCGCGCCACGCACGCTCCACGCCGCCGCGCCTGTCGAAGGCGAACGCGATCTCGGTCGACGAGATCCGCAGCGCGCCGCGCTCGAAGCGGCGGTCGCGGAGCTCAGTCGCGACGCGTTCGGCGAGCCGAAGCGCTTCCTCGAGCTGGGGCTGCGCGCGCTCGCGACCGGCCAGGATCGCTTCAGCCTGCCCGTAGGTGAGCCGGGCGTCGCTCCGGATCACCGAGCGGTAGAACGTCGGCTCGTCGTGGGGCGGCAGCTCCACCGTGACGCAAAGGCGGTCGACGTTCGGCCGCAGCGAGCACAGGTCGTCCGCAAGCTCGTGCGGCAGCATCGGGGCGACGCGGCCGGGCACGTACGTCGAAAAGGCGCGCTCGGCCGCACCGCGATCGAGCGGCGAGCCTCCCGCCACGAAGTACGAGACGTCCGCGATGTGCACGAACGCGCGCACGCCGTCGCCGTCGGGGCGAAACGACAGGGCGTCGTCGAAGTCCTTCGCCGTATCGGGGTCGATCGTGAAGGTGAGCTGGTCGCGGAGATCGATCCGACCCTCGAGCGACGGCTCGGGCGCGTCGTACGGCTCGAACTCCGTGCGCGCCCCCGTCTCGACGAGCAACCCCTCGAGCACGTTTTCGATCGTCTTCGCGGAGCCGAGCACCCGCTCGATCCGCGCGCGGCCGCGCCCCTTAGAGACCACGGCCAGGTCGCTCGGCTTGACGGCTCCCGCGCCCTTGCGGTCGAGCACGATCGGTACGCCCGGCGTGAAGTACGGCTCGCCGACGAGGAGCTTTCCCCGTCGCGCCACCTCGACTACGACGCGATCAGGAGGGTCTGGCGGAATATCGCTCGTCGCCGGGGTGCGATGCTCGTTCGCTGACAAGGACGCAGAGCGCGTTCATACCCGAAGGGTATGGGCGCAACCGAGGACGCCGCTCAGCGGGCGAGCAGCGCGGCCCGGCGGCACAGCTGATCTTGCGCCAGACCCTCCTAAACTTGGAGGAATCGCCGGATCGTAAGTCCGGAGCCCGCGGCGCCGAGCAGCAGACCCGCGCCGAGGATCATCAGCGTCGTGAACGCGAACGAGATCGCGTGCACGCCCGAGCCCGAGTTGATGTGGCCCAGGATGGCCGGCAACGCGATCTCCTTCCCGAGCACCAGCAGAATCACCGCCCCCAGCGACCCCGCGATTCCGCAGATCAGGCCCTCGAGCATGAACGGGCCGCGCACGAACCAGTTGGTCGCGCCAACGAGCTTCATCACCTCGATCTCTCTTCGCCGCGCGAAGATCGACAGGCGGATCGTGTTCGAGATCAGCAACGCCGAGGCGACGAGCAGGATCAGCACGGCCACGAGGAACAGAGCCTCGATCACCTTCGCCACGCGTAAGACGCGATGCGCAGTCTTACGGCCGTAGTTCACCTTCTCGACCCCTGGCGGCGCCGGCTTCAGGGCCGCAGCGATCTTGTCCACGTCCTCCCCGTGCCGGGGCAGAGCGTTGTACGAGTTCGGCAGCGGGTTCGAGGGGAGATCCTGTGTGTACTCCGGGTGCTTGCGGCGCTCTTGCTTCAGCGCGTCTTCCTTGGAGACGAAGGTGACGTCCTTCACCCAGGGCATCGCGATTAGCTTCTCGCGCACCGCGTTCATCTGCTTCGGAGTCGCCTCCGTGCCGCAGCTGACGGTCGTGCAGAAGTAGACCTTGACGAGCAGCTCCTTCTTCACGTGGTCGGACCACGAGACGACCCAGGTGCCGAGCGCGATGAAGAGGCCGAGCAGGAACATGCCGATCAGGACGGTCATCGTCGCGGCGATCGTCGTCGAGAGGTTCGCGCCCAGCGAGCGGACGGCCTCGGAGAAGAGCAGCTTGAGCTTGCTGATCATTCGGAGGCGTACCCGCCGCGGCGCTCGTCACGCGCCAGGCGCCCGTCCTCGAGCGCGATCACCCGGCGGCGCATCTTGTCGACCATCTCGCGATCGTGGGTGGCCATCAGGATCGTCGTGCCGGCGCGGTTGATCCGGTACAGGAGCTGCATGATCCCGACCGACGTGTCGGGATCGAGGTTCCCGGTCGGCTCGTCGCAGATCAAAAGCGGCGGGTGGTTGACGACGGCGCGCGCGATCGAGACGCGCTGCTGCTCGCCGCCCGACAGCTCGTCCGGGAGGGAGCTCATCTTGTCGTTGAGCCCGACGAGGGAGAGCACCTCGGGCACCTTCTTGCGAATCGCGTTCTTGCTCTCACCCTGAACCTTCAGCGCGTAGGCGACGTTCTCGGCCGCCGTGCGGTTTGGCAGCAGCTTGAAGTCCTGGAACACGCAGCCGAGGTTTCGGCGCAGCAGCGGGACCTTGGAGCGGCGCAGACGCCCGAGATCGCGCCCCCCGACCACGATCTTGCCGTTCGTCGGGTCGAGCTCCTTGAGGATCAGGCGGATGATCGTTGACTTGCCGGAACCGGAGGCGCCGACGACGAACACGAACTCGCCCTTGTCGATCACGAACGAGACGTCGCTCAGAGCCGCCACGTTCGGCTCGTAGATCTTCGTCACGTTCTCGAACACGACCATCGCCGAGCCGATCGCGACCGGCTCGGGAGGCACGCCGTTGGCCTCCTGGTCAGCCGGCGGCTGCTCTAGGAGCGCGGTGGTGGTGTCTATCTGGAGATCGGAGTCCGGCACCGGGAGATGAGAGGGCGACGGCGGCGGGACCGCACCCGGTCGGGGCTACTAGAGGGTGCAGTCTAACGGAAGGCGCGGACTTACAGGACGTTTCCGGCAGCTTTCGCCAGCAGGTATGCGTGGATGAACTCGTCGAGGTCGCCGTCGAGGACTGCCTGCGTGTTGCCGGTTTCGTACTCGGTGCGGTGGTCCTTGACGAGCTGGTAGGGGTGCAGGACGTAGCTGCGGATCTGGCTGCCGAAGCCGATCTCCTGCGCGGCGCCGCGCTCCTTCGCCAGTTCCTGCTCGCGCTTCTCCTGCTCGACCTCCGCGAGGCGGGATTTGAGGATTCGGAGCGCGGTCTGCTTATTCGACGTCTGCGAGCGCTCGTTCTGGCACTGGACGACGATTCCGGTCGGGAGATGTGTGATCCGGACGGCGGAGTCGGTCTTGTTCACGTGCTGGCCGCCCGCGCCGCTCGCTCGGTAGGTGTCGATCCTCAGATCGCCCTCGTCGATGTCGACGGCCTCGTCCTCGGGCAGCAGCGGGCTGACGATCACCTGGGCGAAGCTGGTGTGGCGACGGTGCGCCTGGTCGAACGGGCTGAGTCGCACGAGCCGGTGAACGCCGCGCTCGGCCTTGAGGATCCCGTAGGCGTTCTCGCCTTTCGCCGTGAACGTGACGGACTTGATGCCGTACTCCTCGCCGGGGCTCGTGTCGATGACCTCGGTCTGGAGGCCGCGTTCGTGGGCCCAGCGCAGGTACATGCGCAGCAGCATCTCGGCCCAGTCCTGGGCGTCTGTGCCGCCGGTGCCGGCATGGATCTCGACCACGGCGTCGCCCTGGTCGTACTCGCCGGAGAACAGGGCGTCTTCCTGGAGCCGTTCGAGCTCGCGCCGCAGCGGCGCGATCGACGCGGCGATCTCGTCCTCCATTCCGCCGTCCATGGCGAAGAGCTCGCGCGCGTCCTCGTAGTCGCGCGTGAGGCGCTCGTAGCGGTCGAGTCGCTTCTGTAGGCGCGCGTGCTCGGCCGAGACCTGCGCCGCCCGTTGCTGGTCGTCCCAGAACCCCGGCTCGCCCATCGCCGCCTCGAGCTCGGCGCTGCGAGTTTTCAGCGAATCGGGGTCAAAGGTAATCACGGACCCAGTCGAGCTGGGCCCTGATCTCCTCGAGCTGCTGCTCCAGTGTCAGGTTCGGGGCGGTGTCGGCCACGCCCCGATGCTAGCGACAGTGCCACCGTCTCATTCGTTTTGTGCTCCAAAACACTAGTGACGATTTCGGCTCGCAGTCGGCACCTTTCGGACCGCCGCAAGCTGCCCGCACGATCGTTGGCATGGCCCGCCCTTCGCTCGATCGGAGAGTCCTGGGGTCGATCGTCCGCGCAGTCAGGCGCGGAGCGACTCCCGCCGAGGCCCGTCGCGTGGCTGTCGCTCGAGCCGACAGGCTCAAGCTCGGTTCGCCGAGCTACTCGACCGTGCTCCGCATCGCCCGGGCAGAACAGAGACGAATGCTGCGCAATGCAAATCGTCCTTCCGCGCTCGTCTCGGTTGTCCAGGGCCGCGTTCCGACCCTCGTGGAGCTGGAAGAGCTCGTGGAACAGCAGCTTCCGATCGGTGGTGTTTGGAGCACAAAGGAAAGCGGTGAAGGGGCGGCTTGTGTTTTGGTGCACAAGGCAACGGCCCGGCACGGCGTTCCGCGACGAGGTCAGGCGTTAGGTCAGACGCTCAGGAGCCGTGGCACTTCTTGAACTTTTTGCCACTGCCGCACCAGCACGGGTCGTTGCGGCCCGTCTTTTCCTGGTCGGACACGGCGCGCTGCGCGGTCGCGACCGAGCCGCCGCCGGCAAAGAGGTTCCCGGCGGTCACACCCGAGCCGTTGCCGCCGCCGTCGGCCGCTGCCGCCGCCCCGATCGCCTGCGATCCGGCGATCGACTCGTGCTCGTAGGAGAGCGCTCCGCCGTCCAGAGCCGCCTGCTGCTCCTGCAGCCGGTGCAGGTCCTCGGCGTCCTCGAGCTCGATCTCCGCGTGGAACAGGATCTGGACGACCTCCTCGCGGATGGCGCCGTTCAGCTCCTCGAACATCGCGTGGCCCTCGGACGTGTATTCGACGAGCGGGTCCTTCTGGGCCATCGCGCGCAGATGCACGCCCTCGCGCAGGTAATCCATGTTCTCGAGGTGCTCGCGCCAGCGCTGGTCGACGACCTGGAGGATGATGAAGCGCTCGAGCTCGCGCATCAGCTCGGAGCCGACTTCCTCCTCCTTGGCGGCGTACTCGTCGCGGGCGTCGTCACGGAACTCGTCGAGCAGCGCCTCGCGCTCGACTGAAACCTCGGCCCGCAGCTCGTCGACCGTGATCTCGGTGTTGTAGAGCGCGGCCATTGCCTTGACGAGGCCCTCGAGGTCCCACTCCTCCGAGTACTCGTTGTCGGTGAACTGCGCGACGACGGACTCGATCACCTCGTCGATCCACGTCCGCACCTCGTCGGAGAGATCCTGGCCCTCGAGCACGCGGCGGCGCTGCTCGTAGATCACCGTCCGCTGCTTGTTCATGACGTCGTCGTACTTGAGGACGTTCTTACGAGCGACGAAGTTCTGCTCCTCGACCTTCTTCTGCGCGCCCTCGATCTGCCGCGAGAGCACGCCGGCCTCCATCGGCTGGTCGTCCGGCAGCTTGAAGCGCTCCATGATGTTGTGGATTCGGTCGCCGGCGAACAGGCGCACGAGATCGTCCTGGCCGGAGAGGTAGAAGCGCGACTCGCCCGGATCGCCCTGGCGGCCTGAACGGCCGCGCAGCTGGTTGTCGATACGGCGCGCCTCGTGGCGCTCGGTGCCGAGCACGTAGAGCCCGCCCAGCTCGACCACGCCCTCGCCGAGCTTGATGTCGACGCCTCGGCCGGCCATGTTCGTCGCGATCGTGACCGCATGCGGCTGCCCCGCGTCCTTGATGATCTCGCTCTCGCGCTCGTGCTCCTTCGCGTTCAGGACGTTGTGCGGCACGCCGCGGCGCTTCAGCAGCTCGGAGAGGTACTCCGACTTCTCGACCGCGATCGTGCCGACGAGGACGGGCTGGCCCACCTTGTGCTTCTCGACGATGTCCTCGATCACCGCGTTGTACTTCGCCTCTTCGGTCTTGAAGATCTGGTCGTTCTTGTCGGCGCGGGCGACGTCGACGTTGGTCGGAATCTCGACCACGTGGAGACCGTAGATCTCGACGAACTCCTTCTCTTCCGTCTTGGCCGTACCGGTCATGCCGCCGAGCTTCTCGTAGAGGCGGAAGTAGTTCTGGAGCGTGATCGTGGCGAGCGTGAGGTGCTCCTCCTGGATCTTGACGCCCTCCTTCGCCTCGACCGCCTGGTGCAGGCCTTCCGACCACCGGCGCCCTTCCATGATCCGTCCGGTGAACTCGTCGACGATCTTGACCTCGCCGTCCTGGACGACGTAGTCGACGTCGCGCTGGAAGAGCGACTGCGCCTTCATCGCCTGCGTCATGTGGTTGACGTACTGCACGTGGCGCGGGTCGTAGAGGTTGTCGAGCTTCAGCGCGCGCTCGATCTTCTCGACGCCTGCCTCGGTGGGCCCGATCACCTTGTGCTTCTCGTCGTACTCGAAGTCGACGCCCTCGGGCTGCGGGCCCTTGTGCAGGGGATCGTGCGGGATCGCCGTCATCGTCTTCACGACGCGCGCGAAGTCGTAGTAGAGGTCCGCTGCGATCTCGGGCTCTCCCGAGATGATCAGCGGCGTCCGAGCCTCGTCGATCAGGATCGAATCGACCTCGTCGACGATCCCGTACTTGTGACCGCGCTGGACGACGCCCTCGAGCGCGACGGCCATGTTGTCGCGCAGGTAGTCGAAGCCGAACTCGGAGTTCGTGCCGTACGTGATGTCGGCGTCATAGGCCTCCTTGCGCTCCGTGAACGGCATCATGTTCTCGATGTAGGCCGTGCGCATGCCCAGGTTCTCGTAGACGGGCCCCATCCAGGCGGCGTCGCGCTTCGCCAGATAGTCGTTGACGGTGACGAGATGCACACCGTTGCCGGCCAGCGCGTTCAGGTACAGGGGTTGCGTGGCGACGAGGGTCTTGCCCTCACCGGTCTTCATCTCGGCGATGTCGCCTTCGTGGAGCGCGATGCCGCCCATCGCCTGCACGTCGAAGATGTTCTGCCCGAGTGCGCGCTTGGCGGCCTCGCGCACGGCGGCGTACGCCTCGAACAGGAGCTCCTCCAGCGTCTCCCCGTTCTCGAGCCGCTGCTTGAACTCGGGCGTCTTGGCCGCGAGCTCCTCGTCCGAGAGGGCCTCGAACTCGGGCTCGAGCGTGCGGATGTAGTCCGCCTGCCCCTTGAGGCGCTTGAGGCGACGACCTTCGCCTAATCGGAGATATTTTTCGAAGTCGGACACGTTGGGCAAGGGTAGCGGCTTGTTTCCGCCGACCGTTTGCTAATCGGCCGTCTCGGTAGGACTATTGAGCGGAATGGTCCAAAGGCTCTCATTGCCGCTCGTCGTGATCGTGCTCGCCGCCGCCGGCGGGGCCTCAGGGTCGCCCACGAGCGGCGCGATCAAGCCGAAGTTCACGAGCCGGATCGTGCTGCGCCCGATCTACACGCAGCTCGCGGCCGACGGCCCACGTGCCGCGGCGATCGCCTACGAAGAAGCGTGTCTGGGAGTGGCGTGGCGCCCGGGGCAGCGCGGGTTCCAGTCCTTCGACACGTGCGGAAATTCGCCCCGTGACGGCTTCTCCGGAACCACTTCGGTCGCCATCTCAGGGACGCGCATGGCCTGGCTGAGCCGCGTTTCCGTCTCGCACGGGACCTACAGCGACTGGCAAATCTGGGTGCGCGATCTCCGAAGTCGCAAGACGCGAGAGGTCGCGAGCACCTACATGGACGCCGGCTACGGCCCCGACCTCGTCGGCATCTCCGGCGGCGGCTCGCTGTTCTTCGTCCCCTACTCCGACATCGAGCCGTCGGAGCCCGACAAATCCGGGACCTACATCTTGGCGCCGAAGCTGGGTGGACCGGGAACCAAGCGCTGCCCTGGAGCCGGCCACTCGATCGTCGAGGAACCGCCGCCGGCGCGCCTATGCCTGACTCTCGCGAACAACTTGGATGTCCTCGCCACCGGTGTAGGCCGATTGCTCGCGTTCGACCAGAGCGCCTCGAAACTCGTCCTCGTCCGGAGCGACGGGGTGCCGATTCGTTCCTACTCGTTCCCGTTCTCGATCAGTACATCGGGCGTTGCGCTGACAGGGAAGGCTCTGGTCGTCCTCCGCGCCGCCGACGCCCGGCTCGACGTCTACGACGCTGCCACCGGCGACCTCCAGCACTCGTGGCCGGTACCTGATGCCGGGTCGACCCCCTACGTCCAGGCCGGCGGTGGCTTTGCCGTGTTCTTCGGAACGGGCGCGCACCTCCTTCGCCTACAGGACGGCGCCCAGGCGCCGCTCCAACTGCCTCGAAATGCGGCCGCGCGGCTCACGTCGGCCGGGCTGTTCGCCATGTACCGGGCCCGCGTGCGCAGGCGGCGCCGCGACGTGATCGCCTTCGTCCCAGCTGCCAGGCTCGACGCGCAGCTCACAGCCGCGCTCAAAGCGCGGAGGTCTTGACCTCCCAGAGGTCCCCGTCCAGCCGCTGCGCGCGCACGGCGTAGTGATCGCCGAGCCGGGAGCCGAGCGCCTCGAGCGCTGCGTTGGAGCCGAACGCGCGCTCACCGTCGACCGTCAGCGTCGTTCCTTCGTCAGTCTTTGTCAGCTCGAGCTCTTCGCCCTGGGCCTCGAGCTCGGCGACCTCGATCCGTTTCGCCGCCACCGCCCAGAGCGTGTCGCCGACACGCACGCCCTCGGCCCGGTACGGCGGGCCGAGCTCGCGTTCGACCGCCGCCGCCAGCTGATCCAGCCGAGCGTCGCCCTCTTCGTGCTCGACAATCAGCGACCCGTCCGGGAGCGTGACGAACGCGACCTGTTTCCCTCTTAACTCGGGCGCTTCGACCGAGACGGCGGCATCCCACTCGCGCGCACGCGCGAGCCCGGTGATTGCGGCGCTCTTCAACATGGCGGGCCCGCCGAGCCAGCTGGGGCCCGGGTAGCGCGGCTCCGGCTCGAGCGGCGCCGGCTGCTCGAGATCTGCACCGGTGTCGAGGCCCGCCTCGCGCGCCAGCTTCTCGTTCAGCGTCTCGTTGCGACGCCGGAACCAGCCCACGCTTACTCCGGCTCGATCAGCCCGAACTTGCCGTCACGGCGGCGGTAGACGACGTTGATCTCGTCGGTCTCGCCGTTGCGGAACACGAAGAAATCGTGACCGATCAGCTCCAGCTGGAGCACGGCTTCCTCCGGAGTCATCGGCTTCACGGCGAACTGCTTCGTCTTCACGATCATCGGTGCCTCCTCCGAGCCGGTGGGGACGCCGTCGTCTGCGGCCTGCGACCGGGCGCGGCGGCGGCGCGCCTTGCCCTGGGTCTTGTAGCGAGTGACCTGGCGCTCGAGCTTCTCGACGAGCTGGTCGATCGAGGCCTTCAGGTCGGCCGACGACTCGCGCGCGCGGATCACGGGGCCTTTTGTCCAGACGGTCGCCTCAGCAACGTGATTCTCAGCGATGGACGGGTTGCGCTCGACCGCGAGCTCAAGCTCGACACGCGGGTCGGGTAGCTGCCGCTCGAGCTTCCCGAGCTTGTGCTCCGCGTACTCGCGAATCGAGTCGCTGACTTCGAGATTTCGCCCCTTGACCAGCAGTTGCACTGCTCTGAGCCTAACGAACCGCCCGCGCGAAGGTCACGACCTCCACGGCCCTCGCGCCGGCGGCTCGCAGAGCGGACGCGGCGGCGCCCGCGGTGGCACCGGTGGTGTAGACGTCGTCGACGAGGACGACGGCCTTCGGCGCAGTGCCGGCCCGGAAAGCCCCCGTGACGTTCTTGCGCCGTTCGGAGCGCGTGAGCCCACGCTGGCGCGGCAGATGATGAGGGCGCTCGAGCAGCGCGGCGAGCGGCAGCTCCCAGAGCGCGGCGAGCTCGCGCGCGAGCGCCTCGGCAGGATGGTGGCCCCGGCGGAGCCCGCGGTCGACGTCTCCTGGGACGAACGCCACGACTTCGCCTTGCGGCCGCTCGACGGCCTCCGCCACGATTGCGGCAGCCGGACCGACCAGGCGGCGCAGGCCGCGTTCTTTCCAGGCGCCGACCAGCTTCCGCACGTGCTCGTCGTAGGCCACTGCCGCGCGTGCGTGTGCGAAGGCGATTCGCCGGCCCGCGCATTCGCGACAGCGCCGCACCGGCCATGCCGTCGGTGCGCCGCACCGGTCGCACAGGGGCGCCTCGAGGCGAGGAAGCGTCTCGATGCAGGCCTGGCACAGCTGAGCGCCGGGCGCAGCGCAGGCGGCGCAGCGCTGTGGGAGGAGCAGGTCGAGCACACCCCGACGCTACGTGGCCGGTCCGCGCCGGTTCGTGTCAGCTCTGTGTCGGGTCCGCAAACTCCCGCTCAGCCTCGGCGAGCGTTTCCGGAGAGCCGATGTCGAACCACCGCCCGGGGACTCGCCACGCGTAGACCGGCGTCCTGCTGTACAACCACTCGACGAGCCGACCCGGCTGGTCCGGGTTGTTCCCTTCGTCGAGGTACTGCTTGACGAGCGGAAGGACCGTGCGGGGATAGAAGTACAGAGCGATCCCCGCGAGCGTCGAGCGCGGGTCTTCCGGCTTTTCCTCGAAGAACACGATCCGGTCGTCCTCGTCCACGCCGATCGAGCTGTACTTCCTGATCGCCTCCAGCGAGCCGACGTCGTAGACGACCGTCGCGGGCGCGGCCTTCGCGCGGACGAACTCTCCGAACCCGCCGAGGCTCTCGGTGAACATGCTGTCTCCGGCGGCCACGAGCAGGTCGTCCTGAATACCGTGGCGCTCCAGCACGAGGTTCAGATCGCCGATCGCACCCAGCCGGTCCTCGTCAGACGTCGTGCCGTCGTCGATCACCTCGATCTCGGGCCGGTCGGCGGCCCAGGCCTCGAATCGCTCGGCGAACTTGGCGTTGGTGACGACGTAGATCTGGTCGATGCCGATCGGCGCGAGCCGGTCGATCAGGTGGTCGAGCATTGCGCGCCCGCCCACCTCGAGCAGGTGCTTCGGTCGATCCTTCGTGAGCGGGTAAAGCCTGGTGGCGTACCCCGCGGCGAGGATGACCGCCTTCACGCTGCGGAAGCTAGGTGCCCTCGTCCCACGAGGCCAGGTACCGCTCCTGCTCCTCGGTCAGCAGATCGATCTTGATCCCCATCGTCTCCAGCTTCAGCCGCGCGATCTCCTTGTCGATCTCCTCCGGCACCGGGTAGACCTTGCGCTCGAGGCTCGTCGCGTTGTTGACGACGTACTCGCACGAGAGCGCCTGGTTCGCAAACGACATGTCCATCACGGACGCGGGATGACCCTCGGCCGCGGCGAGGTTGACGAGCCGGCCGTCTGCGATCAGGTAGATCAGGCGACCGTCTTCCAGCTTGAACTCCTCCACGAACGGGCGCGCCTCGCGCGTCTCGACCGCCAGTGAGCGCAGCGCCGGGAGCTCGATCTCGACATTGAAATGTCCGGTGTTGGCGAGGATCGCGCCGTCCTTCATCCGCTCCATGTGCTCACGGCGGATCACGGACTTGTCGCCGGTCGCGGTGACGAAGAAATCGCCGACCTCCGCAGCCTTTTCCATCGGCAGCACCTCGTAGCCGTCCATCGCGGCCTCGAGGGCGGGCACCGGATCCACCTCGGTCACGACGACGTGCGCCCCCATGCCCTTCGCCCGCATAGCGACGCCGCGGCCGCACCAGCCATAGCCGGCAATCACAAAGGTCGAGCCGGCGAGCAGCTTGTTCGTTGCGCGCACGATCCCGTCCAACGTCGACTGACCGGTGCCGTAGCGATTGTCGAACAAGTGCTTCGTCTTCGCGTCATTGACCGCGATGATCGGGAACCCGAGCGCGCCTTCGCGCTCCAGGGCCTTGAGCCGGATCACGCCGGTCGTCGTCTCCTCCATGCCGCCGAGGATGTCGCCGAGCTGCTCCCGCCGGTGCGAGTGCAGGACGCCGATCACGTCGGCGCCGTCGTCCATCGTCAGCTGCGGCTTGTGATCGACCGCCGCTTCGATGTGCCGGTAGTACGTGTCGTTGTCCTCGCCGTTGATCGCAAAAGTGGCGATGTCGTACTCCTCCACGAGCGCGGCCGCGACCTCGTCCTGGGTCGAGAGCGGATTCGAGGCGCAGAGAACGATGTCGCCGCCCCCGGCCTGCAACGTGCGCATCAAGTTGGCGGTCTCGCTCGTCACGTGCAGACAAGCAGCGATCCGGTAGCCGGCCAGCGGCTGCTCAGCCTCGAAGCGCTCCCGGATCGAAGCCAGCACCGGCATCTGCCGGTCGGCCCACTCGATCCGGCGCACGCCTTGCTCCGCAAGCGCGAGATCCTTGACGTCGTGCCTCTTGGTCGTTGCCATCGTCGTCCCCTTTGGAGTCGTCGGAGTGTAGTGATCAGGCGGCGAGCAGCCGCTCGTGCTTTCGCTGCTCCCACTCGACCCACGCGGGGGTTCCCGTGTCGGGCGAGCCTGCCTCGGCGCCGGTCAGCCACGTCTCGATCGCAGCACCAAGCGCCGGATCCGAGCGGAGACGGGCTGCGAACGCCACCTCGGTGATCTCGACTCCGAAACGGCGTCGAAGCTCTCCAAGAGACCGCAGCTGGTTCAGTTCGCGCACGCCGTACAGGCGGTAGCGCGCATCGGTTCGCGAGGGCCTGACGAGGTGCTTGCGTTCGAGATACCGCAGCATCCGCGGCGACCAGCCCGTCCGGGCGCCCGCCTCGCCGATCGTCAGCCCATCCACGGGCGCAACCTTAACACAGATGTGTCAAGGAGCGGCCGTGCCCTCCCTCCCGTAGTCGTCCTCGAGCCGCACGACGTCTTCCAGGTGGGGTGTGGAGACCTCGAGGATCGTCGTGTCCTCGAGCGCCTTGACGCGATGGACGGTGCCGGGACGGAAGCGCAAGCAGGTGCCCGGACCGACGACCTCGGTCGCGAGCACTGCATTGCCGGCCTCGCCGAGCTGGACCTCGGCCCGGCCGCTCTCGACGTACCAGCTTTCGTCCTTCTCCCGGTGGAACTGGAGGCTCAGCGCGTGCCCCGCCCGGACGAAGAGGATCTTCCCGGCGTAGGCGTCGGCGTGGGCCCAGAGCAACTCATAGCCCCACGGCTTCTCGGTCTTCCGAGGGTCGAACTCGAATCGGTCGAGGCTCTCCAAATTAGGTGACCCGAGCGGCCTCTCCACCGCCCGATCCTACGCCTGCGGCAGCCACTGCGCGTGGGAAGCAACGTACTCCGCGGCTCGGCGGAGCTCCTTCGGAGTGTTGACCGTCAGCCAGAGACCTTCGTGGCGGAACGCTCCGAGCTTGCGCTCGGCGGCGAGCTCGGGAAACGCGCTCGCCTCGTGGTCCCCTCGCTCCGGAAAGCGCTCGAGCGCCTCCTCGCCCAGCACGTAGACGCCGCAGTTGACCCAGTACGGGATCGGACCGGCTTCGACGAACCCCGTGACCCAGTCTTTGTCGTCCAACTCGACGACGCCGAACTGGGACGGAGGCCGCGCGACCGCGACGGTTGCCGCAGCGCCGGTTGCGCGGTGGCGGTCGAGCATGGCCGCGAAGTCGAGATCGAGCAGCTCGTCACCGTTTAGCGCGTACACGTCGCCCGAATCGAGACGCTTCTGCGCGGCGTACCGGATGCCGCCGCCGCGCCCCAGCCGTTCGGGCTCTTCTGCAATCACGATCTCGACGCCCAGGCCGGCGAGCGCGCGCTCGAACAGCTCCCCGGAGCCCGCTGCGCAGCTGACGATCACGCGCTCGACAACCGCACGCGCGAGCATCGCGACCTGCCACGCGGCCAGTGGACGGCCGCCGACCTCGATCAGCGGCTTGGGCAGGCCGCCTGCGAAGTCGCCGAGACGCTCGGCCTTCCCGCCGGCGAGGATGATCGCTTCCATCTACGACCGCTGTGCGGACTCCGGCTCCTCCGCCTCCGGCAGAGCTGAGAACGGCGACGAGGCGCGGCCGATGCCCTCGTACTTGAAGCCCGCGGCGCGCGCGGCTTCCGGATCGAGCAGGTTGCGCCCGTCCACGATCACGGGGCGCCGCATGGCGTCGCGAACTTCGTCCGCGAGCAGCAAACGGAATTCGTCCCATTCGGTCACGATCACCGCTCCGTCGGCATCGCTGACGGCATCCAGAGCGCTGTCGCACACGGTCACGCCGTGCAGCAGCTCGCCCGGGTCGGCGATTGGGTCGTAGGCGCGCACGTCCGCCCCCTCGGCCAAGAGGCGGGAGGCGAGGACAACGGAGGGCGCCTCGCGCATGTCGTCGGTGTTCGCCTTGAAGGCGAGCCCGAGCAGGGCGATCGTCTTCCCGCGCAGCCGGCCGAGGTGCTTCTCCAGCTTCTTGATCACACGGCGCTTCTGGAGCTCGTTGACCTCGATCACGGCCGAGAGGAGCTGGAAGTGGTAGCCGCTGTTCGAGGCTAGTTGCTTGAGCGCTGATGTGTCCTTTGGGAAACAGCTCCCGCCCCAGCCAATGCCGGCGCGCAGGAAGTGCGGCCCGAGCCGGTGGTCGAGCCCAACGCCCTTCGCGACCTGCACGACATCGGCGCCCGTGGCCTCGCAAACGTTCGCGATCTCGTTGATGAAGCTGATCCGCGTGGCGAGAAACGCGTTCGAGGCGAGCTTGATCATCTCCGCCGACGCAACGTCGGCCCGCACGACCTCTGCTCCGAGCGGTTCGTAGATTGCCGCGAGACGCTCGCCGTCAGCCGACGCGAAGGAACCGACGACGACGCGGTCGGGGTTCATGAAATCCCTGACAGCGGTCCCTTCCGAGAGAAACTCCGGGTTCGACACGTAGCCGATATGGGCGAGATCGCGTGTCTCGAGCGCCGCGCGCACCTTCTCTCCGGTGCCGACCGGCACCGTGCTCTTCATGACCAGGATCACGCGGTGATCGAGAGCCGGGAGCTCGTCGATCACCTTCCAGACGCGAGAGAGGTCGGCGTCGCCCGAGTAGGTCGGGGGCGTGTCGACGCAGATGAACAGGAGCTCCGCATTCTCCGTCGCTTCAACGGCCTCGAGCGTGAAGCGCAGGCGTCCGCGGTTTCGCTCCACGAGCTCCGCCAGCCCGGTTTCGTGGAAGGGCAGATCGCCGCGCTCGAGAGCCGCGACCTTCTCAGGCAGCACGTCTCGGACCACGACCTCGTGACCGAGCTCAGCGAAGCACGCGCCCGTGACGAGGCCGACCCAGCCTGCGCCAAAGATGCCGATTTGCTCGCGATTCATCTGGTCCGAGTGTAGTGACGACTCGTCAGATCGTCCGCAGGCCGCGCGCGATGGCGATCATCGTTTCGTTCGAGAGCTTGTCGGTGAGCGTGTTGACGACCCAGTACGTGGCGCCGTTCTCGCGGAGCACGACCATGTGGAGGCGCTGGCCCGAGTAGTAGAAGTCGAACGTCCGGCCGCCCAGGACGTGCCCGAAGTTGCGGCCGCCCAGGACCGGTGCGTCGGCCCAGTTCGTCTGCTCGATCCCCCAGTACTCGCCGGCCGCGTTCGGGATGCTGAAGACGAGCCGGACCGCCTTGAAGGTGCCGGCGATCCTGTAGGGCCGAATCGCTGCCTCGGGGCCCAAGGTCGAAGAGCTCTCGATCAATGTCGGTACCTCGAGCCGGAACGGGACCTGTCGCCGCAATGCCCGCAGCTGAGCGGCCGTGAGCCCGGGGTTCCTGGAGACGTGCGGCGGCTCGTGCTTGATCGGCTCGGGAGCCGGCGGCGCCGGGCCAAGCTGGCCGTGGTGGGTCTGTCCGAGGACTCCCACGAGCATGGCACCGTTCGCCTTCGGCGCGATGATCGGCGGCATGACCGAGATCTGCGCATCGCCGAACAGCTTCCCGACCTGGATCGCCGCGGCGCGCGAGCGGCGTTGGAGCGGATCGAAGTAGATCTGGGTGCGGAAGTAGTTGAAGTTCGGGGCGTTTGCGTTCTGGCCGGCCGGCGGGTTCTGCGTGCGGTATCCGCGCTGGGCGAGCAGGAAGCTCGTATCCGCGGCAGACCGCGCGACGCCGTTGCCGTTCAGGATCGTGATCGAGATCGCGCTTGGCGGGATCGTTCGCGTCCGCATGGGCTTCACTCCGAGCGCGGCGCGGTTCGCGCGCTCCGGCGCGGTCACGTCGGGGTTCATGAAGTCGCGCACGGCGGCGTCGATGTTCGATTGGTCGGTGCTCAGATCCGCGAAGCCCGTCAGGCCCTGCAACCGCGGCTGGAAGAAATGCCCGGACGGAAGCCGGTAGAGGAAGAACGCGTAGTTCTTGAGCGTGCCGAAGTCGACGCCCTTGCCGCCCGCCTCTCCGATCTCGGTGTTGTGGACGATCGCGTTCACGATCTTCGGAATCCGGAACGCGAGCTGGTATGGAGAGATCTGACCGACCTGAGCCTTGACCGCCTTGACGAACTCCTGCTGGCGCGCGTTGCGGTAGAGGTCGGAATCCGTGTGCCGGTAGCGGACGTAGTCGAGCGCGTCGGACCCGGACAGACGCTGGTATCCCGGCTGAAGGTCGATCTTGGCGTAACCGCTCGGGCCGGTGTGGTTGTTGAAGTACCGGTGGTCGACGTCGATCCAGGCACCACCGAGACTGTCGACGACCTTCACGAAGCCGATGAAGTTGACGTTGATCAGGTAGTTGACCGGGAGGCCGGTCAGGTGCCGGACGGTCTCGAGCGTCCCCGACGGGCCGCACTCCGCGTATGCCGCGTTGATCTTGCCCGTCCAGGTCGCGCGGCCGGGGCAGCGGATATCGACGTTCAGATCGCGCGGGAACGACAGCATCGAGATCGACTTCGTGCCGGGATCGGTACGGAGGAGCATGATCGTGTCCGAGCGCCCCGCGTCGGCTGCGCCATCCTGGTAGCGGTGGTCCGAGCCGATCAAGAGCGCAATCGCCGGCTTGCCGGGCTGGGCAACCTGGAGGGTCTTGGCCGCCTTCCTGATCGCCTTCTTCGGCGCGGTCACCGCGACCTCGGTGTGGAGCCACATGTAGAGCCCGCCCGAGGCTCCCGCTGAGAGCACACCGACCAGGGCGAGCGCCCAGAGGAACGCGCGCCCGACCGTGTAGGCGAAGCTGCGCCGTGGCGGTGGTGGCTGCGAGTAGCGCGCGACGGGGGTGAGGACACCCGGCGGCAGGTACCCGTTGCCGTTCCCGTTGGCCGGTGCCCGGCCGATCCCTCTCTTCAGCGTCGTCCGCATCGGTCACTAAACAGCGGCGACGCCGATCTTACGGCGCCCGCCGCAATGAGGATAGCCCAGCACCACGTCGTGCGAGCCAGTAGGGATTTGTTACCGGGATACCGATCCCTTTATGTACTCACGGGAACGCTGTTCGGGTCCGGCGTGTACGCAAGGTTCGGCGCCAACCACCGCTCCGCCTCCGCGAGCGACATGCCCTTGCGGCGAGCGTAGTCCTCGACCTGGTCGCGTGCGACACGGCCGACCGCGAAGTAGCGGGCGCTCGTGTGAGCCAGGTAGATCCCGCTCACGCTCGCCGCCGGAAGCGTGGCGAAGGTCTCCGTCAGCTCCGCCCCCACCTGCTGAGCGTCGAGTAACTCGAAGAGCTTCGATTTTTCGGAATGGTCGGGCGACGCCGGGTAGCCGAAGGCCGGCCGGATCCCACGGAAGCGCTCGGCGATCAGGTCGTCGCTCGAGAGCTGCTCGCCGGGCTCGTACCACTCGCGACGCGCGACCTGGTGCAGATACTCGGCGAAGGCCTCGGCGAGGCGGTCGGCCAGGGCTTTCGCCATGATCGCCCGGTAGTCGTCGTGCTCGGCTTCGTACCGTGCGGCGAGCTCGTCGGTGCCGTGAATCGTGACCGCGAAGGCACCGATGTGGTCACCCTCTGGTGCGACGTAATCCGCGAGCGAGCGGTTAGGCCGTGAGTCGCCGTACTCCGACTGCTGGCGCAAGAAACAGAAGCGGGTCTTGTTGTCATAGCGGACAACGATATCGTCACCATCGGACGACGCCGGCCAGAAGCCGTAGACGCCGCGAGCCTGGAGCAAACGGTCGCGCAGGATCTCGTCGAGCAGCTGAGTTGCGTCGTCGAAGAGCTCGCGCGCCTCGGGCCGCTCGAGGATCGCGGGGAACTTGCCCTTGAGCTCCCAGGCATGGAAAAGGAACTGCCAGTCGATGTAGTCGCGGAGCGTCGCGAGGTCGGGCTCGACGATCCGCGTGCCGGTGAACGGCGGTGCCGGGAGCTCGTCGAACTCGACCTGCTCGCGGTTCGCGCGCGCGTCGTCGAGCGGTAGCAGCGGCTTCCGATCCCGCTCGGCGTGCTGCTCGCGCAGACGTTCCTGGAGCTCCTGGTTCTCGCGATCGAATTCTTGGACCCGCCCAGGGTCGAGCAGGTGGGAGACGACGTCCACGACGCGAGACGCGTCGAGCACGTGCACCGTGGGCTGGCCGTACTCGGGGGCGATCTTCACGGCCGTGTGCTGCTTCGAAGTCGTGGCCCCGCCGATCAGCAGCGGGAGCTCGAGCCCGCGGCGCTGCATCTCGCGCGCGACGTTGACCATCTCGTCGAGTGAGGGCGTAATCAACCCTGAGAGCCCGACGACGTCGCAACCCTCGGCCACCGCCGTCTCCAGGATCTTGTCTGCCGGCACCATCACGCCGAGGTCGATCACCTCGTAGCTGTTGCAGCCCAGGACGACGCCGACGATGTTCTTACCGATGTCGTGCACGTCACCCTTGACGGTCGCGAGGACAAGCTTTCCCTGCCCGCGGCCGTTGCCGCCGGACGCCGCCTTCTCGGCTTCCATGAACGGCTCCAGATAGGCGACGGCGCGCTTCATCACGCGCGCGCTCTTCACCACCTGCGGCAAGAACATCTTCCCCGAGCCGAACAGGTCGCCCACGATCCGCATCCCGTCCATCAACGGGCCCTCGATCACGTCGAGGGGACGCTCGCGCTGCTGTCGCGCCTCCTCGGCATCCTCCTCGGCGAAGTCGGGAATGCCGTGCATCAGGGCGTAAGAGAGGCGCTCCTCGACCGGCTTCTCGCGCCACGAGAGATCGACCTCACGCTGCGTTCCTTCACCGGTCACCGACGAGGCGAGCTCGAGCAGGCGCTCGGTCGCGTCCTCGCGGCGATTGAAGATCACGTCCTCGACGCGCTCCCGAAGGTCAGGGCCGATGTCCTCGTAGACCGCGAGCTGGCCCGCGTTGACGATGCCCATGTCGAGGCCCGCCTGGATGGCGTGGTAGAGGAACGCGGCGTGCATCGCCTCGCGGACGACGTCGTTGCCGCGGAACGCGAAGGAGAGATTCGAGATCCCTCCGGAGATGCGCACCCCCGGACAGCGCTCCTTGATCAGCGGGATCGCCTCGATGAATGCTTTCGCGTACTCGGCGTGCTCCTCGATCCCGGTGGCGACGGCGAGGATGTTCGGGTCGAAGATGATGTCGTCGGGCTCGAAGCCCACCTTGTCCAGGAGGAGCTCGTACGCCCGGCCGCAGATCTCCACCTTGCGCTCGACCGTGTCCGCCTGCCCCTGCTCGTCGAAGGCCATCACGACGACGGCCGCGCCGTAACGCCGGACCTGTCGGGCCTGTTCGAGGAACTGCTCCTCGCCCTCCTTGAGGCTGATCGAGTTGACGACGCCCTTGCCTTGGAGACACTTCAGGCCGGCCTCGAGCGCTGACCACCGCGAGCTGTCGACCATGATCGGCAGCCGCGCGACCTCCGGCTCGGTTGCGATCAGGTTGAGGAACGTCGTCATCGCCCGCTCGGCATCGAGCAGGTCGGCGTCCATGTTCACGTCGATGAGGTTGGCGCCGCCCTGCACCTGCTCGAGCGCGACGTCTGCCGCGCCCTGGTAGTCGTCGGCCTCGATCAAGCTCCGGAAGCGCGCCGAGCCGGTCACGTTCGTCCGCTCGCCGATCATCACGAAGCCCGTATCCGGCCCGATCTCGAATGGCTCGAGCCCGCTGAACCGAGGCCGAGAAACGCGCTCGGGCACGCGCCGCGGCGCCTGACCCCGTACGGCCTCGACGATTGCCCGCGTGTGCTCAGGGGTCGTACCGCAACAGCCGCCGACGACGTTCACGAGGCCGGCCTCCGCGAACTCGCGGAGGTATCCGCTCGTGTCGGCCGGCTGCTCGTCGTGCGTTCCGAACTCGTTCGGAAGCCCCGCGTTCGGATGGCACGCGACGTACGTCGGCGCCACGCGCGCGAGATCTTCGACGTACGGCCGCATCTGCGCCGCGCCGAGCGAGCAGTTGACGCCGACGATCAGCGGGTCGGCATGTTCGACCGACGTCCAGAACGCCTCCACCGTCTGACCCGAGAGGTTGCGGCCGCTCAGGTCGATCGCCGTGAAGCTCAGCCACAGCGGCACGTCGGGCGCTACGTCCTTGGCAGCGACGATCGCCGCCTTCGCATTCAGCGTGTCGAAGATCGTCTCGATCAGGAGCAGATCGACGCCGCCTTCGACGAGCCCCTCGATCTGCTCGACGTAGGCCTCTCGCACCTCGTCGAACGTCGCGGCGCGGAAGGTCGGATCCTCGACGCGAGGCGAAAGCGACAGGCTGACGTTGAGCGGACCGATCGACCCGGCGACGAAACCGCCGACCTCGTCGGCCGCCTGGCGCGCGAGCTTCGCGCCCTCGACGTTCATCTCACGCGCGTACGGCTCGAGCCCGTAGTCGGACTGTCCGATCGAGGTGGCCGTAAAGGTGTTGGTGGTCGCGATGTCTGCGCCGGCGGCGAAGTAGTCGCGATGGATGCCGAGCACGATCTCGGGCCTCGTCAGGTTCAGGAGGTCCGGATCGCCGGCGACGTCGCGCGGGTGGTCCCGGAACCGCTCGCCGCGGTAGGCCTCCTCGCCCTTGACCTCGCGCTGGATCAGCACGCCCCAGGAGCCGTCGAGGAACGCGATCCGTTCCTGAAGGATCTGCTCGAGCTGTGTGCGTCTGTCGTCGTTCATTCGTCGCTCCGGCCTAGAGAGAAGCCGGAGCCGGACGACTCGCGGCGGCTCTTTAGGCGTTTGGTAACCCGGTCGCCAAGCTGCCGTTCAAAGCTCTCCGGGTACGGCAGAGCCTAGCATCCGAGCCAGGCTCAGCCGTGGAGAAAAAGTCGCGAAACCGGGACGAATGGGTCACGAACGCGTGCAAATTCTTGCGGTAGCGTCGACCGCGAGGGCGGAGGGATGCGGCCCCACCCTTTGGGTGGGGGTGCGCGCGCGTGTGACTACTCGGCGCGGCCCGCGACTCTGAGCTGGTTCTCGGCGTGGCGGATTCGTTGCTCGAGTTGCCAGCGGTCGGCGTCCGACTCGCCGCGCTCGACGCGCTCCAACTCCTCCCGGGCACGCTCCAGCTGTTCACGCGCACGAGCCTCGTCGATCTCGCGCGCGTCCACCGCGTCGTCGACGAGCGCGAGCGCCCGATCCTGCTCGACCTTGAAGAACCCCGGGCCGGTCGCGAACTCCTGCACCTGCTCGGCCGCCCGTTCCACGTACACGCGCGTGGAGCCTGCCTTCAGCAGGGCCACCAGCGGCGCGTGCCGCGCGAGCACGCCGATCTCGCCGGCCTCACCGGGCACGATCAGCATCTCCACCTCGCCCTCGAATGCCGCTCCGTCGGGCGTCACAAGCGAGAGAGAGAAGGTCCTTTCGGCCACGGACTGCGAACCCGCTACGCCGGAACGGGCTCGGCCGGCTGCTCGTCGGCGGCCGGCTCCGCCTGCTCCCCCTCCTCGGCCTGCTCGGGCTCATCGTCGCCGGAGAGCTCGCGCGCCTTCGCGACCGCGTCCTCGATCGTGCCGACCATGAAGAACGCCTGCTCGGGCAGGTCGTCGTGCTTGCCGTCGATGATCTCGCGGAAGCCCTTGATCGTGTCCTCGAGCTTCACGTACTTGCCCGGCGTGCCCGTGAACTGCTCGGCCACGAAGTTGGGCTGCGAGAGGAAACGCTGGATCTTTCGCGCCCGCTGGACGATCACGCGGTCCTCGTCCGAGAGCTCGTCGATGCCGAGGATCGCGATGATGTCCTGGAGCTCCTTGTAGCGCTGCAGGATCTGCTGCACCTGCGTCGCGACCTCGTAGTGCTCGTCCGAGACGATCCCGGGCTGGAGCGCGCGAGAGGTGGAATCCAGGGGATCGACAGCGGGGTAGAGACCCTGCTCGGCAATCTGGCGGGAGAGCACGGTCGTGGCGTCGAGGTGGGCGAAGGTGTTCGCCGGAGCGGGGTCGGTGAGGTCGTCCGCGGGCACGTAGATCGCCTGCACCGAGGTCACCGAGCCCTGACGCGTCGAGGTGATGCGCTCCTGGAGCTGCCCCATCTCGGTTGCGAGCGTCGGCTGGTACCCGACCGCGCTCGGCATTCGGCCGAGCAGCGCCGAGACCTCGGAGCCCGCCTGGACGAAGCGGAAGATGTTGTCGATGAAGAGCAGGACGTCCTGGCCCTGCTCGCGGAAGTACTCGGCCATCGTCAGGCCCGAGAGCCCCACTCGTAAGCGCGCGCCCGGCGGCTCGTTCATCTGCCCGAAGACGAGCGCGGTCTTGTCGATCACGCCGGACTCGGTCATCTCGATCCAGAGGTCGTTGCCCTCGCGGGTGCGCTCACCCACGCCGCAGAAGACCGACAGTCCGGAGTGCTCCTCGGCGATGTTGCGGATCAGCTCCTGGATCAGGACCGTCTTGCCGACCCCGGCCCCGCCGAACAGGCCGACCTTGCCGCCCTGCACGTACGGGGCGAGCAGATCGATCACCTTCAGCCCGGTCTCGAAGATCTGGGCCGTCGGCTCGAGCTCCTCGAATTTGGGCGGATCACGGTGGATCGCCCAGCGCTCGTCCGCGTCCACCGGCTTGTCCGGATCGTCGATGGGCTCGCCGAGGACGTTGAACAGCCGTCCCAACGTGGCCTCGCCGACCGGAACGGTGATCGGCCCGCCGGTGTCGACGATGTCCACGCCGCGCGGGATGCCATCCGTGGAGTCCATGGCGACAGCGCGGACCCGGTCGTCACCGAGATGCTGCTGCACCTCTGCGACGAGCTCCCTCGCCTCACGGCCGTCCTGCTCCGGAACCGAGATGCGAAGCGCGGTATAGATCTCCGGCAGGTTCTCGGGGAAGACCGCGTCGAGCACGACGCCCTTGATCTCGATCACCTTGCCGACGTTCTGCTCAGGCATGCGTCTCCTCGGGAGGCGGGATCAGGCGGCGCCGCTCGCGCAGCCGGCCGCCCCGCAAGCGGAGTCTAGCGAAGCGCGATTTGCGCTCGCCCTGATCAAACGCGCCTTTGCGGGCTGCCTGTTCGAGCGCCGCCACCCGGGCGGCGTGATCGAGGCTTCAGACGTACGACGTGACGAGCGAAGCGGTCATCTTCCGCCAACGATAGCCGCGTGGCGGACCGCCGAGACGAGGAGCGCGACTACTGAACCCCGCCCGCGCGGCCGAAAGGCTCCGGCTTCAACTGCGCGTGCAGGTTGCGGAGAATCCCGGTCTCACTGACCTGCGAGTTGCCGACCACGCCGGCCGGGCGCTTCGGGGCCCTGCTGCCCGCGTGGGTGTGGAGTGGCGTCAGCAGGATGCCGATCACGGTCGCCGCGACGAGCATTGCCGCCGCCACGCCGACCTGCATGCCTCGGAACCTGATCTGGCGCCTGCGCGGAAGCGCGACCTCGTGGTCGAGCTGCTCGAGCGGCACCGCCCTGAGGGCTTGCGTCGTCGCGTGCACGTCCCGCCGAAACTGGCGGCAGGGAACGCACCGGCTCAGATGCACGGACAGCCGGATGCGATCGAGCTGGTTCAGCTCACCGTCGACCTCGAGCGAGCTCAGCTCGCGTGCGCGGCCGCAGGCATAGTCCGTCATTTCTTCCACGTTCTATCTGACGACAAGATGGCGTCTGAGTTAGGACGAAACTACAAAAAACTAAAACAACCGTTGTCTCGTATCGGCAGCCGCGGCGAGGAAGATGAGGGCGAAACCAAGCGTGATGAAGACAGCCGAGGAGCCCATGGCCTCGTCCTGCTCCTCGCGCGTCGCCCAGCGCACCCACCGTGGGCCGAACAGGAGCGTCGCGCGGTCGTCCCGCATGCGCACGGGCCCGCGGTTTCCCATGAAGAAACCGGCGATGACGAAGAAGCTGCCGACGAGATAGAGGCCGATCGCGAGCGAGCGCACCAGCGACGCGCCCAGCAGCAGGCCGATCGCGAGCGAGACGACTGCGGTCGCCGCGCCGATGACGGCTAGGAGCTTGAAGAAGCGGCGGAATGCCGCGCGCAGCATCGAACGCTCAGGTGGCGACGGCCTGTCGTCGGCCCGGTTGCCGGAACTCTTCCTCCGTCAGCGGCCAGCCCTCGAGCGGATAGTGGCACTTCACCAGATGCCCGTCGCCCATCGGATAGAGCGGCGGCTCTTCGACATCGCAGTGACCTTCGCGAAACCGGGGACAGCGAGGATGGAAACGGCACGCGCTCGGCGGGTTGACCGGGCTCGGAACGTCACCCTCGAGCACGATCGGCTTGCGCTGGCGTCCGAGCTCGGGATCGGGGATCGGCACGGCCGAAAGCAGCGCACCCGTGTACGGGTGCTTCGGCTCGCGGTACAGCGTCTGGCGGTCGGCGATCTCCGAGACCTGACCGAGGTACATGACCATGACCCGGTCCGAGATGTGGCGGACGACGTTGAGGTCGTGCGCGATGAAGACGTACGTGAGACCCAAGTCGCGCTGGAGGTCCTTGAGCAGGTTGAGAATCTGAGCCTGAACCGAGACGTCGAGCGCAGAGACAGGCTCGTCGCAAACGATCAGCTTCGGATTGACGGCGAGGGCGCGCGCGACGCCGATGCGCTGCCGCTGCCCGCCCGAGAACTCGTGCGGGAAGCGGTTGTAGTGCTCGGGGTTCAGCCCGACCACTTCGAGCAACTCTTGCACGCGACGCTTCGTCTCCGCCTCGGTGCCGAGCTTGTGCACCTGCAGCGCCTCGGCGACGATGAACCCGACGCGCTTGCGCGGGTTCAGAGAGGCGTACGGGTCCTGGAAGATCATCATCATCTCGCGCCGGATCGGCCGCATGTCGGACCGCGAGAGACGCGTGATGTCCCTGCCCTCGAAGACGATCCGGCCCGCGGTCGGCTCGAGCAGGCGCATGATGCAGCGCGCCATCGTCGACTTGCCGCAGCCTGATTCGCCGACGACGCCTAGCGTTTCGCCTTCCTTGACCGTGAAGCTGATCCCGTCGACCGCCTTCACCGCGGCAACCTGCTTCTGGAGGATGATCCCCTGGGTAATCGGGAAGTGCTTCTTCAGGTCCTCGACGACGAGGAGCTCGTTGCCCACCTAGGAGGCCTCCGCCATAGTCCCGGCGAGCAGCTTCTCCGCCTCGCGGTCCTTAGTCTCCTCGTCGAGGTGGCAAGCCGCCAGGTGGTCAGGGTTGTCGGAGAGCGGCACGAGCGGGGGATTGGTCTCCCGGCAGATGTCCATCACGTACGGGCAGCGGGGATGGAACCGGCAACCCGACGGCGGGCGCAGCAGCGACGGCGGCTGGCCCTTGATCTGAACGAGGCGCTCCGTGTCGGAGTCGAGACGCGGCAGCGAGCCGAGCAGACCCCAGGTGTAGGGCATGTGCGGCCGGCTGAAGATGTTTCCGACCGAACCCCTCTCGACGATCTCGGCCGCGTACATGACTGCGACGTCGTCGGCGATTTCGGCCACCACTCCGAGATCATGAGTGATGATGATGATCGCGCTGCCGAAGTCGTCCTGAAGGTTCTTCATCAGAGTCAGGATCTGGGCCTGCGTCGTCACGTCCAGCGCGGTCGTCGGCTCGTCTGCGATCAGCAGGTCCGGGTCGTTGATGAGAGCCATCGCGATCATCACACGCTGACGCATGCCGCCCGAGAACTGGTGCGGATAGTCATCGACTCGCCGCTCGGAGCGCGGGATCCCGACCGCCTTCAGCAGCTCGATCGAACGCGCCCGCGCCGTCTTCTTCGTCACGTCCTGATGGAGCTGGATCGCCTCCACCAGCTGCTGCCCGATCTTGTGCACCGGGTTCAGCGACGTCATCGGGTCCTGGAAGATCATCGCGATCTCGTTGCCGCGGATCTCGCGGAGCTTGCGCGGGCTCGTTCGCAGCAGATCCTGGTCCTTGAAGAGCGCCTCGCCGCTCGTGATCGTGTTGCGCTTGTTGTTCAGCCCCATGATCGTGAGGCAGGTGACGCTCTTGCCCGAGCCGGACTCCCCGACGATCCCGAGCGTCCGCCCCTTCTCGATCGAGAAGCTGACGCCGTCCACCGCCTTGACTATCCCGTCGTCGGTCTTGAAGTAGGTCTTTAGATCCCGGACGTCGAGCAGGGGCATAGCTTCAGTGTCCTACGAGAGCCTGATCCGGGGATCGATGAACGCGTATAAGACGTCAACGACGAGGTTGAAGCAGATGATCGCGACCGTCCCGAAGACGATGATGCCCTGCGTCGTCGGGAGGTCGAAGTTGGTAAGGCTCTGGCGCACCTGCTGGCCGAGGCCCGGAAGGCCGTAGATGTTCTCGGTGAAGATCGCGCCGCCGAGGCCGAGCGCGATGTCCATCCCGAGCATCGTCACGACCGGCAGCATCGCGTTGCGCAAGACGTGCGAGCGCAGGACACGCCACTCCGGCGCGCCCTTGGCGCGCGCGGTCCGCACGTAGTCCTCGTTCAGGGTTTCCATGACGTTCGCCCGGATCATCCGAACGTAGAGGGCGGCGAACAGAATCGCGAACGTCATCCAAGGCAAAATCATGTGGTAGAACCACTGCACGGGCCCGCCGCAACTCGCGCCCGGCGGCGGGTTGATGATATTGCAGTACTCGCCGAGCGGAAACGCGTGCAGCTTGTAGGCGAAGACGTAGAGGAAGATCAGGCCGATCCAGACCGGGTGAGCAGAGATCCCGATCAGCACGAACGTCATCGCGGCGCGGTCTAACAAGGAGCGCGGCCGCAGCGCAGAGAAGACGCCGACGGGAATGGAGATGAGGAGCCACGTGATCGCTCCGCCGAAGACGAGGGACGCGGTCACGGGCGCGGCGCTGGCGACGATCGAGTTCACCTTCTGCCGGTTCGCGAACGAGATCCCGAGCGACGGCCGCTTCAACGGGAAGTGGCCGTTCGCCAGTGCGTGGGCGTCGACCGGCAGCAGTCGGCCGAGGAACTTGAGGTATTGGATGTAGATCGGCCGGTCCAGGCCGAGGTAGTGCTTCGCGTTCTTGACGCACTGCGCGGTGACCTGCTGTCCGCACGCCCGGCGGGCGGGGTCGGCCGGGATTAGGAAGAAGATGACGTACGTGACGACAGTGACGGCGATGAAAAGCACGACCGCCCAGAGAAGACGCCGGATGAGGTAACCGATCATTGTCGCGCCGCTCCGCCCATCGCCGTACGAAACTCACTCTACAAAAGACCAGGAGGCGCCGGCCGTAGCCAGCGCCTCCTTGGAGTCCGAAACAGCTGCCCGAAGCTGGATTACTTCCGGCAGAGGATCGTGAAGTCAGGGCTCGCGTACACCGGCTGGAACGTGTAGCAGCCGGTCTTACTCGAGATGAAGTCACGGTTGTTGAAGTTGATCCAGTACGCGTTCGGTGCAGCGTTCTTGCTGATGTCAACGTCGAGATTCCCGTACGCCTTGTAGCGCTTCGGCCCAGAGAGCTTGTTGGCCGCGTTCATCCGACGGTTGTACTTCGCGTTGTTGAAGTACGCGTAGTTGTTGTTGTTCGACGCCTGGATGTTGTTGCCGTTCAGCAGGACGTCGACGAAGTCGAACGGGTCGACGTAGTCCGCGACCCAGCCGACATCACAGATGTCGAAGGCCTCGCCCCGCGTTCCGCACTTCTTGTACATGACGCCGGTGCCGAACCCGTGGATCTTGACGTCGATGCCGACGCGCTTGAGCTGAGCCTGGGCTGCAGCCGCGCGCGCCTTCCGGATGTCGCTACCGCCCTCGTACCAGTCGACCGTCGGCTTCTTCCCGGCAAGGAGCCTCTTCGCCTTCGAGACGTTCGGCCGGTTGGGGAAGAGGTTGGCGGGCCGGTAGCCGGCCAACTTCGGCGGCAGGAGCTGGTCCGTCGGCTTCCCGGCGAACTTGCCCTGCGTCTTGATCAGCGACGTTCGGTCGATCGCATAGTTCACTGCCTTACGAGCCGCAACACCCTTGAACACGCCTCGCGAGTTGTTCATCGCGAAGTAGTTCGTCGAGATCTGCGGGCTGACGAAGTACTGCTTCTTGTTGAGGCCGTACTTCTGACTCAGTCCTGCGTCCGCTGTCCCAGGATGGCCGCCCAGGTCGTAGTCGGCCGAGCCCCGCTGCACCTGCAGCAGGCTCGTGTCCTGGTTGGTGTTGACCGTGACGTCCATCTCGTTGGCGTTATGAGGCCGCGGACCCTTGTAGTTCTTGTTCCGCTTCAGCACGATGGTGCGGCCCGGCGTCCGGCTGGACACGTAGTACGGGCCCGAGCCGGGGACGATCGTCCCGGCGGCAGGCCGCGGCGTGCCCTTGGGCACCGGGCAGAAGAACATCATCGCGAGCCGCGAGAGGAAGTCCACGTGGGCCGCGGTGAGACGGATCGTGATCGTGTTGCCCTTCGTCGTCACGCCGCTCACGTGCGAGCCGCGGCCCGCGTTGACGGCGTCGAAGCCGACGATGTCAGACGCGAAGGCGACCGCGGGCGACCCGAACTTCGGGTCGGCGACGCGGTCGATCGCGGCGGCGTAGTTCGCGGCCGTAAGGGCCTTGCCGTTGCTGAACTTCATGCTCTTGCGAACCTTGAACGTGAGCGTCCTGCCGTTCCGCGAGATCCTCGGCATCGCAACCGCACCGTCCGGAAAGAGCCGCGTGCCCGCAGGCGCCGCCTTGTCGGGATAGTTCAGGAGCTGCCGACAAGTCGTATAGAGAAGCGCCCAGCCTGGGACGTAATACGACAGGCCAGGATCGATGTAGTCAACGTCGGAATCGGAGACGTTGATCCGAAGAGTTCCACCCTTTTTCGCCGTCGAGTTCTTGGCCGACGGAGAGTTACTGCTGGCCGGGCTTGCAAGACCGGCCGCTGCGAGCAGACTCGCGCCGATCGCCAATGCGACGATCGAGAACAAGAGTCGTCTTCGCATGGGACTCCTTTCCTTGAATAGGGCCATGCGTGGCTAGCCTGGCCCGGGCGCGCACGAGCACGTGCCTGAGTCCTAAGACGTTCGCGCGCGCGAGAAGTTAGGGAGCTGTTAGGGCCTCGACTACCCGCGTTCTAGTGCGAGGAACGGGCCCCAAACCCGGCTCAGAACGAGGCAAACGGCGCGAGCTAGTGAGAGCTTCTTGGAGGCGCCGACTCGGCGGCGCCGCTTGAAGGAGGCATCGCTTGCGATGCCGCTAAGAGGCCGCGACGGCTTTGCCGGCGCGGCCGCTAAACCGGGGTGGGGAATCGCCGGCGTTGGAAGTTACGCACGCGAGGGGACGAGCGGCACTCCGCCAAACCCTCCTAGTGAGAACTTCTTGGGTCGACCGCGTCGCGCAGGCCGTCGCCGAGCAGGTTGAAAGCGAGCGTCGCCAGGAGCACCGCCAGCCCCGGCCAGAGCATGAGCCATGGCTGCGCGGTGTAGTACCTCGGAGCCGTCTCGAGCAGGTTGCCCCAGCTCGCCGTCGGCAGCGGAATCCCGACGTCGAGGAAGGAGAGCCCGGCCTCGAAGAGGATGTTCTGGGCGACGATCAGCGTCGAGTAGACGATGATCGGCGCGACGAGGTGAGGTAGCAGGTGCGACCTGATGATCCGGAGGTCGCTCGCGCCCACCATTCGCGCGGCTTCGACGAACTCCTTTTCGCGCAGGGATAACACCTGCGCACGCACGATCCTCGCCGGATAGAACCAGCTGAAGAGCCCGATCACGAACACGAGTGTCAGCACGCCCTTTCCGAACAGGCCGCCCAACGTGATGTTGTTCAGGCGCTGGCCGACGGTGCTGGCAAGCGCGATCACGAAGAGGAGGAACGGGAACGCCATCACGATCTCCGTCAAGCGGGAGATGATCGTGTCCGCGCGGCCCCCGAAGTAGCCGGCGGTCGCTCCGAGCAGAACGCCCGTGAACATGCTGACGAGCGTTGCGCCGACCGCGACCTCGAGCGACACCTGCGCGCCGTAGAGCAGGCGCAGGAACTCGTCTCGCCCCAGCTCCGAGTCGGCCCCGAGGATGAAGAGCGTGTGCGGACAGTGCGAAACGCAGGAGCCGGTGGGGTCGGCGATGATGTGATGCCACGGCCCGACCGGGAGGAACGACTTCTCGTCGAGCGCCGACCCGATGAACTGGTCGTTCGGCCCGTGGCCGAGCAGCTTCGCTGCCAGCGGCGCACCGCCGAAGGCCGCGAGGATCAGGAAGATGATGTAGAGGCCGCCGCCGATGGCCGCCTTGTCGCGCTTGAAGCGAAGCCAGACCTGCTCCCAGTAGCCGCGCGCCCGGATCTCTTCGTGCTCGCCGAGCTCCCCATGGGTCTCGGCCGCGACGGTGGCCGCCAGACCGGCGCCTGCTGAAAGGACTTCGGGTTTGTCCTGACTCGCCACAGGAAGGGGTCGAAGCATAGCGGCGGGGAATCGCCGCACCTCACATTATGACGCCCTTTTGCGCGCGCGGTTAGGCGGTCAGCGCGTCGGCCCCGGCGACGACCTCCAGGATCTCCTGGGTGATCTCCGCCTGCCGGGCGCGGTTCATCGCCAGCCTGAGGCCGTCGATCAGCTCGCCGGCGTTGCTCGAGGCGTTGCGCATGGCGCTCATGCGGGCGCCCTGCTCCGAGGCAGCCGACTCCAGCAGCGCACGGTAGAGCTCGGTCTCGAGGTACACCGGCAGCAGGCGCTCGAGGATCTGCTCCGGCTCCGGCTCGTAGATGAAGTCTCCGAGCAGCGCTTCGCTGCCTTCCCCCGGAGCTTGCTGGAGCAGCTCCTCGGGGATCGGCAGCACGGTCTGCTCGGTCACCTTCTGGGTCAGCGCGGACTCGAACTTGTTGTAGATCACGACGACCCGGTCGACCTCGCCGCTCGCGTACAGCTCCGCAAGCTTGTGCGCGACTGCCTGCGCGTCCAGGTACGACGGCTGCTCGCTGAAGCCCGTCCAGCCCTGCTCCAGCTCGTAGCGCCGGAAGCGGAGGCTCGAGTTGCCCTTCCGCCCCGTGGCGAGCCAGCGCAGCTCGCGTCCTTCGGCGCGCAGCTCGCGCTCCAGCCGGAACGCGGCGCGCAGGATCTGCGCGTTGAAGGCGCCGGCGAGACCGCGATCGGCCGTGATCGGGACGATCGCCACGGTGTTCTCGCTCTCGCGCTGCTGGAGCAGAGGCAAGCCGCGCACCGACGCGCTCGCGCGCGTGGTTCCGACCATCAGCTCGAGCATCCGGTCGGCATAGGGCCGCGTCGCCTCGATCCTCGCCTGAGCGCGCCGCAGGCGCGCCGAGGCGACCAGCTCCATCGCCTTGGTGATCTTGCGGGTGTTGCTGACGGAGCGGATCCGCCGCTTCAGGTCCTGAACCGTCGCCATTACGCCGTGACGGCCGTCTCCTCGTGCACGGCGAACGTCTTCACGAACTTGTCGAGCTCGGCGCGCAACTTCTGCTCGAGCTCGGGAGTGAGCTCCTGCTGCTCGGCGATCTCCTTGTAGATCGTCCCCTCGGCTCGCAGGTACTCGCGCAGCTCGTCCTGGAAGCGCTGCACCTGACCGGTGGGGATGTCGTCGAGGTAGCCCTCGTTGCCCGCGAAGATCGCGACGACCTGCTCCTCCACCGCCCAGGGCTGGTACTGCGGCTGGTTGAGCGTCGCGACCATGCGGGCGCCGCGGGCCAGCGTGCGCTGCGTCGCCTGGTCGAGCTCGGAGCCGAACTGCGAGAAGGCCTCCAGCTCGCGGTACTGGGCGAGGTCGAGCTTCAGGCGGCCCGCCACCTGGCGCATCGCCTTGATCTGGGCGTTTCCCCCCACGCGCGAAACCGAGATGCCGACGTTGATCGCGGGGCGCACGCCCGAGTAGAAGAGCTCCGACTCGAGGAAGATCTGGCCGTCCGTGATCGAGATCACGTTCGTGGGGATGTACGCCGCCACGTCACCGGCCTGCGTCTCGATCACCGGCAGGGCCGTGAGCGAGCCCCCACCGAGCTCGTCCGAGAGCTTGACCGCGCGCTCGAGCAGCCGCGAGTGGAGGTAGAAGACGTCGCCGGGGAAGGCCTCGCGACCGGGCGGGCGGCGCAGGAGCAACGACATCTGCCGGTACGCGTCGGCGTGCTTCGAGAGGTCGTCGTACATGCACAGCGCGTGCTTGCCGTTGTAGAGGAAGTACTCGCCCATGGCGGTGCCCGCATACGGCGCCATCCACTTGATCGGCGCGGCTTCGGAGGCCGGCGCCATGACGATGATCGTGTAGTCCATCGCGCCTGCGTCCTTGAGGCGCTCGTACACCTGCGCGACCGTCGAGGCCTTCTGGCCGATCGCGACGTAGACGCAGACGATGTCCTGCCCGCGCTGGTTCAGGATCGTGTCGACGAGGATCGCCGTCTTCCCCGTCGTCCGGTCGCCGATGATCAGCTCGCGCTGTCCACGGCCGATCGGGATCATCGAGTCGATCGCCTTCAGACCGGTCTGAAGCGGCTCCTTCACCGGCTGGCGGGCCACGACGCCCGGGGCCTTGAACTCGAGCGGCCGCGACTCGGACGACTCGATCGGTCCCTGGCCGTCGAGGGGGTTACCGAGCGGATCGACGATGCGGCCGACGAGGGCGTCTCCGACGGGAACGCTGGCAACGCTTCCGCTGCGCTTCGCGGGCTCGCCCTCCTTGACGTGCTCCCAGTCGCCGAACAGCGCTACCCCGACGTTGTCCTCTTCGAGGTTGAAGGCGAGGCCGGTGACGCCGTGCTCGAGCTCGAGCATCTCCATCGAGACGCAGTTCTCGAGCCCGTAGAGGCGGGCAATCCCGTCGCCGACCTGGAGCACGCTGCCGACCTCGGCCAGGTCCGTCTCGACGTCGTACTGCTCGATCCGCTGCTTCAGAATCGACGTGATCTCTTCGGGTCTCAGCTTCAAGCTGCTCGTCCTTTCAGTTCTTGGCGAAGACGGTTCAGCCGGCCGAGCACGCTCGCGTCGAGGCGGAGCGAGCCGGCCTGCAGGACCATGCCGCCGATCAGGTCGGGGTCGACCGTGCGCGTCGCCTCGACGCGCCGGCCGGAAGCTTTCTCGATCTGCTGGAGCAGCTCGCTCGCCTCTTTGTCCGAGAGCTCGACCGCCGTCGTCAGCTCGACGTCGAGAATGCGCTCGGCCGCGGCGACGATCCGCTCGAACTCGCGGGCGATCTCCTCGACCTCGGCGGCGCGGTTCTTCTCCACGAGCAGCAGCAGGAAGTTGCGGAGCAGCTCGTCGGAGTCGCCCATCAGCTCTTCGATGCCGGCGCGCTTGACGTCGCGCTCGAGGCGCGGGTTGCGCAGTAGCTGACGGAGCTCCGGCACCTCGCGGGCGGCCTCGACGAACTGTGTGAGCCCGTCGCGCACCGTCGCAAGGCTGCCGCCGTCCGCGGCGGCCTCGTACAGCGCCTGCGCGTAGATGCGGTGGGCGGCGGCCATCGGTGCCTAGTCGTTCCGCTCCAGGACGGAGAAGTCGAGCTCGCCGACCGCCTCGTCGATCAGGCGGCGCTGGTCCTTGGGGGTGAGCGACTTGCGAGTCACCTTCTCGGCAGCGACCAGGCTGAGCTCGGCCACTGCGGCTCGGATCTTCTCGAGGCCCCGTCTGGTCTCCGACTCGATCTGCTTGCGGGTCTCCTCGAGCCGCCGCTGGCGGTCGGCCTCGGTCTCCTCCTTGACCCTGCGGGCCATCGCCTCGCCGGTGCGGCGAGCCTCGGCGAGGATCTCCTCCGCCTCGCCGCGCGCCTGGCCGATCAGCTTGCGGTGCTCCTCGAGCAGCTTGCGAGCCTCGGCACGGGCATGGTCGGCTTCCGACAGAGCCTCGCGGATCCGTTCGCGGCGCTCGTCGATCAGCTTCTGGATCGGGCCGAACGCATAGCGCCTCAAGACGAAGAGGACGATCAGGAAGCAGACGATCGTCCAGATCATCAGACCCGGGACGACCTTGATCAGTGCGTTGCTGGCGAGCATCGGCGTCACTAGATCAGCACGTAGGCGAGCAGACCGCCGATCAGGCCGTAGAAGACGACCGCCTCGGTGAGCGCGAAGCCGAGCCACTGGATGCCCTGGAGCTCACCGCGCAGCTCCGGCTGGCGGGCGACCGACTGGATCATGGAAGCGAAGATGTTGCCGATGCCGACGCCGGCTCCGAGCGAGCCGAGACCGATGCCGAGCGCGAGCGCGATCGCCTTGCCGGCCTTTGTAACGTCACCTGAGGTGGCGGCGAGAAGAGTGGACACGTTTGCCTCCTTAGTGTTCTGGCTCGATCGCCGAGCCGATGTAGATGGCGGACAGGGCGGCGAAGATGAACGCCTGGATCGAGACGACGATGATCACCTCGAAGAGGTAGAAGACGGTCGCGGCCGGGACGGCGATCACCGCCAGCGCGAGGGACTCGAGCACGAAGATCAGCCCGATGAAGGTCAGGATCAGCATGTGGCCGGCAAGCATGTTGGCGAACAGTCGGACGCTCAGCGAGATCAGGCGCATGAACTGGCCGAGGATCTCGAGCGGGACGATCAGCGGCAGGATGACCCTCGGTACCTCGGGGATCCAGCTCTTGAAGTACTTGATCGGGCCGTTCCAGCGAATGCCCTCGTAGTGCGTGAAGAAGAAGGTCAGGAGCGCGAGGGCGAGCGTGACCGAGAGTGACGACGTAGCTGCGTAGATGCCCCAGACCGGAATCCCATGCCACGTCTCGCCGGTCAGCGGCAGCGGGATGAAGCCCAGCATGTTCACGACCCAGATGAACAGCATCAGCGTCGCGACGTAGGGGAACCAGCGCCCGATCGCCTTCGTCGGGAGGCCCTGCTCCGCGACCTGCGTCTGGGCGATCTCGTAGATCAGCTCTCCGACCGTGCGGCGCCGGTTCAGCGTCCGGCCCCGCATCAGCACCAGGCCGAGCAGGATCGTCAGGGCCGCTCCGAGCATCAGATAGACGACGGCCTTCGTGATCGACAGGTCGAGTGGGCCGAGGTGGATCGGGATCCACTCGTGCTGCTCGAACTCGCGGGAGGGGTCGAACTTCCCGCGCGCGAGCGCGGGCGCGGGAAGCCATACGGCTCCTAGAATGACGCCCAGCGAGGCGATCCAACGACGTCTCATGCGGTGGGCTCCTGGACGAAGTAACTCGCAACGGAGACGGCGAGCTCAACCGTGTAGGCGAGGGCGTAGACGATCGCGGCGGCGAGCGCCAGGCTGCCGTCCGAGGCCGCCACGGCGACGAGCACGATCAGCACCCCCAAAACCCGACCCATCATTCCGAATGCCAGCACGCTTGAGGCGGCGAGATTATCCGGCGAAGGCTGCACGCGTGCGAGCAGCAGACCAAGGGCCTGGGCGCCGACCCAGACGAGCGCGGCGATCGCCCAGCCGGAGACGCGCCAGCCGGCGAGCAGGAAAACAGGTAGTGCGAGCACCACGACCAGTCCACCCGCGGCGGCCGGAACCAGCCGGCCGGGGATCGGCCGGGGTGCTCCGAGCACTGTCGCCTTCACGAAAGCGCGTCCCGGTAACGGAAGTAGACGGCCGTCACCCCGGCGGGCACTCCCACGACCGCTCCCCCGAGGATCCCGTACGGAAGCGAGCCCGCGGCCCAGCCGATCAAGGCGCCGACTCCGATCGAGGCAGCCGTCGTGGAGGCGAGGAGCATGCCCGCCCCCGCCGGTTGGAAGGTCGGACGCTGGCCGGGCTCCATTGCCGCGAGCATACCAAAGCATCTCGAGCTTGTAACACTCAAATCGTTGTAACCATGCGGTTTTAAGCCGACTTTGTTCCAACGTTAAGGTTCGGCGAGTGCCCGGGTTCCAGGTCGAGACGAGGGGTCACGGCCCGCGAGTGGTGCTCGTGCACGGCAGCGTCACGGACGGAGCGACCACCTGGAGCGCCCAACGGCCGCTGGTGGAGCGCTTTACGCTGGTCGTCGTGGAGCGGCCCGGGTACGGGACGGAGCCGCCGCCCGCGCGGATCGACTTCGAGGAGCAGGCCCAGGGACTCGCGCAGCTGCTCGAGCCCGGAGACCACCTCGTAGGTCACTCCTACGGTGGCGTCATCTCGCTCCTCGCGGCGGCTCGGAGGCCCGACGTCATACGATCCCTGACGGTGAACGAGCCGCCGGCGTTCGGCCTGGCACGGGGCCACCCGGCAGTCGAGGCGTTCCTGGCGCAGTTCGACGGTGCGCCGCGCGATCCGCGCGGCTACCTCGAGTTCTTCATGCCGCTCGTCGGCTCGAGCGCCAGCCTGCCGGACCCACTACCCCCCAAGCTCGAGGCCGGTGCACGGGCGGCATTGTCGGAGCGGCCGCCCCACGAGGCGGAGATCCCTCTCGACGAGCTGGCGCGGGCACCGTTCCCGAAGCTCCTGGTCTCGGGCGCGCACAACTCTGCGCTCGATGCGGTGTGCGACGTCTTGGAGCAACGGCTTCCGGCGGAGCGCGCCGTCCTGCGCGGCGCCGGCCATTCGCTGCCCCGCGCGGCCGGTTACAACAAGCGGCTCGCGGCGTTCCTCGAGGGAGCGTGAACGTGCGCGTCTGGGTCGACATGACGAACACTGCTCACCCGGTGATCCTGAGGCCGCTGGTCGAGCTGCTCGAGGCCGACGGGCACGAGGTCGAGATCACGGCACGAGGGTTCTCGGGCACGCTCGAGCTGCTCGACGACTGGGGTCACGACTACGAGGCGGTCGGGCGGCACGGCGGCGCCGGGCGTGGCGGCAAGGCGCTTGCGGCCCTGCAGCGGACACCGGCCCTGCTCCGGTGGGCGCGCGGGCGCGGCCTGGACTGCGCGCTGGCGCACGGGTCGACGGATCTCCCGGCTGTCGCGCGCATGCTCCGGATTCCGAACACGACGATGTTCGACTACGAGTGGGCCGTGCTCCAGCACACGCTCAACTGCCGGCTGGCAAACCGTGTCCTCGTCCCCGACGCGATCCCGGCCGAGCGTCTTCGGCGCTACGGAGCGAAGCCGCCGAAGCTCGTTCGCTACCCGGGCCTGAAGGAGGAGTACTACCTGAGCGGTTTCGAGCCGGACAGCTCGGTTCTGACCCAGCTGGGCCTGGACAGACAGCGCGTCCTCTGCGTCATCCGCACGGCACCCTCGTACGCGCTCTACCTCGGCGGCTCGGAGAACGAGCTGTTGACGCGGCTCCTCGAGCGGCTGGCCCGCGAGGAGGCGCAGACGGTCGTGCTGGCCCGCACCGACGAACAGCGGCAGGCGGCGCGCTCGCTCGGCGACTTTGTCGTGCCCGATCGGGCTGTCGACGCGCGCAGCCTCGTCGGATTCGCCGATGCGGTCGTCTCGGCCGGCGGGACGATGATTCGCGAGGCCGCCGTCCTGGGGACGCCCGCGTGGACGATCTTCGAAGGCCGTCCGGGCGCTGTCGACGAGCAGCTCGCGCGCGAGGGCCGTCTGCGTGTCCTTCGCGATCCTGCCGAGCTGGAGCTGCAAAAGGTCGAAACGCGTCAGCCGCGCGCGCAGCGCGACCCGGCGGATCTGCTCGCTCTCGCCTTGCCCTGGCTCAGCGAGGGCCGGCGCTGACGGCTCGTTCGACGGCTTCCTCAGGCTCGTGCGAGTCCCGGCCGCGGCGGAGGACGTGGAGGTGGCGCGACTTGAGGATCTCGAGCGTGTAGACCATCCACACCGAGGCGGCGATCACGACGACGCCGACACCAACCGCGATCGCCACGTTCTCGCCGTCCCAAATGCCGTGCGGGCGTGGCGGCAGGAAGCGGAGCAGAATCGCGTAACCGGCCAGCAGCATCGCCCACAGATGCAGGTACGCGGCCGTCCGGCGCTGAGTGAAGCCGATCCGCATGAACCGGTGGTAGAAGTGGTTGTAGTCCGCGTTCCAGACCGGCCGCCGGTACTTCATCCGCTTGGCGATCACGAAAGACGTGTCGAGGATCGGCACCGCCATCACGAGCAGGGGGCCGACAAGCGCGATCGTCGCCGCCGTCTTCAAGACTCCCTGCACGGCGACCGTCGCCAGCAGGAAGCCGAGCGCGAGCGAGCCGGAGTCACCCATGAAGATCTTCGCCGGGTGGTAGTTGTGCCACAGGAACGCGAGCGTGGCGCCACAGATGATCGCGGCCAGCGCAGCGGCGTCGGCACGGGCGAAGGAAGCCGCCAGCAAAGCGAAGGAACCGGCCGCGATGGCCACGATCCCCGACGCGAGCGCGTCCATTCCGTCGATCAGGTTGACGAGATTCGCGAGCGCGACGATCCAGAAGATCGTCAGCGGGTACGCGGCCCAGCCCAGATCGTGGAACCCGAGCAGCGGTAGCGAGACGTTCTTCAAGACGAGGTCGAAGCCGACGACCGGGATCAGCGCCGCGGTCACGATGCCGAGCATCTTCACGCTCGGCTTCATCCCCCGGATGTCGTCGACGAGTCCCAGCGTCGCCACCAGGAGCGTCCCGAGCAGGATTCCGAGGTACTTCCCCTCCGGCTGCAGGAACGCGGCCATCGGGATCGAGATCCCAGCGACGATCGCGAGGCCGCCGATGCGCGCGATCGGCTTGTCACCGTGGATGCGCGGCCGGTCGGCCTTGTCGTCGACGCCGCCGATCAGCGGGGCAAGGCGCGCAACGAGCGGAGTCAGCGCCAGGACGATCGCCGCCGCGGTCACGAACCCCCACACCGCTGTGCCGTCGTGCACGAGCGCGTGCAAGGAGTCCAGGAAGGACATCGCGTCCGGTTATAGCTAAGACGGCCGCGGGCGGCAAAGCCGCCCCCGGCCTCCAGGCGGCATCGCAAGCGACGCCTCAGAAGCGATTTGCAGGAATTGTTCGGTCGCGCCGATACCTGTGCTTACCGGCCAGATTGCTAGCCTGCACACCCTCTTGAGCAAGGTGCTGACACCCAAGACAACGTTTGACGAGCGGATTGCCCAGCGCACCGCGAGCATCGGCATCGTCGGGCTCGGTTATGCGGGGTTGCCGCTGGCGATGGCGTTCGCCGAGGCCGGCTTCGACGTCACCGGAGTAGACCTCAACGAGCAACGCGTCTACGACGTGCAGCAACGGAAGTCCTATCTCGTGGACGTTCCCGAAGAGCGCTACGACGGCCTCGAGGGCGAGCTCACCGCGACCTCCCACTACGCGGCCGTCGCCCAACTCGACGCCCTGACGATCTGCGTCCCCACCCCCCTCTCGAAGACGCGCACCCCGGATCTCAACTACATCCTCTCCGCGGCCGAGTCGGTGGGCTCGAATCTCGCCCCCGGCCAGCTCGTCGTCCTGCAGTCGACGACCCACCCAGGCACGACCGAGGAGGTCGTCCTGCCGATCCTCGAGGAACGCTCCGGCGGCAAGGTCGGCGTCGACTTCTTCCTCGGGTACGCGCCCGAGCGCGTCGACCCGGGCAACAAGACGTGGACGATCAAGAACACGCCGAAGCTCGTCGCCGGAGTCACGCCGGAGTGCTTGCGCCGCACCGAGCTCCTCTACCGGCAGATCGTCGACACCGTCCAGCCCGTCTCGAGCCCGATGGTCGCCGAGACCGCCAAGCTGCACGAGAACACCTTTCGGGCGGTCAACATCGCGCTCGCGAACGAGCTGGCGCTGATGTGCGACCGGCTCGGGATCTCCGCCTGGGACGTGATCGAGGCCGCGTCCTCGAAGCCGTTCGGATTCCTGCCGCACTACCCGGGCCCCGGCCTGGGCGGCGACTGCATCCCCGTCGTGCCGCACTTCCTCGCCTGGCGGCTGCGCGAGTACGGCTACTCCGCGCGCCTGATCGAGGCGGCGCACGAGATCAACGCGCAGATGCCGCTCTACGTCGTGCAGAAGGTCGCGGACGCGCTCAACGACGCGGGCCGTCCGATCAAAGGGTCGAAGCTCCTCCTCCTCGGCGTGGCCTACAAGGCCGACGTTCACGACACGCGCGAGTCTCCGTCACTCGAGATCATGCGCCAGCTCCTCCAGCGGGGAGGCGACGTCTCGTACTGCGACCCCTGGGTCGACCAGGTAGAGCTCGACGGCGCCACTCACAAGTCGGTTCCCTGGTCCGCCGACGAAGTCGCCAACGCCGATTGCATGGTCGTGCTCACCCAGCACACGCGGTTCTCCGAGGAGCCGCTGTGGGATCGTGCGCGCGTGATCGTCGATACGCGCAACGTCGTGCCCGACGGGCCCGGCGTCCACCAGATCTGAGGACATGAAGCTCCTCGTCCTCGGGGCGGGGTACCTCGGGTCACGGCTGGCCGAGCTCGCGCTCGACGACGGGCACGAGGTCGTCCTGGCCGACAACTGGTACGCGACAGAGCGCGAGCAGCTTGCTCCACTCGAGGGACGCGGCGCCCGCGTCAAGACCGCGGACATCCGCCGTCGCGAGGAGCTCGACGGGCTGCTGAGCGAGGCGCCTGACCGCGTCTACCTCTTCGCTGCCCAGGCGAGCCGGCCGCTCTCGGAACGCGACCCGGACTACACAGAGGAGACGAACGTGAGCGGCACCCGCCGGGTCGGGGAGGCGGTGGCTGCCGCAAAGGGCCCGCCGCTCGTCTTCGCGAGCTCGATTCACGTCTACGGGTACGGCCTCGAGGGGCGGATCTCCAGCGACCGGCCCTACGGCGCCCAGAGCGATCTTGCACATCTATCGAAGATCTACAGCGAGCTCGCCTTGAGCCTCCTGGCGAAGCGGAAGGGCTTCGACCTCGCTCTGCTGAGACTCGGAATCGTCTACGGGCCGAGCCCCGTCCTGCACGAGCGCGAGGAGTCGCAGACCGTCGTCGACAAGTTCAAGCGTCAGGCTGCCGCGGGGGAGAAACCGACGCTGGACGACGGCGGCCGGGCGACGATCGCCGTCGTGCACGTGGACGACGTGGCCCGGATCTTCCTGGAGCTGGCGCCGGAGCCCGGGGTGTCGGTCGCCAATGTGGCCGCGGAGACCGTGACTGTCGCGGATGTGGCCCGCCTGGCGCGGGGCGAGAAACGGACCGACGACGCCCTGTGCACGTACGAGACGCCCTTTCGATATGAGCACCGCGTCGAGGACTACCTCACGAGATGAAGCTGCTCATCACCGGTGCGAGGGGCTTCCTCGGTTCGCGGTCCGCGGACGTGCTCGAGGGCCGGGGTCACGAGGTCCTGCGCCTCTCGCGGCCGGAAGGCGCTGTTCGGGCGGCGGACGGCGAGCAGATCGTCTTGCTGGACGCCGGCGATTCGGCCGCGCAAGAGCTCGTTCGCGACTGCGACGCAGTTCTGCATTTCGCCGGCGTTCCCGACCCCGCGCGCAGCCGCGCCGACCCGGCGTGGGCCGTGCGCCAGAACGCCGGCACGACGCTGAATCTGCTCGAAGGCTGCCTGGAGCACGGCTCGGGCCTCGTGTATCCGTCATCCGTGCGCGCCGCTCTCGAACCCCCACCCGATCCGTACGCCGCGTCGAAGCGGCTTGGCGAGGAGACCTGTCGTTTCCATGCGGCCCGAGCGACGGTGCTGCGGCTGACCTCCGTCTACGGGCCTGGCCAGGTCGCGTGGGAGGGTGCAACCGGCGCGATCGCGGCGTTCGCTGCGCGGGCGCTCGAGGGCGAGCCGATCGTGATCGACGGCGATCCCGAGCGAACCCGTGACTTCGTCTTCGTGGACGACGTGGTCGCAGCGATCGAGTCGCTTCTGGCCGCAGGACGTTGGAACGACACCGTCACGGTCGCAACCGGCCGAAGCACCCCGCTCCGAGCAGCAGCGGAGCTCGTCCGGTCGGCCGCCGGCTCGTCGTCTCCGATCGAGACGCCTGGAGGCGACCTCCCACCCGGTGAGAACGAAAGCTACGAGGGCGCCACGGACACGCCGATAGGCTTCACTCCGCTCGAAGAGGGCATCCGCGCCTATGTCGACTGGCTCGCAAGCCATCCCGCTGCTGAAGGCCGCGCCCGAGCCTGACCAGCTCGCCGACCGTCTCTCCGGCGGCCCCTGGCAAGGAATCGAGCTCGCGCTGATGCCGCAGCACGTGGCCGACGCTCGGTCCCTCGAGCGCGCGGTCCTTGTGCTCCAAAACACAATCCCTTCGGACCTGGTCGTCACGGCCGAGGCCCCGGTCGCCTGGCCGAGCGGCGCCTTCGTTCGCGTCGACCGCCTCGACGACGAGGCGCGCGCCGGCATCGAGCGCAGCGCCGAGTTCGCGCAGGAGGTCGGGTCGCCGGTGTTGACGATCCACCTGTTCGTCCCCCTGGCACCGGACGAGTTCCGCGAGGCCGTAGACGTCGATGAAGCCGCCGTCGAGGAGTTCCTGCGCTTCTATGCCGACGCGTGCACCAGCCGGAGCGTGAAGCCGTTGATCGAGAACGTTCCGCCGATCCTGCGCATGCGCACCGGCGGCGTGTTTCTCTCTCGGATCGGAGGCCACTGGCAAGACCTGCTTGCGTGGCGCGAGCGGATCCCGGAGCTCGGGTTCACGGTGGACACGTCACACGCAGCGCTGTTCCGATCCTTCGCGGCCGCGTATCCGGGGCTCTTCGAGCTCGCCTCGGCCGACGAGCTCGAGCTCGAGCGCTACGTCGAGGAGCTCGGCCCCGCAGCCGAGGTCGCCCACGTCTCAGACGCGCGCGGGTTGCTCAGCGAAGGCCTCCCCTACGGCGCCGGGGAGCTCGATCTCGACCCCCTCGTGCGGCGGCTCGGCCAGCTCGTGCCGTACATCGTTGCGGAGATCAACGAGCCCGACCCCACGCGCTCCGCGGACATGAAGCGGGCCTACGCAGCGATCGAGCGCGCATTCGAGGAGCCTCCTGCCGGGATGTGGCTACCCCATCGCCGGATGCCGGTCGACACGTTCGACTGGCAGGCAGTGATCGAGCGTCGCGACCCCGTGCCGTCGGTACTCGAGCTCCAGGAACGCTTCGGCGGCCGGCGAGTCCTGCTGACCGGCGGAGGCGGCTCGATCGGGCGGGCGCTGACGACTCTCCTCGGGGGCTTCCGCCCGGAACGGATCACCGTCCTCGACTCGAGCGAGACCGGGTTGATCGCCGACCGCCGCGCGCGCGAGACCTCACAGCTGGAACATGTTCGCCACGTCCTCTGCGACGTGCGCGAGCCGGGCCGGCTGACGCGTGAGCTCGCCGAAGCGAAGCCCGACGTCGTCTTCCACATGGCGGCGTACAAGCACGTCGACTGGGCCGAGGTGTTCCCGGAGGAGTTCATCGACACGAACCTTCAAGGCTCCTGGAACCTGCTCCGGGCAGCCGAGGCAGCCGGCGTCGAGACGGTGGTCGTGGCGTCGACCGACAAGGCTGCGCTCGCAGCCAGCTTCTACGGGCGCACGAAGCGGTTCATGGAGCAGCTGACCGCGTTTTCGGCCCGCCGCGCCGGAGCGCAGCGGACTGCTGTTCGGCTTGTGAACGTGCTTGCGTCCACCGAAGCCGTCTCCGAGACGTTCCTGCACCAGGCCCGGGCCGGGGTGCCGCTGACGGTCACCGACACGGGCATGGTGCGGTACTGGATCACGATGCAGCACGCTGCGTGCCTCCTGGCCCACGCGGCGCTGCTGGCCGGCGAAAACGTCCCTTTGTGCGGCCCGCACGACCCGGTGACGCTCACCGTCGGCGAGCTGGCCGAGCGCATCTGGCATCTCGCCGGGCCGCGCGGCGAGACCGAGATCGAGATCACCGGGATCCGCCGGGGTGAGACGCTGAGCGAGGTCCTCACCGGCCCGGGCGAGGAGCTGGGCGAGGAGCGCCACCAGGGCATCGCGCCGATCCACGCCGGCCTCACCACCGCCGGTGCCGCCTGGGTCGTCGAGCGCCTGACGGATCAGGCGACCCGGGAAGAGGCCCGGGCGATCTGGCTCGAGGCCATGCAGCGCCCGGGTCTGCTCTCCCCGACGCGGGCCTAGGGCCCAGCCGGAGGGACAGTCCCTCCGCGCCGAGGCCACATTCCGCCGCGACGGGACTGTCCCCTGTTCGCCTAGCGAGTTCCGTACAGCCGGTCGCCGGCGTCGCCCAGGCCCGGGACGATGAAGCCGCGCTCGTCGAGACCGCGGTCGACCGCCGCCGTGACGATGTGGACATCCGGGTGCTCGGAGTGCACGTGCTCGATTCCCTCGGGCGCCGAGACCAGGCAGACGAGGATCACCGACCGCGCGCCGGCCTTCTTGACCGTCGTGATCGCGGCGATGCTCGAGTTGCCGGTCGCAAGCATCGGATCGAGCACGATCACGTCACGCTGGTCGAGATCGCCCGGCAGCTTCACGTAGTACTCGACCGGCTGCAGCGTTTCCTCGTCGCGGTAGAGGCCGATGAACCCGACCCGCGCGCTCGACACGAGCGAGAGCACGCCGTCGAGCATGCCGACACCGGCCCGCAGCACAGGGCAGACCGCGACTTTCTTGCCGGAGATCCGGGCCGCGGTCATCCGCTCGAGCGGGGTCTCGATCTCAACCTGCTCGGTCGGGAAGTCCTTGGTCGCCTCGTAGGTCAGCAGGAGCGTGACCTCGTTCGCGAGCTTGCGGAAGTGCACGGTGGGCGTCTCCCTGTCGCGCAGGTACGACAGCTTGTGCTGGACCAGCGGGTGCGAGACGACCGTTAAGCGACTGGTCACGCGGAGTTCCTCGGTTTCTCGGGGCGCCGATGGGGGTGCGGGGCCGGAGGGCCGAGTATTCCTAATACCGGCCCGGAGAGCACCGCGCCGCCAGCGGCGTCAGGCGACACCGGAGGCCGGCTCCGCCGGCCGGGAGGTGTCGCCGGCCGAGGAATCGAGGTACGAGGTGAAGCCGCGGAACCCCGGGTACAGCGGGCGCTTGGCGCAGAGGGCCTCCGACCGCGAGCGCAGCGCATTCAGATCCGCACCGTCCCCAAGCGCCGCGACGATGATCTCTCCGACCTCCCGGAAGTCCTCCTCGTCGAACCCGCGCATGGTCGCGGCGGGGGTGCCGATCCGCACGCCGGAGGCCACGGTCGGCGGCCGCTCGTCGAACGGAACCGTGTTCCGGTTCACGGTCAGCTTGACCTCCGCGAGCCGCTCTTCCGCGTCCTTGCCGGTCCACGGCGTGGCCCGTAGGTCGAGCTGAAGCAGGTGCGTATCCGTGCCGCCCGTAAGGACGTCGAGGCCGCCGTCCGTGAGCGTGCCGGCGAGCGTGTCCGCGTTCGCCCGAATCTGGCCCTGGTAGTCTCGGAACGCCTCGGTAGCGGCGATGCGGAAGCACGTCGCCTTCGCCGCAATCGTGTGCACGAGCGGTCCGCCCTGCATGCCCGGGAACACCGCGCGGTCGACCGACTGCGCATGCTCCTCGCGGCAGAGGATGAAGCCCGAGCGCGGCCCAGCGAGAGTCTTGTGGGTCGTCGAGGTGACGAAGTCGCAGTGCGGCACGGGGCTCGGATGCAGTCCCGCCGCCACGAGTCCGGCAAAGTGGGCCATGTCGCAGAGCAACATCGCCCCGACCTCGTCGGCGATCTCACGGAACCGGTCGGCCTCCACCGTCCGCGGATAGGCCGAGCCGCCACAGACGACCAGCCGGGGCCTGTACTCCTTGGCGAGCTTCAGAACCTCGTCGTAGTCGACGACGTTGCTCTCCCGCGACACGCCGTAGTGAACGATCGTGTACAACCGGCCCGAGAAGTTGACCTTGAGGCCGTGCGTCAGGTGGCCGCCGTGCGAGAGCTCGAGCGAGAGGATGGTGTCCCCCGGCTCGAGAGCCGCCATGTAGACCGCCATGTTGGTCTGCGCACCCGCGTGTGGCTGCACGTTCGCGTGCTCGGCGCCGAACAGCTCGACCGCGCGGTCGATCGCGGTTTGCTCGATCTCGTCCACGACCTCGCAACCGCCGTAGTAGCGGCGCCCCGGATAGCCCTCGGCGTACTTGTTCGTGGGCACGCTGCCAACTGCCTCGAGCACGCTCGGCCACGTGAAGTTCTCCGACGCGATCAGCTCGATCTGATTGCGCTGGCGCTCGAGCTCACGCCCGATCAGCGCGGCGATGTCCGGGTCGACCTCGGCGAGGCCCGCGGTGCGGAGATGCTGGACGGTTTCCTGCGCTACGGCCATTGCGCGCTCCTTCGTGGACGACCAGATGCTACTGGGGCTCGCGGCTAGGCCGGGACCGCCGCGGCACTGGCCAGCGCCCGCTCGGCCGGCACGGCGCCCTCGCGGAGCACCTTTGGCTCGGGGCCCGTGAGGTCGAGCACCGTCGACGGGACGCCGGGCAGCTCGCCCCCGTCGACGATCGCCGCACAGACGGACCTGATCTCCTCCGGCACGTCCTCGAGGCGCGCCGGATCGGGGTCGCCGTGCTTGTTGGCGCTCGTCGCCATCACCGCGCCGACCTGTCGCAGGACCGCGGCCGAGGGGCCGGGCAGCACGGGGACGCGGACCCCGATCGTGTCCGGACGATCTCCGGTCAACCAGCGAAAGCGCTCCGCCGGGTTCGGGAGGATCAGGGTCAGCGCGCCCGGCAGCAGCGCTCGCGCGAGGCGCCCGGCCCGACCGCGCAGCTCGGGGACGCACTCGAACAGGAAATCCACGTCGACCGCCAGCAGGGCCACGGGCTGCGATTCCTTGCGACCCTTGAGCTCGTACGCCCTCCGTAGCGGCTCCTCGTGGTAGGGGGTCGCGCACAGCCCGTACACCGTGTCGGTCGGCAGGACGACGAGCTCCCCTGTACCGACGGCTGTCACGGCAGCGTCGATCGCCTCCCTGTTGGTCAGAGTCCTCGGCACGTCCACCGCCCTTCCACAACGCGATCGCGCCCGGCCAGATCGGGCATGACCCGGATCTTCTCGTACCCGAGCTCTTCGAGAAGCGTCGCGACACTGTCGCCCTGGCTCGCGCCGACCTCGAGCACGAGCCAGCCGTCCCGCTTCAAGCCCTCGGTGGCAGCACGGGCGACGGCCTCGGTGGCGCCATGCGCTGCAAGCGCGATGCGCGGCTCCCAGTCGCGCACCTCGGGCTGAAGCGTCTCGATGTCCTCCGGCTCGACATACGGCGGGTTCGAAACGACGAGGTCGTACACGTGCGAGCCGAATCCTTCGAGCAAGTCGTGCTCGACGAGCTGCACGCGTCCGTTCACGTTCAGTCGGCCGAGGTTCTCGCGAGCGAGCTCGAGCGCCTCGGGCGAGGCGTCGATCGCAGTGATCTTCGCCCCGGGGTGCTCGTCCGCAATCGCGAGCGCGATGGCGCCTGTGCCGGTGCCGACGTCGAGCACGAGCGGCTCATCGATCTCTCTGATGTGGTCGAGTGCGCGCTCGACGACGATCTCGGTCTCGGGGCGTGGAATCAACGCGCGGCGGTCGGTCTTCAGCATCAGCCGGCGAAATCCCCACTCCCCGAGCACGTACGCGAGCGGCTCGCGCCGGACTCTACGGGCCAGCAGCTCATCGACCTGCTCGCTCTCTGCCGAGCTCAGCGGCCGGTCTCGTTCGAGCTGGAGCTCTGAGCGGGACAGCCCGACCACGTGCCCGAGCAGGAACTCGGCGTCGACTCGCGGCGTCTCGAGACCCGCTCCCGCAAGCTCGCCGGTGGCGCTGCGAAGGACGTCTTCGATGCTCAAACGTCTGCGGTCTCGAGTGCCAGGCGCCGCTCTTCCGCCGCCAGTGCTTCCGTGAACTCGTCCAGCTCGCCCGCGAGCACGGCGTCGAAGTTGTGCGCGGTCAGTTTCACACGGTGGTCGGTGACGCGTCGTTCCGGGAAGTTGTAGGTGCGGATCTTCTCCGCCCGCTCACCGGTCCCGATCTGCGATCGCCGCGTGGCAGCCTGCTCAGCCTGCCGCCGTTCCCGCTCCGCCTCGTAGATCCGGGCCCGGAGGACGCGCATCGCCTTCGTCTTGTTCTGGAGTTGTGACTTCTCGTCCTGCATCGCGACGACGATCCCCGTCGGCACGTGCGTGATCCGCACGGCCGAGTCGGTCGTATTCACGCTCTGACCGCCGGGCCCGGTCGACCGGTAGACGTCGATCTTCAGGTCGTTGTCGTTGATCTCGACCTCTACCTCCTCCACCTCCGGCATCACGGCGACGGTCGCCGTGGAGGTGTGGATCCGCCCCTGCGACTCAGTCTCGGGCACGCGCTGGACGCGATGAGTTCCGCCCTCCCACTTGAACACCGAGTAGGCGCCGTCGCCCTTCACGGCGAAGGTGACTTCCTTGAAGCCGCCGCTCTCGCTCGCGCTAGCGCTGAGCTGCTCGTACTTGAAGCCGCGGCGCTCGGCATACCTGGTGAGCATGCGAAAAACGTCGCCCGCCCAGAGTGCGGCCTCGTCCCCGCCCACGCCTTGCCGGACCTCGACGATCACGTCCTTGCGGTCAGCGGGGTCCGCCTCGACCAGCGCGAGCTTCAGCTCCTCCTCGAGCGCGGCCGCGCGCTCCTCGTACTCCGGCACGAGCTCCCGCAGGTCACCGTCGGCACGGGCGGCTTCGAGGTCGTTCGCGACCTCGCGCCACTCCCGCGCAAGCTTGTACGGCCCCTCGAGCTCCTTCAGCCGCCGGCCCACTTCCGCGGCTTCGCGATGATCGTTGAAGACGGCAGGGTCCGACATGCGCTCCTGCGTCTCCCGGTAGGAGCGCTCGAGCTCGTCGACAAGCGAGTCGATCCCTGCCATGGGATAGAGACTAGCCCCGGCCGCGTACGAGCCCGACCGCGGCGGCCGCGCTATTCCCCGACGAGTCGGACGCAACGAGCGTGCCGCTCCAGGCGCCCCGGGGGACCTTGAGAGCGGCCGAGCCGTGGAGCCACCGGCGGCCGAGCGAAAGCGTCCGCACCTCGCCGCCGCGGCGAAGCACGAGGCGCAGCGACAGCCATGGCGTCTCCCGGTCGAGGGCGCGCCAGTAGACCCGGGCCTTGCGGACCGCGGCGTTCAGCCTCGGCGGCGTGGTGTCGCGCCTCACGACGACGGGCGCAAGCTCCGTCTCCGAGCTGTTCCCGGCAATGTCGACCGCGTGCAATGTCGACAGGTACGTGCCGGGCTCCACGGCGCCCGGACGCCAGGGAATCGTGTTCCAGCCCCGCGGGACGCGGACCGGCTTTGTCCGGCCGTCGCCGACGACGACTCTCACGTTGGAACGCTTGGAGATCCAGAACGAGATGCGCGCCTCGTCACGGAACCCGTCGGCGGGCCACGGGTAGACCGGCTCGGGGGAGCGGCCCGCCTCGACCACCGGAGGCTCGGTCAGGTAGGCGCCGAACTTCGTCGAGTAGGCAGTCAGCACGGGGTCGCTCGTCCGGGCGACGAGCAGCTTGAGGAGCTTCACCACGAAGCGGTGGTAGTCGAGCGTCGACTCGGGCCCACCGAGTGAGTAGCGGGACCACGAGCCCGTGTCGAAGCGAGGCAAGAGAGCGGTCGCGGCACTCTGGAGCCGGTCGGCGAGCTCCTGCGCGCGGGCGTCACCCGTCTGGGCAAAGAAGTCCTGGAGCGAGACGATCGACTGCAGTTGAGCATTGAGAACCGTCTCACCGCTGAAGGCGTAGAGGCGGATCCAGGGGCGACCCGCGACGACCCGGAGCAGCTTCGGCACGGTGGCGTAGGCGCGGCCGGCCGCCGCCAGGATGTCCGGGCGCTCGAGGCGCTTGCCGACGCGCGAGAGGGCCTGCGCCGCGACCGCCTGAGCCATGCCCGAGATCCAGGGCGGGCGGCCTCCGCTGAAGCGGAAGTAGTACTCCCACGCGAGACCCCCGGTGCGCGCGACGCCTCGCTGGACCAGCTCCTCGGCAAGGCGTTCCGCGCGCTCGTCCCGTCGCGAGCCGATCAGCCAGTTGAGTCGCCCGAAGTTGCCCAGCGGGTGGAACTGGAAGCCGATCCCGGGAAAGGCGCGGTAGAGGACGCCGTCCGTGTCGATGATGTCCGTTCCGGCGGGACGGTCCCAGTGCTCTCCGAGCCAGCGGACGTTGAAGTTGAGCATGGAAAAGAGCGCGTAGCCACGGGGCTGGTCGTACAGGCGCGCCTGCACGGCCACCTCGTGCACGACCGCGGAGAGATTGCGGTAACGACTGCTCGGGAGCCGTGGGAGAGCAGTCGAGGCGCGGCCGGCGATCTCCCGATACGACGCCGCCGTGTCCTCGTCGAGGTGTCCAGCCGCAACGGCGCGGTCGAGCCCACGCGAGATCGCCGAGAGATCAGCCGCCCAGGGCGACTTGGCCGACGCGGAAGGGACGAGCAGCGCGGCGGCGACCGCCAGCAAGGCGGCCGGAGTTGCCAGACGACCTGCCATACAGAGTCAGACGATAGTTATTTGCAGGAGTTTTCGTCCACAGCGCACCCCAGGCCGTGCGGACATGCCCAAACCGCCCAGGTCAAGCCAAATCCCCGCCCTCAGGGTGGGGAGTGCTCCACCCGCCACCCGCGCGTCAGCCTACCGGCGAAAGTCCTACTCGTCTGTGCCGGTTATGCGCCTGAACACAGGCCTCAGGCCATCACTTCGACACGCTCGGCCGCCGGCGTCTTGTTCCGCCCCTCGAGCTCGAGCACCTCGCGCAGGGCGCGGATCGAAACCTCGAGCTGGTCGAGGGTCGGCTCGCGAGTCGTCAGGCGCTGGAGCCAGAGCCCCGGCGCAAGCAGCGTCATCAGGATCCGGTTGCCGGAGTGTTTGCCCGCGAAGCGGATCAACTCGTAGGCGATGCCTGCGATCACGGGCAGCAGCAGGATCCGCGAAGCGATCAGCCAGTACCAGGCCGGCCGTCCGAAAAACGCGAACACGAAGATGGCGATCACCATCACCCAGAGGAGGAAGGCCGTCCCGCAACGGGGATGGATCAGGCTGAACTGCTGCACACGCGCGGGCTCGAGCTCCTCGCCGGCCTCGTACGCGTTGATCGCCTTGTGCTCGGCAGCGTGGTACTGGAAGACGCGCCGGAGGTCCGGCAGCAGGGAGATCAGCGAGAGATAGAGCACGAAGATCGTCACGCGGATCAGGCCCTCCACGACGACAAACCAGCCCGCCTGGATGCCGATCCAGTTCGTGATCAGCGCGGGACCGACCTTGAACAGCAGGACCGCGAACCCAATCGCAATCGCGAAGGCAAAGATCAACTGCCCGCGCGTGATCTCGGTTGCCACCTCTTCGTCGTCTTCGGTTTGTGCCGCGTAATTCGCGGAGATGGCCAGCGCCCGGAAGCCGATCGCGAGCGATTCGCCGAGCGCAACGACCCCGCGAATCACCGGCAGGCGCAGGGCCCAGTGCCGCGCCATCGGCGAGCGGACCGACTTGGAGACCTGCGCGATCTCGCCGTCGGGCTTGCGGACGGCGACGGCCCAGTTCCCGGGGCCGCGCATCATCACGCCCTCCAGCACGGCCTGGCCGCCGATTGGAGCTGACATTGCAACGCAGACGGACGCGCGGGCAGAGCCCGCACGTCCTGACGACGGCACCGCAAGCGGCGCCTCCGGGACGGCCTGCCCTCCGATCGGAGCACTCATCGTTGCCCGGCTAAGACGGCTTGGCGGCTTGTGCCCGCTCGAGGCGCTTCTGGAAGCGCTCGACCCGGCCGCCGCTGTCGAGGAGCTTCTGCTTCCCCGTGTAGAAAGGATGGCAGTTCGAGCAGATCTCGACGTGCAGCTCGGCCTTCGTCGAGCGTGTCTGAAACTGATTCCCGCACGCGCACGTCACGTTTGCGAGCACGTACTCGGGATGGATCTCGGCCTTCATCGTCGGGCCAGGATAGCAGAGGCGGTTGGGGTGGCTACGTTGCCTCCTGAGACAACCGCGATCACTGATTTCGCTGCATCGAGCGGGACTTTTCCGGCCAACAAGGCCGCGACTGCGGCCGCTCCACCGGGCTCGCAGGCCAGCTTTGCGCGCTCGTAGACGAAGCGCATTCCGGCCTCGATCTCCGCCTCTGAGACGAGCACATTCTCGACTCCTCGCGCGCGGCAGATCTCGACACAGTTCTCCCCCGCGAACGGTGCGTTGAGAGCATCAGCCACGGACGACGGCGTGATCGTCACGGGAGCTCCTGCCGCCATCCCTTCCGCGAGCGCCGCCGAGCCCACCGGCTCGACGGCAACCACACGGCCCTCCATCGCCGTCGCGATCCCGGAGACAAGACCGCCGCCTCCCGCGGGCACGACTACGAGGTCCCCGTCAGGAACGTCCTCCGCCATTTCGAGCCCGACCGTGCCCTGGCCGGCGATCACGAGCGGGTCGTCGAACGGGTGGACGAGCGTGCGGCCGGTCTCGGCCAGCAGCTCGGCGAGCCGTTCGAAGGCCTCGTTCGGGCCTGGAGCGGTCTGGTCGACCGCGGCGCCGTAACCGCGCGTCGCGGCCATCTTCTGCTCGCTCGCGCCCTGCCAGGAGACGACGAGCGCGTCAACACCCTCGAGTGTGGCCGCATAGGCGAGGGCCTGGGCGTGGTTTCCGGCCGAGATCCCGATTACGCCGCGACCCTTCTCTTCCGCCGAGAGAGCTGCAAACCGGTTCAGGACACCGCGCGGCTTGAAAGCTCCCGTGCGCTGGAGCAGCTCCGCCTTCAGGTGCACCGGAATGCCAAGCTCGCGCTCCAGCGCTGCCGAGCTGAAGACGGGAGTGCGGTGCAACCGTCCTCCGATCGTCTCGCGGGCTGCCAGCACGTCGTCGCGCGTGATCACCCGGCGATCGTACGCCCGGCTAAAGGGTCGGGCGCCGCCCGTCGAATTTCTGAACGTGGAGCGATTCCTTACAGCCGACGCGCAGTTTCTTTACGGGCCTCCCGCACAATGAAAGCCGTGGGGCGGACAGTCGGGGCTCTGATCGCCGCTGCCGCGGCTCTGGCCGTCGGCGGGTCGCAGGCCGGCGCGTCGCCATGGCTCAAGTACGGCCTCCAGGACGACGCGTGGATCTCGCATGGAAGCCCCGCGGCGCCACTCTCCGAAGACCGCTTGGCGATTCTGGACCGGCTAGGCGTCGACGTCGTGCGCTACACGCTCCGCTGGGACCTCATCGCGCCGCTCCCGCCACTCGTGCCCGAGGACCCCGACGACCCGGGCTACCGTTGGATCGGTCCCGACGACACGGCGCTCCAGGCACTGCACCGGCACGGAATCTCCGTTCTGCTCACGTTCTGGGGCACGCCGTGGTGGGCGAACGGCGGGCGCGGCCCCACGTACGCGCCGCGCAGCCGCTCGGCTCTGGCGGCTTTCGCGACCGCGACGGCCACGCGCTACCCGTGGATTCGCAACTGGGAGATCTGGAACGAGCCGAACCAGGTCGGGGGGCTGAGACCCAACTCGCCCCGGATCTACGTCGATCGCTTGCTGAACCCGGCCGCCGACGCCCTGCATGCGATCAACCCCGACAACCTCGTCGCGGGCGGCGCGACCTCCCCGCGGGCAACGGACACGGCCGTCAGCGCGGTCGCCTTCATGCGCGGCATGCGCGCCGCGGGTGCACGCTTCGATGCCTACTCGCACCACCCCCACCCACGCGCGTTCGGCCGCGGCCGGCTGGAGAGCCCAATGCAGACCTTGCCCTGCAGCCTGTGGCTGACGATGGCCAACCTGCGCTGCTTGCTCAGCGAGGTGCGGCGCAACTTCGGGCCGAAGCAGATCTGGCTGACGGAGTACGCCTACAAGACGAACCCTCCGGACACCTGGCGGGGTGTGCCGCCGCACCTCCAGGCTCGTTACATCGGCGAGGCCGAGCTGCGCGCCTACCGAGCGGCCGGGGTCAATCTCCTGATCCAGTTCCTGATGCGCGACGAGCCCGTCGTCGGGCGCTGGGCCAGCGGGCTGCTAACGGCGCGCGACAGGCTCAAGCCTTCGTTTTACGCCTACATGCTCCCGCTCGCGCAGGTCTCTCGCCACGGCGTCCGTACGGTGCTCTGGGGCCAGGTGCGCCCGCGCTTCGGCCCGCAGCGATACCGGCTGCAACGCAAGATCCGCGGGCACTGGACCAACGTGGGCAAGCTCGCGAGGACAACCCGGCGCGGGTACTTCACGCGCGTCGTGTACGCGAGGCGCCGCTTCCAGTTCCGGATCTGGTCGCCTGTTGACGCGGCTGCCAGCCCGCCCTTAGCGATCCGCTAGGTGATCGTGTATTCGGGGCCGGAGCCGCCCTCGGGCGGGGTCAGGCGGCCGCCCCTGGCACTGATCGCCCCGCACTGGACGCAGTTCGAAGGCGTCACCTCGACGTGGCCGTCGCGCGCCTCGTAGACCTGGGCCGGACAGAGCCGCTCCCACATCGTCCCGAGCTCCTTCGGCACCTCGGTCTGGATGCGGAGGTGATTCGGGGCGTCGTCACGGGTCTTGTTCCCGCTCAGGAAGACCGACGAGAGCTTGTCGAAGGTCAGCTTCCCGTCGGGTGGCGGGTAGCTCTTCGCCCGGTCGGTCACGAACAGGTCGTGCTCGGAGTCGGGCTCGGTTCGCAAGTCGGTCGGCGGGAAAGCGCCGCGTGACGCGGTCATCGCGCCGGCCAGGGCACCGCCCAGCCAGAACCCGCGGCCGAAGGCCTGGCGCATGTTGCGGACGCGCTTGAGCTCCTCCCAGACGAAGCTCTGGCGAACAGCCTCGTCGTAGGGAGCGAGCGCTTCGCGCCGGCCAGGAGCTTCGCCGCGCTGGATCGCCGCGAAGGCCGCTTCCGCTGCCAGCGCCCCGGTCTCGATTGCGTAATGGATGCCCTTCAGTGCCGGCACGTTCACGAAGCCGGCTCCGTCCCCGCAGAGCAGGAGCCCCGGCGCGTGGAGACGCTTCGGCAGGGCGACGAAGCCGCCCTCCGGGATCGTCTTCGCGCCCCAGGCGATTCGCTCTCCCCCCTCGAGGAGCTTGCGTACGAGCGGGTGGGTCTTCAGCTCCTGGAGCAGGTCGTGCACGGAGAGCTCCGCGTCGCGGTAGTCGAGACCGACCACCATCCCGAGCGTGACCATGTCGTCGCCCATCGGATAGATGAAGGAGCCGCCGAACTCGCGGTACTTCGCCGCCGCGCGGAGCGGCCAGCCCATCGTGTGGATGACGCGCCGGAGCGGCTTGGCGACGCGCCACACCTCCTTGACGCCGAGCGCCCAGATCTGTGGGTTCTCGCCCTCGAGGCCGAAGCGGCTCATGGCGACGCCGGTGAGATGGCCCTGCGTCCCTTCGGCGAGAACCGTGACGCGCGCGAGGATGTCCGCGCCCGGCTCGAAGTTGGGCAGCTCCTCCCCGTTCTTGCCGCGCCCCTTGTCGCCCGTGCGGATCCCTGTGACGGGGCCGCCGCTCACGAGCAGCTTGGTCGCCGAGGTCTCCGGCAGGATCATCGCCCCGGCCTCCTCAGCCTGCTCGCCCAGCCAGCGGCCGAGCTGCGCCAGCGACGCGACGCGGTTGCCGTGGTTCTTCATCGTCGGCGGCGTCGGGATCCGCAGGGATCGCTTCGGCGTCAGGAAGTAGACCGACTCATGCTCGACTTCGTCGTAGAACGGCATCTCCTCGATGCGCTTGCGACCCGCGAACAGACGGTGCAGCGCACGGGGGTTCACGACCGCCCCGGAGAGCAAGTGGGACCCCGGCTGCTTGCCCTTCTCCACGATTGCGACCGGCACCTCGCCGAGACGCTCGGCCACGGCAGGAGCGTTCTCGAGCAGCTGCCCCAGGCGGATCGCGCAAGCGAGGCCGGCAGGCCCAGCACCGACGATCAGGACCCCGACTTCGATCCGCTCGTCCTCGGGATCGGTCGGCTCGGCGATGTACTCAGCCGGGTCGAAGGGCGGTGGGAATTCAGACGGTTTTGTCATCTCGTACGAGCGAAGCGATGTACCAAACCGGCTCCGCGAAAAATGCGCAGCATTTTTCGCGGTAAATCACGCGGCCTTGCGCTGCCGGACGAGCTCGGTCAGCTTCGGGACGATCTCGTGCAGGTCGCCGACGACGCCGAGGTCGGCGTACTCGAAGATCGGCGCGTTGGGATCCTTGTTGATCGCCACGATCACGTTGGAGCCCTGCATGCCGACCTTGTGCTGGATCGCGCCCGAGATACCGACGGCGATGTAGAGCCGCGGCGCCACGGTCTTGCCGGTCTGTCCGACCTGCGTCGCGTACGGGTACCAGCCGGAGTCGACCACGGCGCGCGTGGCCGCGACAGCACCCCCGAGCGCCTTCGCCAGCTCCTCGAGCAGGCCGAATTTCTCCGGATCGCCGAGACCGCGCCCGCCGGCCACGATCACCTCGGCGTCCTCGATCGACGGGCCCTCGCTCTCCTCGTGAGCCTGCTCGAGCATGGTCGCCCGGGTGGAGAAATCCTCGAGCGAGACGTCGAGCTGCTCGACCTGTGCCTGCCCACCGGTCTCGGCCGGCTCGAAGGTCCCGGTGCGAATCAGCGCCAGGCGCGGCTCCGTCGTCCAACCCACGTCGACGTAGACCGAGTCGTCGAGCGCCGGGCGCTTTCCCACAAGCTTGCCGGCTTCCTGGGCGAGGTCGGTGAGATCCCAGTTCAGGCCGGCGTCCAGGCGCGCCGAGAGGCCCGCGGCGACATCGGCCGTCAGCACCGTCGCCGCGAAGAGGACCGTGTCGAAGCCCTGCTTCCCGACGAGCTTCGCGAGCACGTCGACGCGCGGCTGCGGCAACGGCGCCTCGAGCTGCGGGTGATCGGCCAGAAACACCTTGGCGGCTCCGTGCTTGCCGGCCTGCTCGGCCAGGGCCTCGACGCCCGAGCCGGCGATGACGGCGGTGACTTCGCCGCCCAGCTGGACCGCTTTCCCCAGCACGCCCAGGGAGTCTTTTTGGAGTTCGCCCTCGTGATGCTCGAGAAAGACGAGAGTCGCCACTAGATCGCCTTCCGCTCGAGTAGGAACTCGACGATCTTCTCGGCCGCACTCCCATCGTCCTCGATCTTCTGCGTGTCGCCTCGCGCCGGCGGGTCGGACAGGGCGTACACCTCTGTGCGCGAACCGGCCTCTCCAGCCCGATCCGCCTCGACGCCGAGGTCGGCGAGCGACACCGTCTCCTGCGGCTTTTTCTTCGCGCCCATGATCCCCTTGAGCGACGGGTAGCGAGGCTCGTTGATCGCGTCCGAGACGGCGACGACCGCGGGAAGAGCAGCCTCGATCACGTCGTAGCCGAACTCCGTCTGGCGCTTGCCGGTGAGCTTCCCGTCGGACACCTTCAGCTCTGCCACCTGCGAGACGAGCGGGCGGCGCAGGCGGTCGGCGACGGCTGCCCAAAGCACCGCCCCGTCCGAGTCGTTTGCCTGCTGGCCGAACAGGATCAGGTCGGCTTCCTCCCGCTCGAGCGCCTTCGCAAGCGCGTAGCTCGTCGCCACCAGATCGGATCCCTCGGCGCCCGAGTCGCTGATCAGAACGGCACGGTCGGCACCCATTGCAAGTGCCTTGCGCAGCGCGTCAAGAGCCCGGTCGGGGCCCATCGAGACCACCACGACCTCGCCTTCCCCGCCCTCCTTCAGGCGCAGCGCTTCCTCGACCGCATGGACGTCGAAGGCGTTCAGCGTCCCCTCACCGGAACGGTCTAGGCGCTTGGACTGCGGGTCGATCCGCTTGACGGCAGTCGCTTCCGGGACGAACTTGGCGCAAACAGCGATCTTCATCGCGGCGCGGACTCTACCGACCAGCCGTCAGCCGAAAACGTTGCTAGGGTCTGGCCCTTCGAGCGCGAACCGGAGCGCCAGCCCCCCCATGAGACGCCACCGGACGATAGCCCGAGGAGCTCTTGTGCTTCTTCTGTTGCTAGGCCTTGCAGGCCTCGCGGCCGCGCGCCCCCGTCAGCCGCCGAAGAAGATCGTCTTCCCGGTCCTCGGACACGCGCAGTACACCGACGACTTCGGCGCACCCCGCCCCCAGGGCCGTCACCAGGGGAACGACATCATGGCATCGCGGAAGGCCCTCGCGCTCGCCGTGGAGCCCGGCCGGGTCAAGTTCTGGACGAGCTCGTCGGCGGCCGGCTGCATGCTCTACCTCTACGGCGCCAGCGGCACGACCTACTACTACATCCACCTAAACAACGACCTCGGCCGCGGGAACGACAACCGTGGGCGGTGCGTGCCCGGCACGGCGTACGCGAAGGGGCTCCGCAGCGGCTCCAGGGTCGCGGCGGGACAGCCGGTCGGGTTCGTCGGGGACTCGGGCGACGCCAACGGCATCCAGCCCCACCTGCACTTCGAGCTGCACCCCGGCGGCGGCCACGCTGTCAGTCCCTATCGCTGGCTGCGAACGGCGACGCATCTTCTCTACGCCGCTCCGCCGGACACGGTCGTCTATCTCGCGCTCAAGGGCACCGTGCTGGAGGCGAACGAGTTCGGCAATCTGCGCATCCTGGTCAACGACGTGCGGACTTACCCGATGGGCCAGCACACGTCGAGGCTCCGCCGTCCGCTCGTTCTCGAGGCGAGCTCCGCGACCGTTCAGAGCGTGGACGTGAAGGGCCACCGCGCGCGAGCTGCACGACTCGACGCTTCGAAGAAAGGCCAGCGGGTCAAGATCTGGACGCTCCCCCAGCCGACGAGCCACGCGATGCAGCAGGGCGACGACCTGGCGCTCGAGGTCGCACTCGCCGTCTTGACGAGGCCCTCCCGCTAACGGCCTACGAAACTCGGGTCGCGCTTCTCGACGAAGGCGGCCATGCCCTCTTTTGCGTCCTCGGAGGCGAACAGCTCACCGAAGCGGTTGCTCTCGTCGTCGAGGTTGCCGCCGTGGTCGCCCTGGAGCGCCCGGTTGCAAGCTTCCTTCGCTGCGGCGAGCGCCACCGGGCTCTTCGACGCGATCAGCGTCGCGATCTTCATCGTCTCGGCCATCAGCTCGGCCGGCTCGAACACCGCATTGACGAGCCCGCGACGCTCCGCCTCCTCGGCGCCGACGACGCGTCCGGTGAAGATCAGCTCCTTCGCATAGCCGAGGGTCGTCGCCCGTGCCAGGCGCTGCGTTCCGCCCCAGCCCGGGATGATCCCGAGATTGACCTCCGGCTGGCCGAGCTTCGCGGTTCGCGCCACGTAGCGCAGGTCGCAGGCAAGCGCGAGCTCGCAGCCCCCGCCGAGTGCGAAGCCGTTGACGGCGGCGATCGTCGGCGTCGGCATCGTCTCGAGCAGACTGCCGACCTCGTGCCCGAGCGCACCCCACTGCTTCGCGTCGTCGACCGAGAGCGCGGACATGTACTTGATGTCCGCGCCTGCGACAAAGGCTTTCTCGCCGGCCCCCGTGAGCACGACCACGCGCGTCTCCGCGTCGTCCGCGAACTCCCGGAGCCGGTCGCGCAGCTCGGTCAACGTGGCGACGTCGAGCGCGTTCAGCGCTTCCTGCCGGTCGATCGTGACAACGGCGACCGCACCATCGTGAGACGCGTCGACGCTCAGGCCGGCACCTTGTCCTTGAGGAAATCGACGATCTCCGAGGTCGGAGCGCCCGGCGTGAACACCTCTGCGACGCCCTGCCCCTTTAGCTCCGTTGCGTCGTCCGCCGGGATCGTCCCGCCCACGACGACGAGCACGTCCTCGGCGCTGTTCTCCTTGAGGCCGTCGAGGATTCTCGGCACGAGAGTCATGTGCGCGCCGGAGAGGATCGAGATCCCGACGGCGTCGGCATCTTCCTGGATCGCGGTCTCGACGATCTGCTCCGGGGTCTGGTGGAGACCGGTGTAGATGACTTCCATGCCCGCGTCACGAAGGGCGCGTGCGATGATCTTCGCGCCGCGATCGTGTCCGTCGAGACCGGGTTTGGCGATGACGACTCGGATCTTGCGCGCCACGGGAGGCAAGTATATGAGCGTGACGCTAGCGTGAAATTAACGGTCGCTGGTTGCTCGCCCGCCTGGCCTAACCCCGGCGGAGCGCAGTCTGGGTACCTGCTCGAGGGCCCGGGGCGACTCCTCCTGGACTGCGGGCCGGGGGTGCTCGCCAAGCTGCGGGAGCGCGAGCCCTGGCCGGAGGTCGACGCGATCGCGATCACCCACTGGCACCTCGACCACTGGGGAGACCTCGTCCCGTGGGTCTGGGGCCAGGCGTTCGGACCCGGCGTAGAGGCCAAGCGCGCCGAGCTGTGGATCCCACCCGGCGGGAAAGAGATGCTCGGCGAGATCGGCGAGCGGCTCGGGCGGCGCGACATGTTCGAGAACACTTTCGAGCTTCACGAGTATCGAGACGCTGAGCCCTTCCAGGCGGCGGGCTACGAGATCACTCCGCGGCGGGTTCTCCACTACGAGCTGCTCGCCTTCGGCTTCCGCACTTCGGCCAACACGACGACGATCGCCTACTCCGGCGATTCCGGCCCGAGCGAGGCCCTGCCCGAGCTCGCTCGGGATGCGGACCTGTTCGTCTGCGAAGCGACGCTCTTGCAGCCGAATCCCGAAGGCGGCACGCGTGGACACCTCGCAGCCGGCGAGGCAGTCGAGGCGTTCGAGACGTCCGGGGCCAAACGCCTGCTCCTCACCCACAGGCCGTTCGAGCGGCCGCTCGAGGACGACCAGCTCGAGCAGGCGAGCGACGGCCTGGAGATCGAGGTCTCCTAACTAGCTCAGCGGCCGCAGCGGCGGCCCGTTCTTGTACGCGCGCATCGCGCGCCGGCCGCGGACGTAGCCGCGGATGCCGAGCCAGACCGGGACGAGCACGATCAGCGACAGGACCGAGAGCGGAACGAACAGCCAAAGAGCGCTGAGCGTCTTCTCGCCACTCGCCGTGACGTTGAGGGCGAAACCGCTTCGCCCGGCGACCGGCCGCTGTCCGACCGGCGAGGACGCCGGAACGAAGGACGAGACGTGCCAGGCCTTGCCCCGGCTCTGTCGCGCGAGATCGATGAGAAAGACCATGGCGCGCTGGCGCTCGGTTTTGTCCGGGTACAGCGCCAGCTGGAAGCCCATCCGGTTCCGATACGAGTAGTCGGGCTTCACCCTGACCTCTCGGAAGTGGTAAGGCGATACGGGCACTCCGGTGTTCGGATCGCGCCAGTCGTGCTTCCATTGCGCGAGCGTCTCGCCTTGTCGAATCTCGGGGCCGCTGAGCTCGTACGCGCGAGCCGGGTCCTGGCCCAGAACGGCGGCATGAAGGAACGCGCTGGTGGTGGCAAGGGCGGAGGTACGATCCCGGCGGCTCACCCGCACCGACGCCGGTTGCCGGTCGACGCTCGGCGCTCCAGCGGTGAGCTTCTCGTGCGCGGGCGCTGTGTTCCGCAGGAAGGCGACCGAGAGAGCAACCGCGAGGCCGGCCGCCAAAACGACGCTCGCCCACGCGAGGCGTCGTCTCTTTCGGGGCGACTCCGGCCGAAACCGCATGAACCTAGCTTACGGCCCAAGGCCGCGCTTTCCAGAGCCCGGCCCGCTGTCTCCTCGCTCCCGCTAGTGCTGAGAGGGAATGGCCGGTGGCGCGTAGGTCTGCCATCCCCCGACGATCCACGGGGCGTTCGGGCCGGTGCCCTTGCGGTCGAGCACCATGATGAACGCCTGGGATTTCATGTTCACGCCCTTCCGAGGCGAGAGGTAGAGCTTGAGCTGGATCTGGCGCTCGCGCGCGTAGTCGATCTTGATCCTCCCGCCGGCGGCCGCGGGGTAAGGCGTGATCGGCACGCCGAGGTTCGGGTTGTTCCAATCGCGCATCCACTGCGCAAGCGAGCTGTACTCCCCGCGAATGTCCGGGCCGCTCAGCCTGTATGCGAGCTGAGGATTGTTGCCGCGGACACCGGCGTCGATGAACTGAGCGGCGACCCTCATCGCGGCCTCCGGCAACGCGATCGCCTTGCCGAGGCTCTGCTCGGTCTGCGCCGGCTCGTTCGAGACCCTCTCGTTGGTGTTCACCGAGTTACCGACGTAGGCGATCAAGAAGGCGGCGACCCCGGCGAGCAGCATGAAACCCGCCGCCCACGGCAGGTAACGGTTGACCTTCGGCGAGGCCAGGATCCCTTGGAGCGCACTCATCCCTTGTCGGTTAGACGCCACGACGCTTCGAAGGTTAGAAGACCGGCGTCTCCCGCCAGATGCCCCACACCTCGCGCAGGCCGTCGCACATCTCACCGAGGGTGACGTAGGCGCGCGAGGCCACGACGATCAGCGGCATGAGGTTAACGTCCTCGCGCGCGGCTGCCGCCTTGAGCTCTGCGAGCGCCGACTCGACGCGCGGGGAATCCCGGCCGGCGCGTACGGCTTGCACGCGCTCGATCTGCTTCCCCTCGAGCGTGGGGTCGATGCGCAGGATGTCTACCGCCGGCTCGTCGTCGAGTTCGTAGCGGTTGACGCCGACGATCACACGCTGCCGCGCCTCGACCTCCGATTGGTACCGGAACGACGCATCGGCGATCTCGCGCTGGAAGAAGTTGTCCTTGATCGCCGGGATCACGCCGCCGAGCTTCTCGATCCGGGCGAAGTAGTCGTATGCCTCGGCCTCGAGCCTGGTGGTCAGGTCCTCGAGGTAGTAGGAGCCGCCGAGCGGATCGATCGTGTTCACGACTCCCGTCTCGTGGGCGATCACCTGCTGCGTGCGCAAGGCGAGCCGGACTGCGTTCTCGGTCGGCAGCGCGAGCGCCTCGTCGAACGAGTTCGTGTGCAGCGACTGCGTCCCGCCGAGCACGGCGGCGAGAGCCTCGAGGGCCGTTCGCACGATGTTCACCTCTGGTTGCTGCGCTGTCAGCGAGACGCCTGCGGTCTGCGTGTGGAAGCGCATCAGCCACGAGCGAGGATTCTTCGCGCCGTAGCGCTCGCGCAGCTCGCGCGCCCAGATGCGGCGAGCGGCGCGGTACTTCGCGATCTCCTCGAAGAAGTCGAGGTGGGCGTTGAAGAAGAACGAGAGGCGCGGGGCGAAATCATCGACGTCCAGACCGCGCTCGACGGCCGCGTCGACGTACGCGAAGCCGTTCGCCAGCGTGAAGGCAAGCTCCTGCACGGCGTTCGAGCCCGCCTCGCGGATGTGGTACCCGGAGATCGAGATCGGGTGCCAGCGCGGCAGCTCGTCGGAGCAGAACTCGACCATGTCCGTGACGAGCCGCATCGACGGCTCGGGTGGGAAGATCCACTCCTTCTGGGCGATGTACTCCTTGAGGATGTCGGTCTGGATCGTCCCGCGTAGGTCCGCGCGCGCCGCACCCTGCTGCTCACCAACGCAGACGTAGAACGCCAGCAGCATCGCCGCCGGCGCGTTGATCGTCATCGAGGTCGAGACCTCGCCGAGCGGGATGCCTCCGAAGAGCGTCTCCATGTCCGCGAGCGAGTCGATCGCGACTCCCTCGCGGCCGACCTCGCCGAGCGAGCGGGGATGGTCCGAGTCGTAGCCCATCAGCGTGGGCATGTCGAACGCAGTCGAGAGGCCCGTCTGCCCGTGGTCGAGCAAGTAGCGGAAGCGCTCGTTGGTCTCCTCCGCAGTGCCGAAGCCGGCAAACTGGCGCATCGTCCAGAGGCGGCCTCGGTACATCGAGGGGTAGACGCCGCGCGTGAACGGATAGACCCCCGGATAGCCGAGATCGCGGTCGTGGTCGACGGCGACGTTGTCGGGCGAATACAACGGCTCGTTCTCGAGCCCGGAGATGGTCGAGAAGAGCTCGCCCTGACGCTCGGGCACGGCCTCGTACAGCTCGTGCCGCCACTCGCCCGTGCCGTTCTCGACCCCCGGTCGGTCCTCGGTCGTGGCCACGAGATGATTCTAGGCCAGGCCGCCCGGGTGACCTCGGACGGGTCTTTTCGCGCACTCTCGGACCGAGATTTTCGCGCAGCGAAAAGTCAGCGGCTGGGGGCGTTTTGGCGTCTTTTGACAAGACTTTCTCGGTCTCGTGCGAGACGTCTCAAAACGGACTCCCCCGTTGGAGTGATCTTTGGCCCGAATTGGCTTTTTGAAAGGCGAAACCCCTCTTTGACTCGCCAGTCAAGGCCGATGAACGCAGCAACTCCTCGCGCACATGCGCGCGAGCAGGAACGGTCACCAAATGGCGAGCTTCCCCGAACTGCGGCGTTCCGGAAGCGTCCCTGCGACTACTGGGCGCTTCGGCTTCGCTGTGCTCGCCTCGCCCGTTCCCCTCGCCGTCGCGCTCGCGTTTCTCGCCGCAGCGACGCTCGCTGCCTTCCAGCTCGCCGGGCTCGGCGGCGGCGCCTCGGCGCCGGAGTTCCTGACGCGAGCCCTCGGTTCGCCCGAGCCCACGTCTTCGC
>JALYTD010000073.1 GCA_030854475.1 Actinomycetota bacterium
ACGGCTCTCGGTAACCGATCGAGGTCAATTACCCCCGTATCTCGGTCCAGGCGGCCTTCCAGTCCTCCTGGGTCTTGCAGACGCTTCCCCGGTCGTCGCCGCAGCTCTTCGTCGGCGTCGTCCAGTAGTAGACGTCTTTCCACCACGCCTCGTCCTCCGCGTGGAACGCGGTGCAGTGGTTCTTGTCGACGGTGAGCGCACACGCCTTGGCGTTGACCGGCGCCTCACCGAAGCCCTCGGCCACCTTGGCCTGGGCGCTCGGCGAGATGATGTAGTCCATCCACAGGTACATGCAGTTCGGGTGCTTCGCCTTCGCATAGATCATCCAGGTGTCCGACCACCCGGTGGTGCCCTCTTTCGGCTTGATCGCCTTTACGGGCACGGGCGGCTTCGCGGCCGCGAGCAGGTTGACCTGGTACGGCCAGGTCGTGCCAACGACGCTGTTCTTGTTCGTGAACGACTGCACCTGCTTGGCCACGTCGCCCGGCCAGTACTCGCCCACGTTCGGGGCCTGCTGCTTCAGCAGGGCGACCGCTGCCTTGAACTGCTTGTCATCCAGCTCGTACGGATTCGTGATCTTCAGGTCGGGCCGGGTCGCCTTCAGGTAGACGGCCGCATCCGCAATGAAAATCGAATCGTCGTAGATCGAGAGCTTGCCCTTGTAGGGGGCGGCCTTGTCCCAGATCACGTCCCAGCTGTTCGTGCTCGCCGGGACGACGTCGGTGCGGAAGGCCAGCAGGTTCGGGCCTCGCCCGTGCGGAACCCCGTAGGGCTTGCCGCCCTTGCTGTTGTACGACTGATTCTTGATCCCCTCCTGAACGTCCGCGAAGTTCGGGGTCAGCTTGGTGTCGATGGGAGCGACGTCCTTGCGCTTCATCAGCCGCACACTGGCGTTGCCAGACGCGGATACGCCGTCGTACTGGCCCGACGAGATCAGGTCGATCATGTCGTCGGAGGTGGCGCCGTCTTTCGTCTTGACGGCGCAACCCGACGCCTGAGTGAACGGTTTCGTCCACGCGGGGTCGGCATAGCCGGCCCAGATGATCAGGTTGACCTGCCCTTCCTTTTTGGCCTTGCTCTTGATCTCGCCGAGGTTGGCGCCAAGGCCCTTGATCTGCGTGGCGCTCTTGCTTCCGCCTCCGCCGCCTCCTCCGCCGCCACAGCCTGCAGCCAGCACGGCGAGCGCGGCCGTCATCAGGGCGAGTGCCGCCCAGCCGACAATGCGCTTTCGCGCCTGCTTCATGTACTTGCCTCCGTTTCTCCCCGATCGATTTCAAGTGCGTGCTCTGGGCGCCACTCGAGGACGACCCTACGCCCACGGGCGTCGAGAGCCTCGGTGGACGAGGTCTCGAGATTTTGACGGACGACGACGAGCTCGCCCCCTTGATCCAGCTCGATGATGTAGCGGGTGACCATTCCGATATAGACCACGTCCTTGACTCGGCCGCTCTCGACATGGGAGCCGGACGCCGTCTCGGCTCCGTCTGCGGACAGGCGGATCTTCTCAGGACGGACCGTGAGCGTGCGTCCGTTACGCTCGATCACGTTCGAAACGCCGACGAAGCCGGCCACGAACTCGCTGGCGGGCCGCTCGTACACCTCCGCCGGGGTTCCGATCTGCTCGATCCGGCCGCGGTTGAAGACAGCGATCCGGTCGCTTATCGTCAGCGCCTCCTCCTGGTCGTGCGTGACGTAGACGAACGTGATCCCGGTCTCGCGCACCGCGCGCTGGATCCGCTTGAGCTCGATCTGCATCTCCTGGCGGAGCTTCAGGTCGAGCGCCCCGAGTGGCTCGTCGAGCAACAGGACGCGCGGGCTGTTCACGATCGCCCGAGCGAGCGCAACCCGCTGGCGCTGGCCGCCCGAGAGCTGGGCCGGCTTGCGGTCGCCGAGACCGGGCAGGCGAACGATCTTCAGCGTCTCCTCCACCCTGCCCTGGCGCTCGCGTTTCGCGACGCCCTTGACGCGCAGGCCGTAGGCGATGTTCTCAGCCACGGTCATGTGCGGGAACAGCGCGTAGTCCTGGAATACGGTGTTCACGTCGCGCGCGTACGGCGGCACGTGAGTCACGTCCTGGCCGCCGAGCTCGATCCGGCCCTCGTCAGGCTGCTCGAAGCCGCCGATCAGCCGGAGCGTCGTCGTCTTCCCCGAGCCGGAGGGGCCGAGCATCGTGAAGAACTCCCCGCTCTCGACCTCGAGATCGACGCCGTCCACGGCGACCACGTCGCCGTAGCGCTTGCGCACCGAGACCAGGCGGACGTCCGGCGAATCGGCGGCGCCTGCCTGAGGTTCCGGCACCGCCTTGTGTTCCTGAACAGCCACTGCTGGCAAGCGATTATCTAGCAGGGTTTGAACAGCGCGGGACTCCGAGCGATACTCGTTGCGTGTTTCGGGGTCTTCCGATCACCGTTGCTCTCACCCTCGTCGTGGGCGCCACAGCCGCCGCGCGGCCCGCAGTGCGAGCGGCCGCGCCGCGGACGATTGCGACGACCCCCGGCGTCGTCGAGGCGCTCGCGCAGGACGGCAGGCACATCGCCTGGATCAACCCGTCCGCGCGCTGCGGGCGCCAGGTTCAGATGCTGACCCTGCCTGGCCGCCGGCCCGTCTACCTGGGCTCCCGCCGCGGCCGGAGCTGCCAGGAGCTCACGGCCCTGGGCTCGATCGCCGTCGCCGGGACGAAGGTCGTGTGGCAGGCCCTTTCAGCGGTCGGCAACACCGAGGCCGACATCGACTTCTTCACCGCCAGCCTCGGCAACCGGGGCGCCCAGCTGCTCAAGGGCAACGCTATGGAGCGCGAGACGAGCGATCCGGCATACGCCTATGAGCCCCCGCTCCCGATGGCGGGGGACGGAAGGGCGCTCCTCTTCTACTCGCTCTGCAACTTCGAGGGCTGCCGCGATGAGAGCGTGGTCAGGCGCGTTGTCGGTCGCCGCACCCG
>JALYTD010000084.1 GCA_030854475.1 Actinomycetota bacterium
CGAGCGCCATGATCTTCGGCAGGCCGCACTGGTGCAGGCGCAGCGACGGGCCGGACACGATGACCGAGCGGCCCGAGTAGTCGACGCGCTTGCCGAGCAGGTTCTGGCGGAAGCGACCCTGCTTGCCCTTGAGCATGTCGCTCAGGGACTTCAGCGGCCGGTTGCCCGGGCCGGTGACCGGGCGCCCGCGGCGGCCGTTGTCGAACAGCGCGTCGACGGCCTCCTGGAGCATCCGCTTCTCGTTGCGGATGATGATGTCCGGCGCGTTGAGCTCCTGGAGCCGCTTGAGGCGGTTGTTCCGGTTGATCACCCGGCGGTAGAGGTCGTTCAGGTCGCTCGTCGCGAACCGGCCACCGTCGAGCTGCACCATCGGGCGCAGCTCCGGCGGAATCACCGGCACGGCCTCGAGGATCATCCATTCGGGCCGGTTGTCGGAGGTCACGAAAGCGCTCACGACCTTCAGCCGCTTGATCGACCGGGCCTGCTTCTGGCCCTTCGACGTCTTGATCGTCTCGCGCAGCAGCTTCGCCTCGGCGTTCAGGTCGAGCGCCTTCAACAGCTCGCGGATCGACTCCGCACCCATCCCGCCCTGGAAATAGACGCCAAAGCCGTACGGCGAGCCGAAACGGTCCTTCAGCTCCCGGAAGAGCTGCTCGTCGTTGATGATCTGCTTCGGCTCGAGCTCCTTGAAGAGCTCCCAGGTCTCCTCGAGTCGCCGGACCGAGTCGTCGCCCGCTTCCTTGGTGTCCTCCTTGCGCGACTCGATGTCCTGGTAGGCCTCGCGCACCTTCACGAGCCACTGGACGACCGCGTCGAAGTCCTCCTTCTGGATCTTCCCGTCGGTGCGCAGGCAGAGATCGCCGGCAAGCTCCCGGACCTCGTCCGCGCTCGCCGTGGGCTCGGCAGTCTCGAGCGTCTCCCGCAGCAGACCCTTGCCCAGGTCGCGGGCCTTCTCGAGCTGCTTCGTGTCGATGTCCTTGACGAGCTCCTGGTCGTCCTCGTGCACCTTGCCCTTCTTCGCGAGCAGGGCGTCGAGCACACGGTTGATGTGTTTGGTGACCGCGCCCTTCTTCGAGCCGGTCGCCTTCGCGAGCTCCTTGTAGAGCGGGGCGAGGGCCTCGCGGATCGCGACGGCGACGTTGCCCACCAGCTCGAGCTCACGCGGGGCGAGCTTGCGATCGTCGCGGATCGCCGCGTTCCGGACCGTCTCGCGCAGCTTCTTCGAGTCCTCGGTCGTGATGTTCGGCGCCACCTCGACGAACAGGCCGCCGACGAGCTCCCGGACTTCCTCGAGCGTCGGGACGCCCTGCTCCTCGGCCCAGTTCGACAGGCCGCGGGCCCAGAAGTCGTCGTCCTCGTCGAAGTTCCGCTCCTTGCCCTTGGTGAAGTACTCCCGGCGCCGCTTCAGCCGGTCCTCGAGCGCGGCGAGCTGCTCGTCGCGGTCGACGTAGATCTGCTCGGACTCGGCCTTGACCTTGTCCTCGAGGTCGTTCAGGTCCTTCTTGCGTGCGTCGTTGTCGACCGACGTGACGATTGACGCGGCGAAATAGAGAACCTTCTCCAGCTCGCGCGGCGCGATGTCGAGCAAGTAGCCGATCCGGCTCGGGACGCCCTTGAAGAACCAGATGTGCGAGACGGGCGCGGCGAGGTCGATGTGACCCATGCGCTCGCGGCGCACCTTCTGGCGCGTGACCTCGACGCCGCAGCGCTCGCAGATGATGCCCTTGTAGCGGACGCGCTTGTACTTGCCGCAGTAGCACTCCCAGTCCTTGGTCGGACCGAAGATGCGCTCGCAGAAGAGACCGTCCCGCTCGGGCTTGAGCGTTCGGTAGTTGATCGTCTCCGGCTTCGTGACCTCGCCGGAGGACCACTCGCGAATCTGCTTCGACGACGCGAGCCCGATCTTGATTGCGTCAAACGTGTTGATGTCGATCACTTGCGCGTGTCTCCAGTCTTCTTAGTGGTTCAGTTCGCGCGTCATTTCAGGAGCGCTAGTTGTCCTCTGCCTCAACGTCTACTTTTTCGCCCAGCGGGCCCGTCTGTTCGTCTGCTTCCTTGCTCGCCGCCTCCTCCGGAGCGACCTCCACGTCCGAGAGGTCGGTGAGCGCCTCGTCGGCCGGCAGAGTCAGCTCGCCGTCCTTGTCGACGCGTTCCTGGCCCTCTTCGGCCTCCTCCGCGCTCGGCTGCCTCGCCGCTGCCCGGAGCGACCCCGGCGAGAGGTCGATGCCGAGCTCCTCCGCGGCGCGGAGCAGCTCGTCGTCCTCCTCGCGCACCTCGACCTCGGTGCCCTCGTCCGAGAGCACATGCACGTCGAGTGCGAGGGACTGCATCTCCTTCAGCAGCACCTTGAAGGACTCGGGGATCGCCGGCTCGGCGATGTTCTCGCCCTTGACGATCGCCTCGTAGGCCTTCACGCGGCCGACGGTGTCGTCGGACTTGATCGTCAGCATCTCCTGCAGCGTGTAAGCCGCGCCGTAAGCCTCGAGCGCCCAGACCTCCATCTCACCGAACCGCTGTCCGCCGAACTGCGCCTTGCCGCCCAGCGGCTGCTGGGTGACGAGCGAGTACGGGCCCGTCGAGCGCGCGTGGATCTTGTCGTCGACGAGGTGGAGCAGCTTCAGGATGTACATGTAGCCGACCGTGATTTTCTGCTCGTACGGCGCGCCGGTCTTGCCGTTGAAGAGACGAACCTTGCCCGAGCAGCGGCGACCTTCAGGCCGCTTCTCGTCGACCACGAACTTGATCGGCGAGTCAGGGTTCTGCCTCACCCACTCGATCAGGGCCTCGTCCACGTCGGCCTCGGTCGCACCGTCGAACACCGGCGAAGCGATCGGATGCCCGCCGTTGCCGTTGATCGGAATCGCAGCCTCCTCTTCGCCGTCTCCGTTCCCGGCGAAGACGCCGTTGGCGGCCGCCCACCCGAGGTGGGTCTCGAGAATCTGGCCGATGTTCATCCGGCTCGGCACGCCGAGCGGGTTCAGGACGACGTCGACCGGTGTTCCATCCTCGAGGAACGGCATGTCCTCGTCGGGGACGATCCGCGCGATCACGCCCTTGTTGCCGTGGCGTCCTGCGAGCTTGTCGCCCTCGGCGATCTTGCGCTTCTTGGCCACGTACACGCGCACGAGCTCGTTCACGCCGGGTGACAGGTCGTCACCGGCGTCACGCGAGAAAGTCTTGACGTCGATCACCTTGCCGCCCTCGCCGTGCGGGACCTTGAGCGACGTGTCGCGGACCTCGCGCGCCTTCTCCTTGAAGATCGCGCGGATCAGCTTCTCCTCGGCCGTCAACTCGGTTTCGCCCTTTGGCGTCACCTTGCCGACGAGGAGGTCGCCAGAGCCGACCTCGGCGCCGATACGAACGACGCCGCGCTCGTCGAGGTCCTTAAGCGACTCCTCCGAGCGGTTCGGGATGTCGCGCGTGATCTCCTCGTCGCCGAGCTTCGTGGAGCGCGCGTCGATCTCGTACTCGTGGATGTGGATCGACGAGAGCACGTCGTCCTTGACCAGGCGCTCCGAGATGACGATCGCGTCCTCGAAGTTGTAGCCCTCGAACGGCATGAACGCGACCAGCAGGTTTGCGCCGAGCGCGAGCTCGCCCTGGTCCGTGGAGCTCCCGTCCGCGAGCACCTGCTCCGCCTTGACCCGGTCGCCGAGCCCGACGATCGGCTTCTGGTGGATCAGCGTGCCCTGGTTCGACCGCATGAACTTCGTCAGCGGGTACTCGTGCTTGCCGCCCTTCGTCTCGACCGTGATGTGGTCGGCGCTGACGTCAGCAACCGTCCCAGCCTCGTCGGCCAGGATCACGTCGCCGGTGTCGATCGCGGCCCGGTACTCCAGGCCGGTGCCGATCAGCGGCGCCTGCGTGATCATCAGTGGCACGGCCTGCCGCTGCATGTTCGCGCCCATCAGCGCGCGGTTGGCGTCGTTGTGCTCCAGGAAGGGGATCAGCGCGGTGGCGACCGAGACGATCTGCGCCGGCGCGACGTCCATGTAGTCGACGTCCTGCGGGCGTGCCGTGACCGCCTCGCCTTCGCGGGAACGGCAGAGCACCTGGTCGTCAACGAACTTGCCCGTCTTGTCATCGAGCAGTGCCGAGGCCTGAGCGATCGTGTACTGCGCCTCCTCGGCGGCGTCGAGATAGATGATCTCGTCCGTCACCTTGCCGCTCTTGACCACCCGGTACGGCGTCTGGATGAAGCCGAACTCCGACACCGTCGCCATCGAGGCGAGGGAGCCGATCAGGCCGATGTTCGGGCCTTCGGGCGTCTCGATCGGGCACATGCGGCCGTAGTGCGTCGGGTGCACGTCGCGCACCTCGATCGGCGCGCGCTCGCGCGTCAGGCCGCCGGCGCCGAGGGCGCTCAGGCGGCGCCGGTGCGTCAGGCCCGACAGGGAGTTCGTCTGGTCCATGAACTGCGAGAGCTGCGAGGAGCCGAAGAACTCCTTCAGCGCGGCGACGACCGGGCGGATGTTGATGATCGTCTGGGGCGTGATCGTGTCGGCGTCCTCGGTGGTGAGGCGCTCGCGCACGACGCGCTCCATCCGGTAGAGCCCGATCCGGAAGGCCTCCTGGATCAGCTCGCCGACGGTCCGCAGGCGGCGGTTGCCGAAGTGCTCGTACTCGTCGAGGTGCTCGGCGACGGGCTCGCGCGGGTACGTCGACGCCTCGGCGGCGTCGAGATAGATGATCTCGTCCGTCACCTTGCCGCTCTTGACCACCCGGTACGGCGTCTGGATGAAGCCGAACTCCGACACCGT
>JALYTD010000074.1 GCA_030854475.1 Actinomycetota bacterium
ACGATCAGAGCGCGGCGTCCCACAACAGCCGGTAGCCGGATGGGACGGTCCCCGGCGACGCGCGCGACGGTCGCCGGCACCGGGGTGTCTGCCGCGGGGGGACTGGCGATCACATGGTTCAGCGTGACATGGCGCATTGTGACGAACGAGGGGCGCCAACGTGGCGGATTCGCGCGGTTGCCGGGATCGGCCGGGCGTGTGAGTATTCGGTCTGCAGCCGAGCAGGCAACGATCCGATGACGATTCACGGTGTGCCTGCCCGGGTCTTGCGGGCTGGGCTGTGCTGGCTACGGTGTCCGTCAAGCCCGCTGATACCCGGACTCGTGCCGGAGATTGAAGGAATGATGACGTTGCGATCAAAACGAACTCGCATAGCCGTGGCTGGTCTGGCCGTACTCGCCCTGACGCTGAGTGGCTGCAGCAGCAGCAAGAAGAGCGGCGGGGGCGGCGGGGGCGGCGGTGGAGGAGGACACGAATGCGGAGCGGTCGTCACCGAGGTGCTGGCCTCCGCCGTCCGCCCCTCGCTCGCTCCGCTGTCGAGCTCGGTGAGCGTCACCTCGTCTGTGACGACCCCGGAGGCGCTCCCGCAGCTCGGCGCCACGATGTGCCGCGTGTACGTGATCGGGGGCTCGTCATACGGGTCGGTCGTGAGGCCGGGATCCGTGGACGGAACCGTGTGCGGGAAGGTCACGCTCGGTGGGCCGCACGTGAGCCCGGCGGGGCATGAGGTAAGCGCATTGGACACGGAGGCCTGTCCGTCGAACGAGCCCGTGGGCGCGACCGGGATCTGGACCGCGGCGCTCGTTGCAGAGGCCGACGGCGCATCGGACGACGTCACCGTCTCCTGATTGCGGAAGTACGAATCCGGGTCCGTGCCGTAGAACCCCTGGCGGCATTCCTCCGCTCCGGCGGCGACCGTGCCCAGCAAGTACTCGTTCGATGCCCCGTCGACGTCGGTGAACGGGCCGCCGCTCGACGCGCCGGACTGAAGCTGAAGCGTCAGCACGACATCGTGCGCCGGGTCGGCGCCCGCGTTTTGCGCGCAGCCCCGCACGGTTGCGCCGTAGCCGTCATCGGTCTTCTCCCTGCGTGCGGTGACCGTGTACGAAAGGTCGTGACCGCCTCCAGCGGGAAGGCTGACGCTCGGCTCCGTAACGGAGTTCGAGACCGTCCACGAATAGACGTAGGTGTGAACGCCCTGTGCGGTCGCGCTAAGCGACCAGGCGTCGACCGCGGTCCCGGGCTCCGCCGCGGCCAAAGCCAGGCCCACGAGTGCCACTGCGGCGGCGATGCGTGTTGTCGGTTTCAGCGTGCCCCTCCTCGGCTAGGTCTTAGCACGGCCCGAGGCTCGCTACAAGGACTTTTCCTCGCTCGCGGCCGTCGCGTACGCGACCTGCATGTTCGTCATGACCTGGTTGAAGTCACGCAGCGCTTCTTCGGGCACGGAGCTTTCCAGCACGGGGAGCAGAGCGCGGAGCGCCTCGATCGCCAGACGCGCCTGCTCGAGGTCCTTGTCCTCGCCGCTCATCCGGTGGTAACCGAGCGACGAGACCGTGTAGAGCGTCTGGAGTAGGAGATCGGACACCTTCAGCCGCTTCAGCTCGGCTTGCAGCTGCTCGACGAGCTCGCGCTCCTCGGCGCTTGACTCGGCCTGCTTGTCCTCAGCCACCGACGGCCTCCCGCGTCCGCACGTGGCCGGCGTAGATCTCCTCCATCGTCATACCCTCCTCGTGTTGGGCAATCTGGCGCTCGGCGGAATTCGCGGCAGGGACGTTGAGGAACTGCGCTGCGCCGAGCTCCTCGGCGACCGGCGAAACCCACTCCATGAGGCGCTCCAGGTGCACGCGCGTCGGCCGGGTCTCGCCGGTCGAGAGGTCGATGAAGTCACCGGAGAGGCCGTAGCGGATCGCCCGCCAGAAGTTCTCCTCGATCAGGCGATGCGGGTGATCGGGCAAGGGCTCGCCCTCGTCGTGGGCACGCGCGATCCGCGCCGCAAGCGAGTACGAAAACGCAGCGAGCGAGCGCGCCTCGGCCATCTCGGGCTGAGCGTCGGAGATGCGGATCTCCACGGTCGGAAAGGCGAGGTGAGGGCGCACGCTCCACCACATCTGGGTGTGCTCGTCGATCGAGCCCGTGTCGTAGAGCCAGCGCACGTAGCGCTCGAAGCCGTCCCAACCTTCGTAGGCGTCGGGCACGCCGCAGCGGGGGAACATGCGGATGAAGATCTGGGTCCGCGCAGAGTGGAGATGGGTGAACACGCCCTCCACGAACGGCGAGCTGGCCGAGAGCGCGAGCAGCTCAGGCAGGTAGTTCCGCAGCCCGTTGCAGACGGCGATCGCCCGGTCGCCTCCGCGGATCCCGATGTGCACGTGGATCCCGAAGCTGTTGTTCCGCCAGACCACGTAGCGCAGGAGCTCGTCGTTCCGGCGGTAGTGGGGCGTGTCGATGATCTTCTGCTCCTGCCACGGGCTCCACGGGTGCGTCCCGATCGACCCCAGCTCGATCCCCAGTCCGTCCGCGAGCCCCCGCAGCTGCTTGCGCCGCTCTTCGAGCAGTGCTGCGGCGTCGCCGAAGCTCTCGCAGCGGCCGGTACGCACCTCGACCTCGGAGGAAATCAACTCGCCGACGAGGTGATCCTGGAGCGGCGTGCCCTGCGCCGCGGCCTGGAGCTCCTCGAAGCGGTTGACGAGCGAGAGCGTCTCCGGGTCGAGCACGGCGAATTCCTCCTCCACGGCGAGCGTGAAGTCGGTGCCGTCCTCGAAGGCTTCGCGAGCCGTGCGGATCTGCTCTTCCGGGCTCAGGCGTTGAGTGTCACCCATGCGTCCACATTAATTGAAGGGTTGCAGGAGCCCGTCTGCGATCGTCGCCCAGCTCCAGTGCTTCTCGACGGTGTCACGCGCAGCCCGTGTGAGCACCTGTCTCTCCTCCGGCGGCAGCGCGAGCAGGGCCGAGAGCTTGTGCTCCAAATCACGTGCGTCTCCGGTCTCGAAGCTCGTGAGCGCCCGCCGTTCAGGCGGGTACTCGCGCTCGAGCCCCTCGGCGATCTCGGCGAGGCCCGAATGGCGGGCAACCAGCGGCAGTGAGCCTGCGGCGGCGGCCTCGGCGGCGACCATCCCGAAGGCCTCGGGGAAAATGGACGGCACGACCGTTACCTCGCAGAGCGGAATCAGGTGCACCAGGTGACGGTGCTCGAGCGGGCCCGTGAACAGCGTGCGCGGAGGGGCAATCTGCTCGAGCTGTTGGCGGTAGTCGCCGAACCCGACGATCACCGCGCGAGCTCCGGTCTCGCGCAGCGCCTCGAAGAGGACGTGGACACCCTTGTTGTAGAGCAGCTTGCCGAAGTAGAGGACCGTCGGCTCGTCGCTCTGGAACCAGGCAGCAAGCCGCTCGGCGTTGCCTTCGTCCGGAAGCCGCTCGTTCACGTTGCCGGGGTTGGCGAGGTCGCTCCGGGATTCGTCGAGCAGCTGCGCGAGAGCCTCTTCCCGCGGTCTCGAAGTGAACTCGTCGATGTCGACTCCGGGCGGCACCTCGTGGACGCGGTCGACGTGTCCGACGACCTCCTCCAGCACCGAGCGGATGTGGCCTGAGCCGACGAAGACGGCCTCGGCTTTGGCGAGCGCTTCCTTTCCCAGCGCCGACAGCTCGCGACTTCCGCGCAGCGAGTACTCGAGCTCCGACCCGTGCGCCTTGACCGCGTAGCGCGCACCGGTCGCGGCGGCGACGGCGCCGCCCATCAGGACGTGGTTCGCGAAGACGAGATCGGCGGGCAGATGCTCCCGGAGGGCGGCGGCGTTCTCCGCCACGTACCGCTCCCGTTCTTCGTGCGAGAACTCCTGGAGCAACCTGGCCTCGAGCCCCTCGTAGCGGTCGAGGACGAAGACGGGCAGTAGGCGGTTCGGCAACTCGGGGCGCACGACGGTTGCCCCGGCCAGGTCGAAGCGCTCCGGATGCGGTTCCTGCGAGAACACGACCACCTCGTGGCCCGCCCGGCTCCACTCGCGCGCGAGCGCGCGTGTGTACACATTCGAGCCCGTGGCGCCGCCGAGCAGATAGCCGTGCCAGAGGAGAATTCTCACTTCACAGGCCTAAAAGCGGTCGTGGTTCACTTGAACGAGGGAAATTCGCGCGGCGCCGGGCCGATCTCGCCGACTAAATGGGCTCAGCGGCAATCCAACAAGGAGTTTCCTCGAAATGATGCTAAGGGAGTACGGCACGCGCGCGCTCAGACTCGCAGCAATCGCGGCGGTTCTCGCGTTCGCGTGTGCAGCGGTCGCGTCAGCGGCCCCCAACGGAGCAAAGAGCGGCGCGACGCTACAGACCTGCGATCCCACCGTCGACCCGACGTGTCCGGATCCGAGCGACCCGCCGTGCGACCCGAGCGTTAGCGATGCTTGTGAGCCGGTTGACACCACGTGCGATCCCACCGTCGACCCGACGTGCGTCGAGGATCCCGGCACGGACTGCTTGACCGACGATCCGTGCGACCCGGGCGACGACGTGTGCCTGATGAACGACGACCCTTGCGCGGACGGGTGCTTCATGAATGACGATCCCAGCACTTGTGAGGAGGGCACCGCCAACGACGACGACATCAGCGGCACCGAAAACGACGACACGATCAACGCCGGCGACGGCGACGACTCGGTCGACAGCGGTGACGGCGCCGACGAGGTAGAGCTCGGCGACGGTAACGATGATGGCGACCTCGGCAACGGGAACGACGTCGTCCACGGCGGCAAGGGCCACGACAAGATCCACGGGCGTGGCGGCAACGACAAGGAGTTCGGTGACGCCGGCAACGACGTGCTGTTCGGCGACACCGGTGGAGACAGCCTCTTCGGCGGTCTCGGCGGCGACACCCTGGACGGTGGCGCCGGCAACGACATCGAGCAGGGCGGCAACGGCGACGACACCGAGAAGGGCGGCGCAGGCAGCGACGTCCTCGAGGGTGGCGCAGGTGCCGACACCCTGAACGGCGGGCCCGGCAACGACATCGTCTCGGGCGGCGCCGGCAACGACAACATCATGGCGAAGGACGGCAAGCGCGACATCATCCGGTGCGGCCTCGGCCGCGACCGCGTCAGCGCTGACCGGTTCGACATCCTCATTCGCTGCGAGATCGTGCGGCACTAGCCTCCCGGCCACCGCGACGGTCTCATCGGAGAGCCCCGCTACCCGCGGGGCTCTTCGCGTTTGTGCCGCGGCAAAGGCTGTTCAGACGGCCGCGCCGGCGAAGCCGGCACGGCCTCTAGGCGGCGTCGCAAGCAACGCCTCGGCGTGGCTCTTCGCGTTTCACGTCACACTTTCGGCACGCTTTCGACGCACTCTCGTGACGGTGTCAGACAACTTGACAAAAGTGCGGCAACGGCATGGCGCTGCGGATTTTCCGCGCTCGTGTGCCGAGCCGCCTCGATGTCTGACACCAGAAGGAGCCCGGCAAGGCGGTGCGGGGCCGGGTCCGGTGCGGACGGCGTTAGGTCAGGTGGAAATACAGCGCGTGAAGCAGATCCACGGCCGGGTTCGACGTATGCACGGTCACGTCGCCTGGCACGTCGAGCAGGGCTTCGGAGTAGTTGAAGATGATCCTTACGCCAGCGGCGACGAGCTCGTCGGCTGCGCCCTGAGCGCTGTCAGCCGGCACCGCGAGCACCCCGACGATGATGTTCTTGTCGCGAACGCGATCGTTCAGCTCACGGTAATCGGTCACCGAAAGGGAACCGATCCCGCGCCCGACCTTCTCAGGATCGCGGTCGAACACGGCGGCGATGTTGATCCCGTGCTCGGCAAAGATCGGCGAGCTCGCGATCGCCTGTCCCAGTCGCCCTGCCCCGACGAGAGCCACGTTGTGTTGGCCCTGCGTCCGGAGGATCTTGCGGATCTCTCCCAGCAGCGAGTCGATGTTGTAGCCGACTCCGCGCTTGCCGAACTTGCCGAAAGTCGACAGGTCGCGGCGGATTTGGGTCGCGTTGATGTTCGTGTAGTCCGCGATCTCCTGGGACGAGATCCGGTCCTTCCCCATCTTCTTGGACTGCGTCAGGACCTGGAGATAACGGCTCAACCGCCCTGCAACGCCGACCCCTAGACGGTCGTTCGAGCCGGGCCGCTGGTCAACGGTTTGTGACATCAGCGGGGCATTCTACGACCACGATGGGGTTGCAAAAGTTGAGCCATCACGAACTTTTTCCGGCGGTGGTGCCCAGTGCCACCTTGCGCCGAAATGCGTCTTCGTGCACGTAGTACGTGAAGGCGCGCTTCCCGTCGATCTCGACCACCGGCAGCCATTCGCGGTACGCGGCCTCGAGCCCGGGGTCGCCGTCGATCGCGACTTCCTCCAATTCGAAGTCGAGCTCCAGCCGCAGCTCGGCCACCTGCGAGCGTGCCCGATCGCAGAGGTGGCAGCCCTCTGCGTGGTAGAGCCGGACGAGCGTCTTCCTAGGGATACATGCCCCGTGTCGTCGTCGCTTCCGCGACGCGACCGACGGCCAGGCCGTACGCCGCGAGACGCACGCTCGTCTTGCGCTGCTCGTGCAATTGCCACGTCTCGTTGAAAGCCCGCGTCACGATGTCCCGCAGCTTCGAGTTGACTTCGGCTTCCTTCCAGAAGTACTCCTGGAGCCCCTGCACCCACTCGAAGTACGAGACGACCACGCCGCCTGCGTTGGTGAGCGCATCCGGAAGGACGACCACGCCCTTCTCGTCGAGAATCTCGTCCGCCGCGGGAGTGACCGGCCCGTTCGCGCCCTCCGCGATGATCTTCGCCTTGATCTGGTCAGCGTTGTCGCGCGTGATCACCTGCTCGAGGGCACATGGCGCCAGCACGTCGCAATCGAGCAGCAACAGCTCCTCGTTCGTGATCTGCTCGGCGCCGCGCAACCCCTCGAGCGCTCCCGTCTCCTGCTTGTGGGCGATCGCGGCCTCGACGTCGATCCCGTTCGGGTTGTAGAGCCCGGTGCGTGAATCGGAGATGGCGATGATCGTCGCGCCTTCCTGGGCGAGAAACTTGGCGAGGTAGCTGCCGACGTTGCCGAAGCCCTGCACCGCGACACGGAGCCCCTGCATCGACATCTCGAGCTTGCGCAGCGCCTCCTGAATGCAGTACTGGGCACCGTGGGCCGTGGCTTCAAGCCGGCCGAGTGAGCCGCCAACGTTCAGCGGTTTCCCGGTCACAACCCCGAGCACCGAATGGCCCTTGTTCATCGAGTACGTGTCGAAGATCCAGGCCATCACCGTCGGATCGGTGCCAACGTCCGGCGCCGGGATGTCCTTCTCCGGGCCGATCTCGTTGATGATCTCCGTCGTGTAGCGGCGGGTCATTCGCTCCAGCTCGCCGCGCGAAAGCTTCTTCGGATCGCAGACCACCCCGCCCTTCGCTCCGCCGAACGGGATACCCATCAGCGAGCACTTCCAGGTCATCCACATCGCGAGCGCCTTGACCTCGTCGAGCGTGACGTCACGGTGGTACCGGATGCCCCCCTTCGACGGGCCGCGGGCGATGTTGTGCGTGACGCGGTAGCCCTCGAAGGCGTGGATCGTGCCGTCGTCCATGGTCACCGGGGCCGAGACGACGACCGCCTTCTTGCACTCCTGGAGGACGTTGACGAGCCGCTGGTCGATTCCGAACAGCTCCGCGACCCGGCGCAGCTGGTCTTTTGCGATGTCGTACGGGTTCTCGCGGAGGTGAGATACGGGGGCTTCGACTGTCGTCATTGAGGTTCCTTGGTCCGTTGGCCGCGAAAAATCGCCGCAAACGGGCGGAAGTATAAGCAGTGATGCGTGTCTGACTACTTGATCGTGAACGGAACGGCGGCGCGCGTGGCCGGGGCTCCCTCGGACGGGACCGCAAGGAGCCGCAGCTCGTACTTGCCCGCCGGAAGGACGTGGCCGTCGGGATCGCGGCCGGTCAACCCGAAGGCATAGCGCCCCGGGAGCAGGTCGCGCAGGCGCACGAGCAGGCCCAGCGAGGTGCCGTCGGGCCGAGCGAGCTCGACGTCGAGGCGCGAGACCGGCTGGACGGCCGAGCCGACGCGCGTGCCGAGCACACGCCCCGCCTGGAAGGCAAGGACGGCCGGCGCTGTGTCGGAGGCCTTGAAGGTGTCCGCCGAGAGCCGCAGCCCGGACAGGAGGCCCGTGGCCGACTTGCCGAACGTGATCGCCCACGGAATGCGCAAGGGCGTGCCTCCCGACGCGCTGAAAGCGATTGCCCCCTCCGCGGCAGGGCTGTTGTCCGGCCGGCCGCGGAAGACGGCGGTCAGCTTCACGTACTTGGACTGTCCCGGCCACAGAAACACCTGGCGGCGGGACGATGTCAGCCGCAGCCCTGCGGCTCCGCCTTCGGGGGTCTTGACTACGAGCCGCATCGCGCGCGTCGAAACGTTCCGCAAGGTCACGGTCTGCTCCGAGCGCCAGCCTGAACCGCGGGCCCGCCCGAACGCGAGATCGATGGGCGTCGCAACAACCTCGCCGGCAGCGGAGGCTCCGATGTCCACGAGACCCGTCCCCTGTGCGCGGACGGATTCGTCGCTCATCGGCCTCGCGTAGCCGACGAGCAGGCTCCGCAACTCGCGCGCGCCCAGCGCGGGCCGAGCCTGGGCGAGCAGCGCGGCTGCGCCGGCGACGGTCGCGGCCGCCGCGCTCGAGCCGCTGACCGTTGCGTAGCGTGGAGAGCCGTCCTCGTTCTCGCCCGGGTCGGACGTCAGGAGCGCAACCCCAGGCGCCGCGAGATCCGGCTTCACCCGTCCGTCGAACGCCAGGCCGCGCGACGAGAAGGGCGCTATCGAATGCTCGGAGCCATTGGCCGCCAGGCTCGAGACACCAAGCGAGATGGACACGCGGCGTCCCTGACGAAGCGCATCGAGGGCACGTGCGGCCGCGTCGTCCGGGATCGCGACGACGGGAACCGGGACGCTCTCGTCGAGACCGAGGCCGCCTGCCGGCAGAGCCCCGCCGTACAGCACGACGGTCGTCGCCCCGGCTCGGACGGCGTTCAGAACCGCATTCTGTGGGTCGTCCGCTGCCGGCACGAGCGCGGCCCGCCCGGCGACCTTGCTCCGCCCTCGCTTGTCGAAGAACGCGCCGAGTGGCGCCGGCGCCCGGAAGCCGTTCACTCCGGACTTGTCGCTGTCGCGTACGACCGGAGCCGCCAGCTCCAGTTCCCGACCCTTCGCCGGCAGGACGGCACCCGCGAGCGGAACCATGCGGTTGACGAGCACGGCCAGGCCGGCGCGCAGGACGACTCTGAGCTCCTCGGTCTGGCGCCGCAGATCCGCCGCGGCCACCGTTACTGCAGCCGGCGCCGCCCCCGGCGACGAGATGTTGCCGTAGCCGGCAGCCGCAGGACCGTCGTTCCCCGCCGGCGCCACGACCAATGTGTCCAGCTGCAAGGCCCCCTCGACCGCGTTCGCATCCGGTCCGTTCGTGAACGCCGCGTACGGTGCGGCGAGGGCCACGAGAGCGATGCGAGCCGCGTCGTGCGCATCGCCGTCCTGGTTCGGGTCGACCGCACGCTCGAGCCCGGCGATCAGCTGATCGGTGCGGGCGTAGACGGCAGTGCCTCCAGTGAGATCGCGCTGCCAGCCCGCCACACGGATCGGGAGGACCGAAGCTCCCGTCGCCACGCCCGTCACCCCCGCCGGCCCACCGGCTCCAACGAGCAGCCCGGCCATCTCGGTGCCGTGACGCTCGAGCCGGGTCGAGTCGTCCGGCTTCGTTTTCGCAAGCGCTCCGTAGTCGTCGCCCAGCAGGTCGATCCCGTCGAGGATCCGGCCGCGCAGGAACGAGTGCGCGCGATCAATTCCCGTGTCGAGAAGAGCGATCGTCACCCCTCGTCCGTCGTAGCCCGGCAGCAGGATCTGCGGCTGGTCCGCGGAGCCGCGCGCGAGTGCGGCACGCTCGACGAGCTCCGACGAAAGCGATGCCGGATAGGCGACTCGAACCGGATAGACGCCCGCCACGTCGGGCTGGCGCTCGAGCAGCGAAACCGCCTGCGCGTCGAGCGCTGCCGCGAACGCGTTGATCACCCGCGCGTAGCGGAACTCGACCCGGAGACGAATTCCGTGGGCGGCCAGAGTCGACAGGAGCCCGTTTTGCGCGGCCACAGCGGCGGCGGTCCACCGGCGCTCCTGGTCGTCGCTCGCGCGTCCCCCCGCCGAGGCAACCTGGTCGGCCAGGGAGGGCGCTTTGAGCACGACGATCATCCTCTGCCCCACCGAGACCGGAGGTCGCACACCGCCGACCAGGCCGCGCCAGGCGCTCGCATCCGACTCCTGCACCCGCTGCTTGGGGCCGGCGACACCCGCGCCCAGGAGCGGGAAGGTGGAGGCGATGGCGATAATCGCCAGCGGCGCCAGCCGCGCAGCCTCACGTCGACGCGTAGGCATCCAACGCAAGATAACGAGGACGGGGTACGGCCTCCACATAGCGCGCGGCCGAGGCGATCATCGCGGCGTTGTCGGTGCAGAGCTCGAGCGGGGCGAACGAGGCACCCGGGAGCGAGGCTCGGAGAGCGGAATTCGCGGCCACCCCACCCACGACGGCGATCCGGTCAGCGCCTGTCTGGGCTGCCCCGGCCTCCGTCCGTTCGACGAGCGCGCGCACGATCGCCCGCTGATAACTGGCGGCGAGATCGGCGCGGCGGCGCTCGAGCTCCGCGGCATCGAGGCCGCGCACCGTGTACAGAAGCGCGGTCTTCAGCCCAGAGAAGGAGAAGTCGAGCCCCGGCACCCGCGCGACCGGGAAGGCATAGGCGGCAGGATCCCCTTCGCGTGCAAGGCGGTCGATCGCGGCGCCGCCCGGATAGCCGAGGCCGAGGAGCCTCGCGCCCTTGTCGAACGCCTCGCCCGCGGCATCGTCGAGCGTGCTGCCCAGGACCTCGAACCCGTCGCGCGCCTGGACGTCGACCAGCAGCGTGTGGCCGCCGCTGGCCAGCAGGCACAGGAACGGCGGCTCGAGGGGATCGGGCTCGAGATAGAGCGACGCCACGTGCCCCCGGAGGTGATCCACGGGGAGGAAGGGCAGGCCCCGCCCCCACGCGAGCGCTTTCGCGGCCGAGATGCCGACCAGTAACGCCCCGATCAAGCCCGGGCCTTGCGTCACGGCGACCGTGTCGACGTCTTCGAGGCTCGCGTCGGCTTCCGCGAGGGCCTCGCGAACCACCGGGAGCACGAGCTCGAGATGGCGCCGCGAGGCGATCTCTGGCACGACGCCCCCGAAGCGGGCGTGCAGCTCGGCCTGCGACGAGATCACGTTCGCTCGGATGTGACCGTCAGCGGTGACGAGCGCCGCCGCCGTCTCGTCGCACGAGGTCTCGAGCGCCAGGATCAACAGCCGCTTGCAGAGAGGTCAGGTACGCCGGCGGAGCCGGGCTTTGCCCGGCGGGAGCCGCGCAAGACGGTGGCAAAGTCGCTGCGAAGAAGAAGCGGGCTCACGGGGGAAACATGGTTTCCCCCGTGTTTACGGGGTCCTTCCACATGATCAGCGCGTCCTCACGGTTGTCGGTGTAGTAGCCACGCCGCACACCGCGGGCGTGGAACCCGAGGCGCTCGTACAACTTCGTCGCGGCTTCGTTCGAGATCCGCACCTCCAGCGTATACCCGCGTCTGCCGCGCCCCGCAGTCAGCTCGAACAGTCGCTCGAGCAGCGTCGTGGCCACACCCCGGCGGCGCCACGACGGCGTAACGGCGATGTTCATCACATGCCAGGCGTCGACGTACCGCGAGATCACGAGATAGCCGACGAGCCCGCCGTCAGCCCGGTCGAACGCGCCCAGGCAGATCGAGGACGGCTTGGCCAGCTCGCTCGCGAACATCGAACGCGACCACGGCGTCGGGTAAGAGCGTCGCTCGATCTCCTCGATCGCGCTCAGGTCACGTAGCTCGAGGCGCCGCAGCTCGACCGCGGTCATCTCCTTCATCGCGCTGCCTCCGCGTCCGGCAACCGGACGTAGATCGGCTCGACGGCGTCCGGCTCGCCGAACTCTCGCGCGAGCCGAGCATGCAAGGAGGCGCGTGGGCGGTGAAGCTCGCTGTCGCGCGAGGGCACGGACGCGCCGGCGGCTTCGAGTACCTCGCGATACCGGATCGCGCCGTCCCCCACGCACACAGTCCCCGGCGGGATCTGCAGCTCGCCCGGCGCGAGCGCACGAGGCTCCCCGTCCACGAGCGTGAACACCTCACGGCGGCCCGCATCCACCACGGGCAGAGCCCCGGGCGCGCCGGCTGCGAGCGCATCGAGCGTCGAGACGCCGGCCAGCGGTACCCCCAGCGCAAAGGCGAGACCCCGCGCCGCCGCCAACCCCATCCGGACACCGGTGAAAGAGCCGGGGCCGGTCCCCACGACGACGCGGTCGATCGCGGTCGGCTCTAGTCCGGCGTCGCCCAGCAGCGCATCGGCATCGGCAAGCACCTGAACCGCGCGCGAGCAGCGCTCGCCGAGCACGTCCTCGTCGCGGACAAGTGCGCTCGTCGCCTCCCCCGTGGCAGTGTCAAACGCGAGCGTCAGCATTGCCGGCAACCCGCTCGAGCAGTACAAGATCCGCGCTCTCCAGGACGATTGTTCTCCGTTGGGTGTCCACGTGCTCCAACCGTACCGCGACCCGGGGTGGCGGAAGAACGCCGGCGCCTGCCTCCGGCCACTCCACGAAGCAGATCGCGTCGACGAAGTAAGACTCGAGGTCGCCCCATTCCGCCGCGGACACGTCCGTGAACCGAAACAGGTCGAGGTGCGACACGTCCGTGGATCCCTGGTAGCGATGTCCAATCGTGAAGGTCGGGCTCGTCACGTTGGCCGTGACCCCGAGCGCGCGGCAGGCGCCCCGGACGAATGTCGTCTTGCCGCTACCGAGCTCGCCGGAGACCGTGACGACGTCGCCGACGACGAGCGCACCCGCCAGCCGTCCGGCAATCGCCTCCGTGTCGGCGGGCGACCCGCTCTCGACCTCCACGCGGCCAGGGTGACAGAAAAAGCTTAAAAGAGCCCGAGCTGAACGGTCGGCTCGGGTTCGGGCGCGACCGCCAGCACCGGCTGTGGCGCAGCAATCTCGGCGCCGTGTCCGAGCAGCTCCGGCAGGCGGGCGAAGTCCTCCTCCAGCACCCGAAGCATCGCCGGCGTATAGAGCGCCGCCGCCGGGTGGTACAGCGGGTAGAGCACGACGCTGCTGCCGCCGATCGTGGTTGCCTGCTCCTGCCCGTGCACACGCGTGATCCCGGTCGGCTTGCCCGAGAGCAGCTTCGTCGCGAAGTTCCCCAGCGTCGCGACAACCTTGGGCCGGATCAGCTCGAGCTGGCGGAAGAGATGCCGCTCGCAGGCCTCGATCTCGTCGGGCTGGGGGTCACGGTTCCCCGGCGGCCTGCATTTGAGCACGTTGGCGATATAGACCTGCTCGCGATCCAGGCCGATGCCGGCGAGCAGCTTGTCGAGCAGCTTCCCGGCCTGGCCGACGAACGGGTAGCCCTGTTTGTCCTCGTGGAACCCGGGCGCCTCGCCCACGAACATCAAATCCGCGTGCGGGTCGCCGTAGCCGAAGACGACCTGCGTGCGGCCCTCGGCGAGCCGGCATTTGGTGCAACCGGAGATCTGCGCGGCAAAGGCCGCGAGGGCATCGCTGTTCGCTAGGGGCTTCCGCGTGCTCTCGGACGCCGCTGGCGGTGGGGCGCCGGAGGGCACAGTGCTTAGTCGCACGGGCCCGGAGAGCGCCGTGCCGTCAGCGGCGTCAGGCGGTTGCGGAGCCGGGCTCTGCCCGGCGCCGGCTACCGCCGGCGAGTGCGCGCGGTCAACCGCAGCCACAGGAACCGCCGCAACAACCGCCGCCGGAAGACCCGTAGCTCGGCTGCTGCGTGGTGCCGTGAGCCGCGAACACGGAGAACTGCTTGCGCACGTTTTCGGTCCCGCAATCGGGGCAGTCCGGATCGTCTCCGTTCCGGACGAGCTCCTCGAAGTGGGACTCGCACTCCATGCAGACGTACTCGTAGATGGGCACCTTGATCGCAGACCTTACCAACGGGGTGAAGGCATCTTCCTGGGCCGGCCGGACAGCATGACGGGCTTGTTTGTCGGGCCTTGACCCCCAGCCAGATTGAAGTCAGGCCAAGGAATTCACTTTGGGTCTTGCTTTTTCGCAAGTCCCGTGTTGAGTGAGAGACGAGGGATGCCCCTTTAGGGGGAGAGGCAAGGGGGAGAGTGTGAGCGCAGCAACTGCGGCGGCAAAGCCGATCGCCGACAACCGGCCGAAGGGTGGCACCGTGCACGAGCGGAAGCTCGTGGCGCGGGCGCAAGGCGGCGACCGCGACGCGATCGAAGAGTTGTACATCCGACACTTCGACGACGTCTTCACGTTCGTCTTCTCCCGCGTCGGCAACCGCCACGACGCCGAGGACGTGACTACGCAGACGTTCCTCAAGATGGTCGAGTCGATCCACAGCTTTCGCTGGCGCTCGGTCCCGTTTCTCGCCTGGCTCAAGCAGATCGCCTTCCACCTCTCCGTCGACCACTTCCGTCAGACGCGCAGGTGGCTGTCCTACGCGGAGGTGCCGATCTGCGGTGTCGGCGCCTCCGCGGAGGACCAAGCCATCGCGTCGATCGGAACGCAGAACGTCGTCGTCTTGGCGCAGTCGCTCAAGCCTGAGCACCGGCGCGTGTTGGCCCTCAAGTTCCTGCTTTCGTGCTCGAACGCGCAGGCGGCGAGCCAGCTCGACAAGAGCCAGGGTGCGGTGAAAGCGCTCCAGCACCGCGCCCTCGAGGCACTCCACCGCAAGGTGGTCCAGGCCAGCTCAGCAGCTTAGGCAGCCACGCATCGCGCGCGATGCACGTTTGGCCCCCTGACGGCGCTGTTTGGACGGCCGCCCGGCTAGAAGTGCCAGCTAGACTGCCGACGCCCGGTATCCGCTACGGAACTGGAGCAACGGATGTTCAAGAAAGTCAACGTGATCGGCCGCGGCCGTGTGGGTTCGGCAGTGTCCGCTCGACTCGCCGAGCGAGGAGTCGCGCTACGCGAAGACGGGGCCGACCTGGTCCTGTTGTGCGTACCCGACGCAGCGATCGCCGAGGTCGCGGGGTCCATCGAGCCAGGGCCGTGGATAGCGCACGTGAGCGGCGCGACGCCCCTGGCGACCCTCGAGCCCCACCGCCGCCGGTTCAGCGTGCACCCGCTGCAGTCGTTCATGGTGGATCGCGGCCCCGAGCAGCTGGACGGCGCCTATGCGGCGGTCTCGGGTGAGGCAGATGAGGCCGTCGCCCACGGGGTCGAGCTCGCACGAGTGCTGGGGCTGGAGCCCTTCGAGCTCGACGACGGCGACCGGGCGCTCTACCACGCTGGCGCGTCCGTCGCCTCGAACTTCCTCGTCACCCTGCACGCGGCGGCGGTGGAACTCGTTTCGAGCGCCGGCGTGCCTCCCGAGGCGCTGGAGCCGCTGATGCGACGGACGATCGAGAACGGATTCCAGCTCACGGGCCCGATCGCCCGCGGCGACTGGGAGACCGTCGAGGCGCACCTCGCGGCAATTCACGACCGCGCACCCGAGCTCGAGCCGCTCTACCGCGTCCTGGCCGACGCGACGGCGCAGGTAGCTGCACGATGAGAGTGCTCCGAACGAAGACTGAGCTGCGCGAGGCGCTCGAAGGCGTCGGCGAGCGGTCGATCGGGCTCGTGCCGACGATGGGAGCCTTCCACAACGGGCATCTCGCACTGTTCGGCGCAGCGAGGGAGGAGAACGACATCGTGGTCGCGAGCCTGTTCGTGAACCCGGCGCAGTTCGGGCAGGACGATGATCTCGAGCGTTATCCGCGCAACGAGGAGCGCGACGCAAAAGTGGCCGAAGACGCCGGTGTCGATTTCCTGTTCGTCCCGAGCGCTGACGAGATGTACGCGTCCGGCCACGAGACGTGGGTCGAGCTCGACCAGCTCGGGTCCGTGCTCGAGGGTGAGTTCAGGCCCGGCCACTTCCGCGGCGTCGCGACCGTCTGCCTGAAGCTGTTCAACCTCGTGCGGCCTCAACGCGCGTACTTCGGCCAGAAGGACGCGCAGCAGTCGGCGGTGATCCGAACGATGGTTCGCGACCTCGATCTCGAGGTCGAGGTTCGCGTCCTCAGGACCGTCCGCGACGCCGACGGTCTCGCGGTCTCGTCACGGAACGCCCACCTCTCCCCGGCGGAGCGCGAGGTGGCCCTGCAGCTGCCTCGTGCCCTACAGGAGAAGGATGCGACGAGTGCGCGCGCTGCCCTCAACGGCCTCGAGGTCGATTACCTCGAGGTCGCCGAGTTCGAGCCGCGCGTCCTGGCCGCCGCCGTCCGGGTCGGCGAAACCCGCCTGATCGACAACGTCGTCCTCGAAGGAGAAGACACATGAGCACACGTCCTCGCAAGCCCGGTCCCGCTACGCCGGCGCCCGGCAAGCTGGCGCTTCCCGAGCTCGCCGAGCTGAAGCGCCGAGGCGAGAGGATCGTGATGGTCACTGCCTACGACGCCCCCGGAGCCCGTCTCGCCGACGCGGCCGGCGTCGATCTCGTCCTCGTGGGTGACAGCGCGGGGATGGTCGTGCTCGGACACGACTCGACCGTCCCGGTGACGATGGAGGAGATGCTCTTCATGACCCGGAGCGTGGCCCGAGCCGCGCGCCGGCCGCTCGTGATCGGCGACATGCCGTTCGGCTCGTACCAGGTGTCCGACGAGCAGGCGATCGAAAACGCGATTCGATTCGTGAAGGAGGCAGGCGCCGACTTGGTCAAGCTCGAGGGAGCGGGCTCCTCGCGCGTGCAGGCGATCGTCGACGCGGGCATCGGCGTGATGGGCCACGTGGGCCTGACGCCGCAGTCGGCGACGGTGCTTGGTGGCTTCAAGGCACAAGGCCGCACAGCGGAAGCCGCGCGGCGGGTGTACGACGATGCGCTGGCGCTCGAAGCTGCAGGCTGTTTCGCGGTCGTGCTCGAAGCGGTCCCGGCCCCCGTGTCGGCGCGGATCACCGAGGCGCTGAGCGTGCCCACGATCGGCATCGGAGCCGGGCCAGACTGCGACGGCCAGGTGCTCGTCTACCACGACCTGCTCGGCTTCTACGACGGCCCGTCGCCCAGGTTCGTGAAGCGCTACGCCGATCTCGCCGCCGAGATTCGCGGTGCGCTCGAGTCGTTCGCCGCCGACGTGCGCGAGGGCCGCTTTCCCGAGGAGCAGCACACGTACTCGATCCCGGCGGAGGAAGTCGCGGAGTTCGAGGACGGGTTGAGGCTCCTAGAAGAAGGCAGTCGCCAGCACGACTAGCGCCGGCAGCCCCGCTGCGAGCGCACAGGCAACGAGGGCGCGCGACCACGACCAGCCGTTGATCGTACGGACGCCGAGGACGAGCAGCGTGACAGCCCAGGCGACGAGCGCGAGCTCGAGCGCAACGAACACCGTGTTCCCGGGCCCATGGTCGGCGCCTCCCCGTCCGAACACGTCGCCTCCGTAGACGGAGAGGCGAACCGGCACGACGAGGAACAGCGACAGGGCCACTGGAGCGGCGGCGAACGCGAGCAGCTGCCGGGCCTGCCGGTAGCTTCCCTTGCCCCCGGCCGCGCGCGTCCCGGCGAAGAGAAGCGCGCCGCTGGCCCAGTACAGAGCGATGCCGTAGATGGCTCCGCCGATGAAGGCCCAGACGGCCACGTTCAACGCGTCCTTGAAGGCCGGATCGTCCCGTAGCCGGCCCGCGATCGGCGTCCAGAGAACCCCGGCGATGCCGGCGAGCAGAATCAGCGCGAGCACGGCCTCTTCGCGAGCGCGAGCGGGCTCGTCGCGGTCGTCCCTGAGCGCTTCGAAGACGGCGCGCGGGCTCTGGAGCACAAACACCGCTCGTTGGAGCCAGACCCGCTCGTCGTCGGGTTCCCTAACCTCGGCGTCGGTAGCCATTCGTGTCCAGCGTACTGACCACCCTCACGCGCCGCGTCTCAGGAGCCCTTACAGAGTCACGCGTGAAACTTAGACCCCCACCCTCCAAGGGTGGGGCTGTCTACCCACCTCCCTCACGGTCGAGCCTAGCCGTCTCCGGCTCGCACGTCTGTGCCGTTTGTGCGCCGATTCGCGTTGCGCCGCAGACGCCCAACCGGCGCGCGGAACGCGCGGCGTAACCGCTAAGCCGCTGCGGCGGTCTTGGCCGGCAGGACCTCGCGGAGGTACTGCCCGGTCGCCGACTCCGCAACCCCCGCCACCTGCTCCGGCGTTCCGGTGGCGATTATCTCGCCACCCGCCTCGCCGCCTTCCGGGCCCAGGTCGACGATCCAGTCGGCCTGCTTGATCACGTCGAGGTTGTGCTCGATCACGAGAACTGTGTTCCCGGAGTCGACGAGGCGCTGGAGGACGTCGAGCAGCTTCTCGATGTCGGCGAAGTGCAACCCCGTCGTCGGCTCGTCGAGGATGTAGAGCGTCCGGCCGGTTGCGACCTTCGACAGCTCTTTCGCCAGCTTCACGCGCTGGGCTTCGCCGCCCGAGAGCGTCGTCGCCGCCTGGCCGAGCTTGATGTAGTCGAGGCCTACGTCGTGCAGCGTCTGGAGCTTGCGCCGGAGCTTCGGAATCTTCGCGAAGAACGCGAGCGCCTCTTCGACCGACATCGCCAGCACGTCGGAGATCGACTTGCCCTTGAAGCGCACCTCGAGCGTCTCGCGGTTGTAGCGCGCGCCCTTGCAGGTCTCGCACGGGACATAGACGTCTGGGAGGAAGTGCATCTCGATCTTGATCTGGCCGTCGCCCTTGCACGTCTCGCAGCGGCCGCCTCGCACGTTGAACGAGAAGCGACCCGGCTTGTAGCCCCGCACCTTCGCCTCAGGCGTCATCGAGTAGAGCTCCCGGATCGGAGTGAACAGATCCGTGTAAGTGGCCGGGTTCGACCGCGGGGTGCGCCCGATCGGCGACTGGTCGATGTCGATCACCTTGTCGAAGCACTCGATCCCTTCGACCGCGGCGTGGTCGCCCGGCTTGACCCGCAACTTGTGCAGTCGGTTGGCGAGCGACTTGTAGACGATCTCGTTCACGAGCGTCGACTTGCCCGAGCCGGACACGCCGGTCACGCAAATGAACTTCCCGATGGGAAACTCCACGTCGATCTGTTTCAGGTTGTGCATCGAGGCGCCGCGAATCCAGAACGACCCCGGGTCCTCGGTCCGGCGCTCCGGCACCGGGATCTGCCGCGCACCGGAGAGGAACTGCCCCGTGACCGACCGCTTGGTGCGCTCGATCTTCTTCGCGGTGCCTTCGGCGACGACGTGACCGCCGTGCTCACCGGCGCCCGGTCCCATGTCGACCAGGTGGTCGGACGCGCGCATCATCTGCTCGTCGTGCTCGACGACGAGCACGGTGTTGCCGAGGTCGCGGAGGCGCTCCAGGGTCGTGATCAGCTTCCCGTTGTCGCGCTGATGGAGGCCGATCGACGGCTCATCGAGGATGTAGAGCACGCCCACCAGTTGTGAGCCGATCTGCGTCGCCAGCCGCAAGCGCTGCGCTTCGCCGCCGGACAGCGTCGCGGCGGCGCGGTCCAGGTTGAGGTAGCCGACCCCGACGTTGTCGAGGAAGGTCAGGCGCTCCTTGATCTCCTTGATGATCCGCGTGCCGATCAGCTGCTCGGTCTCGGTCAACTCGAGCCCGTCCAGGAACTCGAGCGCGCGGGTGACCGACATCTTCGTGAACTCGTGGATGTTCTTGCCGCCCACGGTGACGGCGAGCACCTCGGGCTTCAGGCGCGCTCCCTTGCAGACCGGGCAGGGCCGGAAGCTCATGTACTCCTCGATCCGCTCCCGCTGCGTGGAGGAATCGGTGTCCCGGTAGCGGCGCTCCAGGCTCGGAACGAGCCCTTCGAAGGCGAGCATGTACGCGCGCCGACGGCCCATCCGGTTGCGGTACGAGATGTAGACCCGCTCGCCGTCGGTGCCGTACAGGAAGAAATTCTGCTGCTCCTCGGTCAGGTCCTGCCAGGGCGCTTCGAGGTCGATCTCGTAGCGCTCCGCGATCGCGTTGATCACCGACTCGTAGTAGCCGGAGCTGCCGAGCGCCCATGGGACGAGCGCCCCCTCGCTGATCGAAAGCGTCGGGTCGGGCACGAGCAGGTCGGGATCGATCTCCTGCTGCGCGCCTAGCCCGGTACACCGCGGGCAGGCGCCGTGGGGAGAGTTGAACGAGAAGATCCGCGGCTGGAGCTCCGGCAATGAGACGCCGTGCTCAGGACACGCGAACTTCTCGCTGAAGGTCAGCTCGTCGCCGTCGATCACGTCCACGACCACGAGGCCGTCGGCCAGCGCGGCAGCGGTCTCGACCGATTGCGCGAGGCGAGTGCGGAGGTCCGGCTTGAGCACGAGCCGGTCGACCACGACCTCGATCGTGTGCTTGAACTTCTTGTCGAGCTCGATCTCGTCCTCGAGGAGCCGCTGCTCGCCGTCCACCTTCACGCGCGTGAACCCTTCCGCGCGGAGGTGCTCGAACACGTCCTTGTACTCGCCCTTGCGGTCGCGGACGACGGGCGCGTTGACCGTGAACTTCGTCCCCTCCGGCAACTGCAGGATCTGGTCGACGATCGACTCGAGGCTCTGGCCGGCGATCGGGCGGCCGCAGACCGGGCAGTGCGGTTGGCCGATGCGTGCGTAGAGCAGCCGCAGGTAGTCGTAGATCTCGGTCACCGTGCCAACCGTCGAGCGCGGGTTCCGAGAAGTCGTCTTCTGGTCGATCGAGATCGCCGGACTGAGGCCGTCGATCGAGTCGACATCCGGTTTCTCCATCATCTGGAGGAACTGGCGCGCATACGCGGAGAGCGATTCCACGTAGCGCCGCTGGCCCTCGGCGTAGATCGTGTCGAAGGCGAGGCTCGACTTCCCGGAGCCCGAGAGGCCCGTCACGCAGATCAGCGCGTTCCGCGGCAGCCGGACGGTGATGTCCTTGAGGTTGTGCTCGCGGGCGCCGTGAATTACGAGCTCTTCAGAGGCCATAACCGATCCAGTTTAGCGCCGAGGGAGGACGCGAACAAGTGTTCGCTTGGCCGGCCTGGACCGCACAGGATCAGCGGGTGATCAAGAGGAGCAGCTCTAGCTCGACAGCGCCGGCTCGAGCGGCAACTCTTCGACGAGCCGGGACACTTCCCACGGCCGCGGGACGTACTCGACCGAGACGTCTCCGGCGACGAGCGTCCCGTAACCGAGGAGCCGCCCGGTCAACGTCTGCTCGACTCGCACACCCCCGACGCGCTCGAGTCGCACGGCGACTGTGCGGCGACGAAAGGTTCCGGACACGACCGCGAGCTGCTCAGGCGTGACGACGAGCCGGGTCCGCTCCCAGCGCCAGACCGCCTGGAGAGCGACCAAGGCTCCCGTGCCGAGTAGTACCGCGCCCCCGACCAGCCAGGGCCAGCCGCGGGAGAACGCAAAGCCCCCGGCGGCGGCTGCAACAAAAGCCTTCGCGAACGGGCGCGCCAGCACGATCCCGTGGGCGCGGGACTCGAGGCAAGATCGCTCGCGACGGCGTGGGAGCACAGCCGGACGCCCTTCGCCGAGGCGCAACCGTCTCCTGCGCGCGTTTGCAGCCGGCCCCGCGGGGCGACACACTTCTGTCGATGCGCGAGACCGCCCAGCGCGCCTTCGTCGCCTCGCTCGTCGTCCTCGGCGTGGTGGTGCTCGCGCTCGCTATCTGGGAGCTGCGCATCGTCGTGGCCCTGGTCTTCATGGGTCTGATCATCGCCGCCGCGATGCGGCCGGCCGTGGAAGGGCTCGGACGGAAGGGTGTTCCCCGGGGCGTGACGATCCTCGCGCACTACCTCGCCTTCGCGGGGCTCGTCGCCCTTTTCCTCTGGTTCGTCGTGCCGAAGGCGGTGACCCAGATCAGCGATGCGCTCGGCGGCATCCCGACCTCTCGGTCGGAGGTCGACAAGGCGACCCGAGAATCGAAGGGGATCAAGCACACGATCCTCGTCGAGGTGCAGGACCGCCTGAAGCGGCTGCCCTCCGCCGGCAACGTCGTCCATGCCTCGGTCACCGTGACGAAGACGGCCTTCGAGGTCCTGATCGGCATCTTCTTCATGTTCGCCGTCGCGGCCTACTGGATCTTCGAGCGCGAGCGCGCGATCCGGCTCGTCTTATCCCTCATGCCCCGCGAGCGGAGGCGCGTCGTGCGCGACACGTGGGACCTGATCGACGCCAAGCTCGGCGCCTTCGTGAGAGGCCAGCTGCTCTTGATCGCGTTCGTCAGCATCCTGCTGTCGCTGTCTTTCTGGGCGATCGGAGTCCGCTTCTGGCTGCTCCTGGGCATCTTCGCGGGCGTGGTCGAGATCATCCCGGTGATCGGGCCCCTGGCTGCGGGCACTGTGGCGGTCGGCGTTGGCTTGACGACCTCGTGGAAAGTGGCGCTCGGCGCGGGGATCGCCGTGCTCGTCGTTCGCCTGTTCGAGGACTACATCATCATCCCGCGCGTGCTCGGCCACGCGGTCGGCCTCTCACCGCTACTCGTGCTCATCTCGGTTACCTCGATCGGGCTCCTGCTCGGCGGCCTCTACGTCCTGCTCGCGGTGCCGATCGCTGCGATCCTGGTCACGCTCGTCGACGTGATCGTGCGCGACAAGGACCCGTCGAAGGAGGACGTGCCCGCCGTTCTGTTCCCCGCGAAGGACGTAGAGACTTAGGCCTTGCGCCAGCGGCCGAAGATCAGCCCGCCCGAGGCATCGCTTGCGATGCCGGTTAGAGGCCGTGCCGGCTTTTGCCGGTGCGGCCGTTCGCAACTCGCGAGGCGGCGTCAGGCCTTGCGCCAGCGGCCGAAGATCAGACCGCCGAGTGTAAAGCCGAGCCCGAAGGTGCCGACGCCGAATGCACCAACGGCGAGGGCCTTGCGCCAGGTCGAGAGCCGCTGCCAGCGCCCAAGGGCCTCTTCCTCTTCGTTCGTGAGGGGCTCGCCGCGCCGTTGCTTGCGCATGGCGCCCCCGGCACGAAGACCGAGATAGAGATCGTCGAAGATCTCGGTCGACTCGTCAGCCACGAAGCTCAGTCTATCCGGAGATGTCGACACAACTACTCCATATTTCGGATCTACACACGGGAACCCTTGAGTCCCCGGAGCTCGAACGGGCCCTGACGGCGCTGATCGAGCGGGTTCAGCCCGAAATCGTGATCGCGACCGGAGACCTGACGCACCGTGGGCGCCGAGACCAGCACGAGCGCGCGGCAGGCTTGCTCAGACGCCTCGGTCGGCCCGTGCTCGCCATACCCGGGAACCACGACATCCCGTACAGCTTCCCGGCCCGGTTCACGAAGCCGTTCGTCGAATTCGAGCGCCAGTGGCAGACGACGGAGCCCGTCTACAGCTCCGCGGACATCTTCATCGTCGGTCTGAACTCCGTCCGGCCCTGGCGCCACCAATCGGGCAGGATCCGCGATCAACAGCTCCGCCGCACGGCGCAGCTGCTCGCGGCTGCTCCAGCGGACGCCTTCCGCGTGGTCGCCCTCCATCACCATCTGATCTCGGCCCCGTGGCGCACCCGTAAGCGTCCGGTCTCGCGCCGGAGCCACGTGCTCGCAGCACTCGTCGACGCCGGCGCCGAGCTGATCCTCGGTGGACACATCCACCAGGCGGCCGTGAGCGAGCGGCATGAGTTCGAGGTCGCCCCCGGGGGCTTGCGCGGAGCGACGGTCTCCATCGCTCCCGGCCTCGGCCAGCCGCGCCCGAAGCGCCGCGGCGAAGCGCGCGGCCTACACGTCTACGAGATCCACCAGGACGCTCTCAACGTGCACACCTACATCTGGCGGGAGAGCGACTGGGGCCTGACGGCCGAACGGCGCTTCACGCGAGGGCGCTCCGCACTCGAGGTCGAAAAGCTCTAGCGCCGCGGAAAGTCGCGTGCGCCGGGCCCGGTGATCGGGCGATGCTGAACGAAGCGCCTGTAGGCGATCACGACCCCAACCGAACAGATGAACGCGAGCAAGATGCCGGCCCCCGTGCCGAACAGCAGTCTCGAGATGACGCCGGCGATGATCGATCCGGCGAGCCCGACGGCGATCGTCATCCAGATCGGCATGGGATCAGGGCCGGGAACAGCGAGCCGCGCAAGCGCGCCGATCACGAGCCCGATGATGAGCAGTCCGATGACGAACATCGTCTTCTAGCCTAGCGCTCCCGCGCACCGACCTCGTTCGTGGCTGACTACGATCCGCGGCTGCGTAGATGTCTGAGCTCCTGACCGGCACAGTCACTTTCCTCTTCACCGATATCGAGGGGTCGACTCGCCTCGTCGCGCGCCTGGGAGAACGCTATGCGGACGTCCTGAGCGACCACCAGCGGATCCTGCGCGACGCCTTCGAAGCCAACGACGGTCGGGAGATCGACACCCAGGGCGACTCGTTCTTCGTTGCGTTCCCACGCGCAAGAGACGCCGTCGCCGCCGCTGTCGACGGCCAAAGGGCGCTCGCCGCACATTCGTGGCCGGACGGGACGGAGGTCAAGGTCCGGATGGGCCTCCATACGGGTGAGCCGACGCTGGGCGGCGAGCGCTACATCGGGCTCGGCGTCCATCGTGCCGCCCGGATCGCCGCAGCGGCGCACGGCGGTCAGGTACTCCTTTCGAGCGTCACCCGCGGTCTGATCGAGGACGAGCTCCCGGAGGGCGTCTCCCTGCTCGACCTCGAGGCCCACAGGCTCAAGGATCTCGACCGCCCAGAGACGTTGTCGCAGCTCGTGATCGAGGGACTGCCGGCCGATTTTCCTGAGCCCCGGACAGCGGGCCGCGAGCCGCTCGCAGTCGCGGGAAGGGAGCAGGAGCTGGCCCGGGAGGCGGAGGCCGCGCTCGGGGGCACGCGCCTTGCGCCGGCATGGACTCGCGGTCGTTGGACAGCCGCGACGGCTGCGGTCCTCGCGCTTGCCGGCGGCATCGCCGCCGCCGTCGTCTTGTCAACCGGCGGCTCCGGTTCCCAACAGGGCGACTTCGTCGGAAACGGGCTCGCCGTAATCGACCCGGGCAAGAAGAGCGTCGACCGGTATCTCCGCCTCGGGAGCTCACCCTCGAACGTCGCGACGGGCGACGGCGCCGTCTGGGTGCTCGACGGCGACGACCTGACCATCTCCAAGATCGATCCGAAGACGAAGGCGGTTGCGAGAACGTTCAGCTCCGGCCAGATACCGACGGATCTCGCCGTCAGTCGAGGTGCGATCTGGGTCGGAAACGGAGAGCTGACGTCCGGCTCGCAGCAAGGGGGAACCGTCTACGCCGCCAGTGTCTCGCGCATCGACCAGGACGGAAACACCGTCAAGACCCGGCTTCCAGGACGCGAGAGCTCGAACCTCGTCGACTTCTCCTTCCGGATCCCAGGTGTGACGCAGCTCGTCGCGGACCGGGACGCCGTCTGGGCGGTCAACCCCGACCGGACGGTCTCGCAGCTCGACCTCGAGACGGGCAAGCGCCTTCAGGTCGTTCGGAGAGTCAAGGCCAATGCGATCGCCGCGGGCGGCCTGGGCGTCTGGATCATCGACGACGAGCACACGCTCGCCCGGATCGACCGGAGAGGACGCGACACTCGTCCGGTCACGCCGGACGCGGCGGGGTTCATCGGCATCGCCGTGGGCGACGAGTCTGTCTGGGCGACGGATCCCTTCGAGGGGACGGTCTGGCGGGTCGACCTCGACCCGCAGCCCCTGACCCAGACAATCCCAGTCGGCGTCGGCGTCACCGGGATCGCGTACGGGGACGGCCAGGTGTGGGTCTCGAACTTCCTCGACGGCACTGTCTCGAGGATCGACCCGAAGTCGAACACGGTCGCCGAGAAGATCTTCGTCCGGGGCACGCCGAAAGCGCTGGCCGTCGGTGAAGGAGGAGCCTGGCTGACCGTCAACCGGTCCACCGTCGCCTCCTGCCCGCTCTCCTACGAGGGGAAGGGCAAGCCCGACTACGTGATCGCCTCGGACCTACCGCTGCACGGCCCGGCGGGCACCCTGACGACGCAGATGACAGCCGGGATTCGGCTCGTCCTCGCACAGCGGCACTACCGAGCCGGCAAGCATTCGATCGGTTACCGCTCCTGCGACGACTCCACGGCGCAGGGCGGGGCGTTCGATTTCTACAAGTGCGCGGCGAACGCGCACGCCTATGCCGAGGACCACACCGTGATCGGCGTCGTGGGAACCTACAATTCCGCCTGCGCCCACAACCAGGTCAGGATCATGAACGAGGTCCGGCCCGGCCCGGTGACCATGGTCAGCCCGGCAAATACGGATCCGGCGCTCACGCACCGCGTGTCCGGTCTGGCGAGCGACTACTTCAAAGGGCTTTACCCCACTGGAAGCCGCAACTTTGCGCGCGTCGTCCCTCCGGACGACTACCAGGGAGCGGCGATGGCGGTGCTCGCCCGCGAGCTTCGGCTCCGGCGGGTCTTCGTTCTCTCGGCCTCTTCGCCCGAGAGCTTTGGAGCCGACACGCTTGCGAGCTTCAATCGTGCGGCCAAGCGTCTCCGCCTACCGATTGCGGGCCGCGCAACGTGGGACCCCGCCGATACGAGCTACCGATCGCTCGCCGGGCGCGTTGCCCGGACGAGGGCCCAAGGCGTGTTCATCGGCGACGCCAACTTGAACGGGGAGCAGCTCATTCGAGATCTGCGGGCTCGGCTTGGCCCGAGGGTCAAGATCCTCCTCAACAACGCGTGGCTGCCGGTGCGGCAGCTGATCGAGAAGACCGGGCCGGCGGCAGTCGGTGTCTACGTTCCGTACTACTCGCTCGCCGACGGCCTCCTACCCCCTGCCGGAAAGCGGTTCGTCCGAGAGCTCGGCGCGAACGAGCCGGCCCCGATCCAGTCGTTCGGAGCTGCACCGGCGGCACAGGCCGCGCAGATCTTGCTGGACGCAATCGCACGGACCGACGGCTCGCGGGCTGCGGTCAACCGGGAGGTTCACGCGGCGCAGGTGGAAAACGGCCTCCTGGGCAACTTCCGCTTCAACGCCGACGGAGACGTGGTGCCGGCCCCGTTCACGATCTTTCGCATCGTCGGGGGAACGCCGCCCAGCGGCACGAACATCGCAGACTTCGACGGCGCGGTGGCCGACCGGGCCGTGAGCATCCCCGAGCGCTTGCTGCGTTAAGCGGCAGTCTCGGTAGCCGCGAGGAGCTCCCGCCGCAGCTCTTTGATTTCGTCCCGGAGCTTCGCCGCGTACTCGAACCGCAGCTCCTCGGCCGCGGCGAACATCTCCTCCTCGAGGTTCACGATCAGCTTCTCGAGCTCCGGGCCGGTCATGCCCTCGACCTTCGCGCCCTTGCGGCGCTTCCCTGGCACGGTCGGCGATTCCAGCGAGAGGAACTCGGCGATGTCGGAGACGCCCTTCTGGATCGACTCCGGCGTGATCCCGTGCTCCTCGTTGTACGCCAACTGAACCTCCCTGCGGCGGTTCGTCTCGTCCAGCGCGCCCTTGATCGCCTCCGTCAGCTTGTCGGCGTACATCAGCACCTTGCCGTTCGTATTCCTCGCCGCGCGGCCGATCGTCTGAATGAGCGCGGTCTTTCCGCGCAGGAAGCCTTCTTTGTCGGCGTCGAGCACGGCCACGAGCGAGACCTCGGGGAGGTCGAGCCCCTCCCGCAGGAGGTTCACGCCGACGAGCACGTCGTACTCGCCGAGCCGCAGCTCGCGGATGATCTGGATCCGCTCGAGCGTGTCGATCTCGGAGTGCAGGTAGCGCGCCTTGACGCCTGACTCGAGCAGGTAGTCGGTCAGGTCCTCGGCCATCTTCTTGGTCAGCGTCGTGACGAGCACTCGCTCGCCGGCTTGTTCGCGGCGGCGGATCTCGTTCAGCAGGTCGTCGATCTGGTTCTTCGTCGCGCGCAGCTCGACCTCCGGATCGACGATTCCGGTCGGGCGGATCAGCTGCTCTGCGATCCGCGTGGAGTGGCGGAGCTCGTACGGCCCCGGAGTGGCCGAGACGAACACCGTCTGATGCACTCGCTCGAGGAACTCGTCGAAGCGCAACGGCCGGTTGTCGAGCGCCGAGGGAAGCCGGAAGCCGTGGTCGACGAGCGTCTCCTTCCGCGAGCGGTCGCCTTCGTACATGCCGCCGAGCTGCGGCACCGTCTGGTGCGACTCGTCGATGAAGACGACGAAGTCGGAAGGGAAGTAGTCGAGCAGCGTGTGTGGCGGCGACCCCGCCGGCCGGCCGTCGAGATGGCGCGAGTAGTTCTCGATCCCGTTACAGAACCCGAGCTCCTTCATCATCTCGAGGTCGTACTCGGTGCGCTGGCGGATTCTGTGCGCCTCGAGCATCCGGCCTTCCGACTCGAACCACTTCACCTGCTCGGCGAGCTCGTGCTGGATCGCCTCGGAAGCGCGTTCGATCGACGGCTTGGAGGTGACGTACTGAGTTGCCGGGAAGAGCGCGAGGTGGTCCAGGCGCGCGTAAATCTCGCCGGTGAGCGGATCAAAATGTGTGATCTGCTCGACCTCGTCGCCGAAGAACGAGATCCGGTAGGCCGACTCCATGTGCGCGGGCTGCACCTCGACGACGTCGCCTTTGACGCGGAACTTCCCCCGCCCCAGGATCGAGTCGTTGCGCGCGTACTGGATATCGATCAGCTTGCGCAGCATCAGGTCGCGATCTTGTTCCTCACCGACGGTCAGGAGCACGACGCGCTTCTCGTATTCCTCCGGCGAGCCGAGGCCGTAAATGCACGAGACCGACGCGACGATGATCACGTCACGGCGCGAGAGCAGCGACGAGGTCGCAGCATGGCGCAACCGGTCGATGTCGTCGTTCCGCGAGGAGTCCTTCTCGATATAGAGGTCGGCCTGCGGAACGTAGGCCTCCGGCTGGTAGTAGTCGTAGTAGGAGACGAAGTACTCGACCGCGTTCCCTGGGAAGAACTCGCGCAGCTCGTTGCAGAGCTGGGCCGCCAGCGTCTTGTTGTGCGCGATCAGCAGCGCCGGACGGCCGACCTGCTCGACGATCCAGGCCATCGTCGCCGTCTTGCCCGTACCGGTGGCTCCGAGCAGGGTCTGGAAGCGCTCCCCAGCCTCGAGGCCTGCGGAGAGCTCAGCGATCGCCTTCGGCTGGTCGCCGGTGGGCTGGTAGGCGTCCGATGTCTTGAACTGCGCCATCGGGGTAAGCGTAGCCGCGATGTCTACGCCTACAGCCCGCCCCCCATACGGCTCCTACGCGGCAATTTTCGGGGCTTTCGGCGGCCTGCTCGCGACCGCCGGAGTACTCGGGAAGCTGCTCGACCGGGACCCTCAGCGCCAGACCGCACTCGACTTCGCCGTGCTCGGCGCGGCCACGTTCAAGGCCGCGCGGACGCTCGCCCGCGACGACGTGACGAGCTTCATCCGCGAGCCCTTTGTGCGCGGTGACCCGCCGCTCGTGGACGAAGAGCGCCCCGTCGAAGGGGGCATGCAGCAGGCGATGGGAGAGCTCGTCACCTGCACGCGTTGCGTCGGCACCTGGGCGGCGGCGGGCCTTGCGTCGACGCAGATCCTCGCGCCGCGGTTCGGGCGACTGCTGACCTGGTCGCTCGGCGCCGCCGCGCTCAACGACTTCCTCCAGGCCGGTTTCGCCTCGATCACGGCGAAGGCGAACGAGGTCGAAGACCGCTCCGCTTAGCCGGCGAGTCGGCGATCGCGCAAGCCGCGTCTACTGCGTGAGCTCGGCCCGCGTCGCGCGGCTGACCGTGACGTCGCCGCTCATGGAGGTGGCCCGGAGCTCGACCAGGGGCGCGTCGTCAGCCGGCGGGTCGTCCCCCAGCTCGAGCTCCGACCTCGTGTCGCCGCTCATCGCGCGGGCGTCTACCCACACGTTCGATCCTTGACGGATGCCGACGTCGATATCGCCGGATGCGGACTGGAGAGTGACGGCTCCTTCGGCAACCGCTTCGATCCGCAGGTCGCCCGAGGCGGTCGCGACGTTGACACCGGGGCCTGCTTCACGGACGACCACGTCACCGGAGGCGGTCTTTGCAGAGGTCTCTCCTTCGACCCGGCCCAGCTCGACGTCCCCCGACGCCGTGTTGACCGATGCATTGCCGCCCACGGAGTGCACCGAGACGTCCCCGCTCGCGGTCTTCGCGCTCAGGTCGCCGCCAACCTCGTCGAGCTCGACGTCGCCCGAGGCAGTCCGTGCCTCGAGCGAGCCGAATCGACCGCGACCACGGGTGTCCGCAGCCGCAGTCTCGACGCTCACGTCGGCGCCGTGGGGTGCGCGCACGGTCAGCCTCACGTCCACGCCGGAAGACAGGAATCCGAACCGGCGCTTGTTCCTGACGTCGACGATCACCTCGTGACCGCCGCGCCTGTCCCGCAGCTCGATGCGAGAGTCTTCGAGCAGGTCGCGCACCTCGTCCTCCGGCCCACGGGCGTCGAGCTCGACCTCCGTCGTCGTCCCCTCGACGGTCTCGATGTCGATGCGCCCTTCGGCAAGGCTCAGATCGAGCTTGACCGGGCCCGGCGTCTCGAAGCTCTCGTGCCTCATGACTTCAGACCGCGGATGCGGCGCAGGACATCGTGGGCGGACGCGAGCCGGGTTTCACGCGGACGGCGTGGATCGACACGGACTTCGGTGTGTCCGAACGGCAAGTGGACGAACATCTCTCCTCCTTAGCTCCGGCCGAAGCCGGTCAGACGGTTCCCGGGCCCGCGCCGCCCCCCGCCGCCGGAACCGACGGCGCGGGTCAGTGCACGCACGAGCCAGGCGTTGACCGATACGCCCTCGCGGGAAGCGGCCGCCTCGACAGACGACTTCAATCCCTCCGGAAGACGTAGCGAGATGCGAGCCACGAGCGCGTCCTCGGCACCACTTGGGGGCGCAGTGGACTCGGCTTCGTCGTCGACGTAGACGAGCGCCGGATCCTGCCCCGAAAGGCGGATCTCGACGTGTCCCGACGGAAGCTGGTTCGTCAGCTCGAGCGCGGCTTCGCCGAGCGCGTCGAGCAGCCGTAGGCCGGCAGAAGCGCCGACCGCGGCGGTCAGGCGCCGGGCGGCCTCGGCAACGGAATCGTCGCCGACTGCGGCGATTTCCTCGAGGTCGGCCTGGAGCCCTTCGACGAACGGTCGTAGCTGCATCGTGCTGTCATTATGACATCATCACGGTGTTTGTCAAACATCACGTTGCAGTCACCTGAGCTCGAGGCCGTAAGCCCGCCTGTACAGGCGTTTCAGCTCCTCCACGCGCGACACGTAGTGCTTCGTCTCCGGAAACAGGATCCCGCGCCTTTGCGCTCGCCACTGGTCCACGTTCTGCTGGCCCGCGTTGTAGGCGGCCAGCGCCGTCCTCTCCTGGCCGTACTTGTCCAGCAGGTGGCGCAGGTACCAGGAGCCGTAGCGGATGTTGATCTCCGGGTTGTTCAGATCCTCGACGCGGAACCGTGAGCCCCCGGTGTGCGTCGCGATCCCCTTCGCCGTGGCCGGCTGGAGCTGCATGAGGCCGACCGCCCCCGACTTCGACCTCGCACCGGACCGGAACTTGCTCTCCTGGTAGATCACGGCCGCGAGCAATGCGGGATCGAGCCGGTAGTTGCGCGCGTGGCCGCGAATGATCGATTCGTACTTGAGCGGGTAGCGGATGCGGATCCACCACGAGGGATTGGACGCTTCGACGTACACGAAGCCGAGCGCTCCTATGGCGACCACGAGGACGGCGAGGCCGAGTCTCCGGATCACGCCGTCAGCTCCTTCATCACCCCGGCGACGAAACCGTCGAGCTCTTCGAGCGAGCCGTCGTTGACGTAGACGAAGTCCGCGCGCTTCACCTTTTCATCGTCCGGGATCAGCCGGTCGGAGCGCTCGTCGACCGCGGCCTGCGACCGCGTCGCCCGCACCTCGGCCGGGGCCGTGACGACGACGACCTTGTCAAAGCGCCCCTCTCCCCCGGCCTCGTACAGAAGCGGCACCTCTGTCACGGACACCGGCGGAGGATTCGGCAGCTCACCGAGCTGCTCCCGCCACTGGAGGTACTCGCGCACGACGAGCGGATGAAGGAGCGCCTCGAGCCAGGCGAGCGCTTCGCGGTCGGCGAAGACGACGTCTGCGATCGCCGAGCGGTCGACCTGACCTGCATCGTCCAGGATCTCGTCACCCAGGCGGTCGAGCAGCGCCTTGCGAACGTCCACGTCCTCGCGGAGGAGCCGGTGGACGATGTCGTCGCTGGAGACTGTCGCAGCACCGTGGCGCGCGAACGCCGCGAGGGCTTCGCTCTTGCCGGCCCCGATCCCGCCCGTAATCGCGACCGCAGCGGGCCGCTTCACCTACGCGGGCTCGGAGTCGGGCTCGGGCTCGGGCTCGGGCTCGGCCTCTGGGGGAGGCCCGGGGTACGAGCCCTCGGAGTCGCCGGGGCCCGGCTCTTCCGGGGCGACCTGGTCGGCTTCGATGCTCTCGTCGGCCTGTTCCGGCTCGAGAGCCGGGGCGGGAGGTTCTTCAGCTGCTGTTTCGCCCTCCTGCAGCTGTGGCTCCGTGCCTTCGGGCGCCTCGACAGCCGCCGCGGACTCGGGAAAAACTTCTTCTGAGAGGTCGATGTGCGGCGTGGTCAGCAGCGCATCGTCGCCGGCCTCTGCGGCTGCTGCCGCGGTCGCACCGTCGACGCGCTTGAGCGACAGCGACAGGCGGCGCCGGTCGGCGTCGACCTCGATGATCTTCACCTTCACCTGCTGGCCCTGGGCGACGACCTCGCGCGGGTTCTCGACGTGGTGCTGCGCCAGTTCCGAGATGTGAACGAGCCCCTCGACGCCGGGCAGGATCTCGACGAAGGCGCCGAAAGTGACCACCTTCGTCACCTTGCCCTCGACCTCGTCGCCCTCGTGGTGCTGCTCGAGCACCTGCTGCCACGGGTCGGACTGAGTCTGCTTGAGGCCGAGCGAGATCCGCTGGCGCTCGCGGTCGATGTCGAGCACCTTGACCTTCACGTCCTGGCCGATCTCGAGCACCTCCGACGGATGGTTGACGTGGCTCCACGACAGCTCGGAGATGTGGATCAGGCCGTCCATGCCGTCGAGATCGACGAAGGCGCCGAAGTCGACGATGTTCGAGATCTGGCCGTCGACGACGTCGCCCGGATTGAGCCGGTCGAGAATCTGCTGTCGCTGCTCCTTGCGCTCGTCCTCCAGCACGGCGCGGCGCGAGAGCACGACGTTGTTGCGCGAGCGGTTGAGCTCGATCACCTTGCAGCGGAGCTCCTGGCCGAGGAATTCGTCCAGGTCCTGAACTCGGCGGATGTCCACGAGCGACGCCGGCAGGAAGCCACGGACGCCGAGGTCGAGGATGAGACCGCCTTTCACGACTTCGATCACGCGGCCGGTGACGGGTTCCCCGCTCTCGGCTGCCTGCTCGATCGCCTTCCACGCGATCTCGAAGCGGGCGCGCTTCTTGGAGAGGATCAGCCGTCCTTCGGCGTCCTCCTTCGTGAGCACGAGCGCATCGATCTCGTCGCCGACCTTGACCTCGTCTTCGGGGTTGACCGAACGGCGGATCGAGAGCTCGGCGACCGGTATGACGCCCTCCGACTTGTAGCCGATGTCGACGAGCACCTCGTCCTTGTCGACCCGGACGACCGTGCCGTGCACGACTTCGCCTTCGTTGATCGTCGGGAAGGTCGACTCGTAGTCGGGGATCTGCTCCCCGTCCGGGCCGATCGTCCAGACGCCTGCGTCATCGAGCGGTGCGCTCGGCGCGGGGGTCTCTCTATCCACGGTTTCGTTGGCCATTTGAAGCGGCGGTCAGTATAGCCCTGGGCCGCTCAAACTCTTGATGCGACACCGCTCAGGAAGCGGCGTACGGCCGCGATATAGGGCTCGTTCGCCTCGACAAAGCTCATGTGACCCGCGCCCGAGAGGATTTCCAGCTCCGCGTTCGGGATTCCTCCCGCCAACACGCGGGCCGCGCGAGGCGTCGTCGTCGGGTCGTGCTCCCCCACGATCACGAGCGTCGGCTTCGCGACGTCTCCCAGCTTCGCCGTGTAGTCGAAGCCGCCGTAGTCGATGTTCGCGAAGTGGCGCAGCACATCCGGCGAATACACGGTGTCCCCGAACGCGTCCTTGGGCGGCGGGGCGTGGAAATGGAACGGCAGCTGCATGTCCATCAACCGCTTCATTTCGGCTTCGGTCGAAACGGTCTTCTCGAGCTCCCACGACTCGCGGATCACCTCTGCGTCGTCGCGGCGGCCGATGCTCTCCTCGACGTCGCGGCCAAGCGCCTCGCTCGACTCACCGCCTCCGGAGATCACGTACGCGGTGCCGGTGCCGAGCTCGGTCGCGTGCCAGCCCGTGATGATCGCGCCGAAGCTGTGGCCCAGCAGGGCAAACGCGGGCAGCTCGAGCGCCTCGGCCAGCAGGTCGACGTCGCGCGCGAAGACTTCGAGGGTGAGGGTCGCGGGGTCGACGCGCTCGCTGCGGCCCTGGCCTCGCTCGTCGACGTAGAGGAGCCGGTACTCGTCGCCCAGCGCGTCGAGATAGGGCCGGAACATCGTGTGATCCATTCCCGGCCCGCCGTGGAGCACGATCACGGGGAAGCCGTTGCCGACGTCCTCGACGAAGAGCGTGTAGCCGTCGGCCAGCGTCACATGCATTACTAGGACACTAAGCGCTAAGTCGCCGTGGCGGGCTTCGCCCGTCACGGCCCGCTGCGATATGGGATCGCCGCCAAAATCCTGAAAGTCGTCATGGCACCGGCGCAGCCGGTGCCGGACTTTCAGGATTTCGCTTCGTGCCAGTCCTCGCCGACCCCGATGTCCACGGCCAGCGGGGGGTCGAGCTCGAAGGCGCGGCACATCTCCTCGCGCACGAGGTCGCGCACGGCGGAGACCTCGTTTTCCGGCACCTCGAGCAGCAGCTCGTCGTGGATCTGGAGCACGAGCCGCGCGGCGCGACCCTCGTCCCGGAGGCGCCGGTGGATGGCGATCATCGCCACCTTGATGATGTCGGCGTTCGAGCCCTGCATGACGAAGTTCACGGCCAGGCGCTCGCCGAGCGACCGGGTCTGCCGATTCGAGGCGCGCAGCTCGGGCACAGGACGCCGGCGGCCGAGCAGCGAGGTCGTGTAGCCGTCCCGCGCAGCCTGCTCGATCGTCCGTTGGATGAAGTCCTGCACGTGCGGGAAGCGCGCCAGGTACGCGTCGATGTAGGTCTGCGCCTCCTCGCGCGGGATCTCCAGGTTCTCGGAGAGGCCGAACGCCGAGATCCCGTAGACGATCCCGAAGTTGATCATCTTCGCGATCGAGCGCTGCCCTGTCGTCAGCTGGGCCGGATCGACACCGAGCACTTCGGCGGCCGTCGCCTTGTGGATGTCCTCTCCGCGCGCGAACGCCTCGCGCAGCTTCGGTTCGCCCGAGACGTGAGCGAGGATGCGCAGCTCGATCTGCGAGTAGTCGGCCGAGAGCAGCTTCCAGCCCGCCTCGGCCACGAAGGCTGAGCGGATCTCCCGGCCCAGCTCCGTTCGGATCGGGATCGCCTGCAGGTTCGGGTTCGACGTCGACAGCCGTCCCGTCGCGGCGACGGTCTGGTTGATCGTCGTGTGCAGGCGGCCGTCCTCGCCGAGCATCGACGGCAGCGGACCGAGGTACGTGTTCAGAAGCTTCGAGTACTCGCGCCACTCCTCGATCACCGGCACGATCTCGTGCTCGTCGCGGATCGTGCGCAGAACCCGCGTGTCGGTCGAGTAGCCGGTCTTGCCCTTGCGGCCCGGCGTCAGGCCGAGCTGCTCGAACAGGATGCGCGCCACCTGCTGGGTGGAGCCGATCATGAACTCCTCGCCTGCGAGCTCGTACGCCTTCTGCTCGAGCTCCTCCACGCGGTCGGCCAGCCGCGCGGTGATCTCGCCCATCCGGTACGTGTCGATCTTCACACCGACCGATTCCATGGCGACGAGAACCTCCGTCAAGGGCAGCTCGATCGCGCGGTAGAGCTCGTCCTGGTTGCGCTCGCGCACGCGCTCGAGCAGGGGCTCCCTGAGCCTCAGCGTCGCCGCCGCATGACGGACGAGCCGCGCCGTGTCTTCGTCCGCCGCCGGCTCCGGCAGGAGCTCGAGCCCGTACTCCGCCGCCAGATCATCCAACTCGTACGACGCCCGGCTGGGCTCGATCAAGTACGCGGCGATCATCGTGTCGTCGGCGCCGGGCACCCGTAGCGCTTTCGCATCGTGGGCCACGAGCTCGCCCTCGAGCTTCGCCGGTCGGCGCCCGACCACGACCTCGTCCTCGTTGGCCAGCCCAGCGCGCTCGCCGTCGAGGGCGAATCCGGATGGGCCTGAGACTTCGAGCTCGCCCTCACGCCACGGCACCGCCACCCCCGTGACCTCGCGCGGGGAGGCGGGCACCGCCTCGTCCAGCTCGTCGACGCGGTTGAGCAGGTTGCGGAACTCGAAGCGCCGGAACATCTCCTTGAGCTGGGAGCGGTCCGGTGGCGCCAGCACGAGCGCTGCGGGGTCGAAGTCCAGGTCGAGGTCGCGCCGCATCGTGGCGAGCTCTTTGGACGCCCGCGCCTGCTCGGCGTGCTCGGCGATGTTCTTCCGCCGGGCCGGCGTCAGCTCGTCCAGGTGCTCCAGAACGCTTTCCAGCGACCCGTACTGCGCGATCAGCTGGGCGGCCGTCTTGTCGCCGATGCCCGGAACTCCCGGAATGTTGTCCGAGGTGTCGCCTTTGAGACCGATGAAGTCCGGCACCTGGTCCGGGCGGATGCCCAACCGTGCCTCGACCCGCTCCGGCGTATAGACGTGCACGTCGGAGACCCCGCGCGGCGTCATCATCAACGCGACGTTCTCGGTCACGAGCTGGAAGGCGTCGCGATCGGTTGAGACCACGGTTGTCTTGACGCCCGCCTCGTCCGCGCGGGCTGCGAGCGTGGCGATTACGTCGTCGGCCTCCCAGCCTTCGAACTCGAGATTGCGGTAGCCGAAGGCCTCGACGATCGGCCGGAAATACGGGAACTGCTCCCTGAGCAGGTCCGGCATCGCGCGCCGTCCCTCTTTGTAGACCACGTCCACTGCTTCAGCGGTCGCGGCACGATGAGTCGGCCTCGTGTCCCAGGCGACCGCAACGCCCTTCGGCCGATAGTCCGCAAGCAGCTTGAAGAGCATGTTGGTGAAGCCGAGCAGGGCGTTCGTGGAGAAGCCTTCGCTCGTCGCGAGCTCCTCGGGCAGCGCGAAGAACGCCCGGTAGGCGAGGTTGTTGCCGTCGACGAGGAAGAGCTCCGAGTCGCGCACGGGCGCGTCGTCGAGCTGGAGCTCCTCGCCGGTCAAGGTCTTGGGGCTCACGGTCTCAAAGCTATCGTCCCGCAGCGATGCCGAAGCTCGAAATCGTCCCATTTTCCGAGGAGCACCTCGACGGAGCAGGGCGTCTGCTCGCGGAACGCCACGCAATGCACCGTTCCGTCGAGGCGCTCCTGCCGCAGGCCTTCGAGGATCCGGGCCGCGCAAGCGAGGAGCTCGAGACAGCATTGGGCGCCGACGACGCCTCCGGCGCCGCAGCGCTTCGCAACGGCGCGCTCGTCGGCTACCTCGTCGGCGCCCCCCGTGACACCGAGGCCTGGGGCAACGAGAACGTGTGGTTCGAGCTCGCCGGCCACGCGACCGACACCGCGGAGACGATTCGCGATCTCTACGCGTTCGCGGCCGAGCGCTGGGTCGAGGAGGGACGCCGGCGCCACTACGCCCTCGTGCCCATTCACGATCCTGCACTGGTCGAGGCGTGGTTCCGCCTCGGCTTCGGGCAACAGCAGGCCCACGCCGTCCAGGAGGTCGGCCCCCGCGAGGCCAGAGTCCCCGACGGCTTCGAGATCCGCGCGCCGGCCGAGCACGACGTCGACAACTTGCTCGAAGTGGACCTCGCCCTACCCAGGCACCACCGTGCCTCGCCCGTCTTCTCGGACCGGCCGCTGCCGAGCGAGGTCGAGCAGCGGAACGAATGGGCCGAGACGCTGGCCGGGACCGAAGAGAAAGTGCTGATCGGGCTCCGGGACGGCGCACCGGTGGCGGTCTGGGCAGTCGCCCCGGCCACGCTGTCCAGCCAGCACACCGGCCTCGGCCTTCCCGAGCGCGCCTCTTACCTCGCGTTCGCATCGACCCTGCCGCAGATCCGCGGCTCCGGCATCGGCGTTGCGCTCACCGACGCATCGTTCGCCTGGGCCGCTGAACAGGGCTACGAGTCGATGGTCACCGACTGGCGGGTCGCGAACCTGCTCGCGTCGCGCTTCTGGCCACGGCGGGGCTTCCGCACCACCTTCCTCAGGCTGTACCGCTCGATTCCGTGAGGCGCGTCCCAATGCTCGCCGGGTCGCGCATCGCGCTCGTCGATGCGCCGGACGACGGCGTCGTGCTTCGCCCGCCCCCGCCCGGCGAGCCGATCGCCGACGTCGGCTCCGCCGTTCGAGACGCCCTTCGCTTCCCGCTCGCGGGGGATCCGCTCGAGGCGCTTGTCCCCCGCGACGGCCGTGCGACGGTCGTGGTCGAGCCGCCCTCGCTACCGCTGCCCGGAGCACCGAACGACCCGCGTCGGGACGCGATCGCAGCCGTCGTGGACGAGTTGACGCGGATCGGCGTCCCCCAGCAGAAGCAGACGCTCCTCGTCGCCGGGGGACTCGGCCGGCGACTCGCAGAACGGGACCTGCCGCAGCTCGACATCGTCTCGCCCGAGTTCGCGCGCCGGTTTCACGGGCGGGTCGTCGTTCACGATGTCGAGGATCCGGAGCACGTCGAGATCGGCCAGGCCGGCCGCCTCCCCCTCCTGGTCAACCGCGCACTCGTCGAGACCGACGCGATCGTCGTCGTGACGGCGGCCGAGACGGTCTTGCACGGTGGGCCGGCAGCGCTCGTCGGCGCGTCCGGGCGCGAGACGCTGCGCGCTGCCGGCGCCTACTCGCTGCTCGAGACAAGCGCGTCACAAGGTTGGAAGACGGGGGTCGAGATCGAGCGCGAGCTGATGCGCCGCGTGCCAATGATCGGCGCCTCTCTCACCCTTAACCCCCCAAGCATGACCGGCGCCGCGAGGGGCTACCCGTACGAGCCCGACGCCGTCGAGCGCATGGCGCGATCGCCGCTCCGAAAAGCGTTCGGTCTGCTCCCCCCACCGGTCCGCTACTGGGCGATCAAGTCCCTCAGGCGCGAGCTCAGCCTCGCCGCGGCGTTCGGAGGCCCACCGTCGGTTGCGCATGCTGAAGCGATGCTGCGCGGGATCGAGTCCCGCTCGACGCAGCTCGACGGGCAGCTCGACGCGCTCGTGATCAGCATCCCGCAGATGACGCCCCATCTGCCGCGGGAACGGCCCAATCCGCTGCTGGCCGCTTACCTGGGCCTCGCGCTCGCCTTGCGACTCTGGCGCGACGCGTTTCCGGTCGTGGAGGGCGGCACCGCGATCCTGATGCACCGCTTCCACCGGAAGTTCAGTCACCCCACGCAGCAGCCGTACCGGGCCTTCTTCCAGGCGACGAGGTTCGGCCGCGAGCCGGAGGAACTGGCCTCCGCAGAGCGGGCGGCGGTTGCGGACGAACGCTCGCTGGCCGCCTACCGGAGCGGCCGCTCGTGCCACCCCCTGCTCCCGTTCGCCGACTGGGCCGCGTGCGCGCCCGCGGTCGGGCGCCTGGGCGCGGTGATCGTCGCGGGTTGTCACGACTCGGTCGCCGCAAGGCAGCTCGGCTTCGTGCCCACGCGCGGCGTCAACGCAGCCCTGGAGATGGCCCATGGCCGAGCTGGAGGCCCCCCCCGTGTGGGCTTTCTCCTCTCGCCGCCGTATTTTCCCTTGCGAGTGGCTAAAGAGCCACCGCCCAGGCGGCGCAGCGGTGATGAGAGGGCCTAGAGGATCTTGGACAGGAACTGCTTGGTGCGCTCGTGGTCGGGCGACTCGAAGAAGTGCTCCGGCGTGCCCTCCTCGATGATGCGCCCGTCGTCCATCATCACGACCCGATCAGCGGCTTCCCTCGCGAAGCCCATCTCGTGCGTGACGACGATCATCGTCATGCCGCCGAGCGCGAGCTCCTTCATCACGTCGAGCACCTCGCCGATCATCTCGGGGTCCAGAGCGCTGGTCACCTCGTCGAAGAGCATCAGCGCCGGCTTCATGGCGAGGGCCCGGGCAATCGCCACGCGCTGCTGCTGACCACCCGAGAGCTTGCTCGGATAGACGTCGCGCTTCTCGGCTAGCCCGACGCGCTCGAGCAGCGCCTCCGCCTCGGCGACCGCGGCTTCCTTCTTCAACCCGCGCACGCGAATCGGCGCCTCGACGATGTTCCCGAGCGCGGTCAGGTGCGGGAAGAGGTTGAAGCGCTGGAACACCATGCCGATCTCGGTGCGCTGCTTGGCGATGTTCTTCTCGGAATCCTCGACGAGCTTGCCGTTGCGCTCGCGGTAACCGATCAAGTGGCCGTTGACCTCGATCCGGCCCCCGTCGATCTTCTCGAGGTGGTTGACGCAGCGGATGAAGGTCGTCTTGCCCGAACCGGAGGCGCCGATCATGCAGACGGTCTCGCCGGGCTGCACCTCGAGCGAGACGCCTTTGAGCACCTCGAGCTTGCCGAAGCGCTTCTCGACGTTCTCCGCCCTGACGACCGGCTCTCCACCGTTCGTACTCACCGCGCCCCCCTGCCGGCGCCGAACATCGGCGTCATCGACCACGCATTCGTCAGCCGCTCGCGCAGCGACAGCTCGTCGCCTCGTTCGCTCGCGCCGAGCTTCCGCTCGATCTGAACCTGAATGACGCTCCACACCGAGGTCAGAACGAGGTACCAGAAGGCCGCGCCGAGAAAGTACTCGACCGGCTTGAAGGTCGTGGAGTAACGAATCTCCGCCTCGCCGAAGAGCTCGGTCACTCCGATGAAGAAGACGAGCGAGGAAGTCTTCATCATGTTGTTGAACTCGTTCCCGAGCGGCGGCACGATCACACGCGCCGCCTGGGGCAGGACGATGCGTCGCATCGCGAGCCGGTTGGGCATGCCGAGCGACTTCGCCGCCTCCATCTGGCCCTTGTCGATCGAGTCGATGCCTGCGCGGATGATCTCGCGCATGTACGCGCCCTCGTTGACCGCCAGCGCAACGATGCCCGCGAACGCGGCGCCGCTGATCGTGAACGCGACGAAGTTGGCGTCGTTGGGAATCAGGTTGAAGCCGAAGAGCAGGTTCGCTCCGAAGTAGACGAAGAAGATCTGCACGATCACGGGCGTGCCGCGGAAGATCAGGACGTACAGCCCCGAGATGAGCCTGAAAGGCAGCAGCCGGGACATGCGCATCAGCGCCGCAATCAAGCCGAGGATCACCCCGGCGATCTGCGCCGCGACCGAGATGTAGACGGTACGCCAGAGCGCCAGCCAGAACTCGCTCTGGGGATTGATCAGCTCGCCGAGCGTCCGGTCCCAGAGGAGGTGAACGTCGACTGCCGCCAAGACCGCCGTGTCAGCTCACCTCCTCCGGATCAGACAGAAACCGCCTGCCGAGATCTTCTAACGCCGCCGTACGAGTTTCGCGACTACATCGGGCTTCAGTGCCGTGTCGCCCATCTTCCACTTGTCGAGGATCTTCTTCATCGTCCCGTCGTCGTACATGGCTTTCACGCCCTTCGCGATCGCCGCGCTGAGCTCCTTGTCCTCCTTGCGAATCGCCATCCCAACTGGGATCGGGTTGACCGGCTGGCCGCCGAACGTGAACGAATCGGGATTCTGCGCGACGTAGTACGCGACCACGGGTGCGTCGCCGAAGTACGCGTCTACGCGGCCCGTCTTGAGCGCGTTGGCCGCGTCGGTGTCCTTCGGGAACGGGATCACGATGATCGCCTTCTTCCCCTGTGCCGTGAGCTTCTTGCTCTCGGCGTCCAGGAAGTCCTTGTTCGTCGTTCCGACCTCGACCGACGCCTTCTTGCCCGACAGGCTCGGGATGCCGGTGACCTTCGCCGGGTTGCCCTTCTTGACCATGAACGACTGGCCGACGGACATGTAATCGACGAAATCGACCTGCTTCGCCCGCTCCGGCGTGTCGTTCATGCCCGAGACGATCACGTCGCATTTCTTGGCTAGGAGGGCGGCGATGATCGCGTCGAAACCGGTGTTGTTGAACTCGGCCTTCACGCCCATGCGCTTCGCCAGCTCCGCGCCGACCTCGATGTCGGAACCGACCGGCTTGGTGCCCTCGTAGAACTCCTCCGGCGGGTACGTGATGTCGCTGCAGAAGACCAGCTTGCCCGCGCTGGCGATCCGCGACGGAGCGGTGATCGACGAGCCACCCGTTTTCCCGGTCGTCGATGGCTGGCTCTTTTTCTTCTTGCCGCAGCCGGCCGCCAGGACGGCGATCAGCAGCAGGGCGAGAAGCCCGATCAGGATCTTCTTCGAGCGCATCGTGTTCCTTTCTCTTGGACGTGCCTGCACAGGCGCACTGGGCACCGTGGACAAAGTAACCGTACTCCGCCGCGCCTTTCAACAGGCAAGTGGCGGGCTACCATGGCGGTTCCAGCCGAAGTGGCGGAACTGGCAGACGCGCCGGACTCAAAATCCGGTGGCCTTCGGGCCGTGTGGGTTCAAGTCCCACCTTCGGCATGATCCCCTGTCATGGCGAAACGTGTCGGAGTACTCACGGGCGGCGGAGACTGCCCGGGCCTGAATGCGGTGATCCGCGCCGTGGTACGGCGCTCACTCGACCGCGGCGGCGAGGTGGTCGGCATCCGGGAGGGCTGGCGAGGGCTCGTCGAGACGATCTTCGAGGAGCTCGGGCCGCGGGAGATCTCCGGGATCCTTCCACGCGGCGGCACGATTCTCGGCACGACCCGGACGAACCCGTACAAGGTCGAGGGCGGCGTCGAGCGGGTGCTCGAGAACTTCCGCGAAGCGGGGCTCGACGCTCTCGTCGCGATCGGCGGCGAGGACACACTCGGCGTGGCCGCGCGTATGTACGAGGAGCACGGCTTTCCGGTCGTGGGCGTCCCGAAGACGATCGACAACGACCTCTCCGCGACTGACTACACGTTTGGGTTCGACACGGCCGTGACGGTCGCGACCGAGGCGATCGACCGCCTCCACACCACAGCCGAGTCCCACAACCGGGTGATGGTCGTCGAGGTGATGGGGCGACACACCGGGTGGATCGCCGTGATGAGCGGAATCGCGGGTGGAGCGGACGTGATCCTGATCCCGGAGCAGGCGATCACGGTCGAGGCTGCGTGCGCCGAGCTGGAACGTCGGCATCAGCGCGGCAAGGACTTCTCGATCGTGGTCGTGTCGGAGGGATACGAGCTCACCTACGAGTCCGGCGAGCGGCGGGGGGTCGCACAGGAGGCCGGGGCCGACCAGTTCGGACACGCGCGGCTGGGCGGTGTGGGGGCAGCGCTCGCACAGGACATCGAGGAGCGAACGGGGTTCGAGACACGCGTGACGGTGCTCGGCCACGTTCAGCGGGGCGGCTCGCCGACGCCGCGCGACCGGATCCTCGCCACGCGCTACGGGCTGAAGGCCGCCGACCTCGTCCACGAGGGGAAGTTCGGCCGCATGGCGGCCTTGCACGGCGACGCAATCGTGGACGTGGCCCTGGCCGAGGCCACGGCCGAGCTCAAGACCGTGCCGCCCGAATGGTACGAGGTCGCAAAGGCTTTCTTCGGCTAAGCCTCCAATCAGACGTCGGGCGGCTCGTCGCCCACGAGCTCGGCCACGTTGCCGGCCCCGACCAGCACCGCGTCCATTCCGGCGCGCTCGAGCGCGAGCACCTGGTCACGGGTCGCGAGGGCGATCGACGCGATCGCGAGCTTTCCGGCAGGCACCTCCGGCAGCAGGTCGAGCACCTCGTCGAGCGCCTCGTCACCGTCCGCCGAGCCCGGCGCACAGAGCAGGAAGATGTCTGGATCGACCCGTTCGAGCGCCAGCTCGAGCTCTTCCTCGGCCTGAGCCTGGACGACCGGATCGAGGCCGAGCTCCATGGCTCGGCCGTAGTAGCCCTCGATGTCGCCGTCGTCGTCACGGAGCGACTCCACCGAGACGAGGCACGCGTCGGCCCCCCAACCGCGCGCCGCGGCGAGGTCGCCCCAGCCGCGCCAGAAGATCGGCAGCGCCGTGGCTTCGCGGACGCCGTCCGGCAGACCCCGGACGGTCACCGCCTCAGCCCGCTGGGCCTCGGCCAGCCGTGCGCCTTCCGCGTCCTCGACCTCGACGATCACGGAGATGCCGTCGCCCTCCGAGATCGCCTCGCTGAACCGGCGCCTATCGCTCACGTTCACTGGCCGATCGGATGCCAGACCGTCTTCAATTCGAGAAACGCGGCTGCCTGGTACAGGCTCTGGACGTCCACGCGGCCGCGAACGATCCGCTTCACGTTGTCTGCGGCCAGCCGCTCCAGCTCGGCGGCGTCGCCGTCCAGGTCGCCGAGGTCGAGCGCGTTTACGTCCATGTGTCCGGCGAGGATTGGAGCAATCTCGCCGCGCTGCCCGGTGATGATGTTCACCACACCACCCGGCACGTCGGAGGTCGCCAGCACCTCGGCGAGCTCGATTGCCGCGAGCGGATGGGACTCGGACGCGATCACGACTGCGGCGTTGCCGCCGACGAGCACCGGCATCAGCCTCGAGACGAGGCCCAGCAGGGGGGGCTCCTCCGGCGCGAGCACTCCGACGACCCCCGTCGGCTCCGGCACCGTGAAGTTGAAGTACGGGCCGGCCACCGGATTCGAGGTTCCGAGCACCTGCGCCAGCTTGTCCGCAGCGCCGGCGTACCAGACGAGGCGATCGATCGAGGCTCTGACCTCCTCGTCGCTCCCGATCAGCTCGCCGAACTCGGCCGTCCTGGCCTCGAGCATCTCGGCGACGCGGTAGAGCACCTGGCCGCGGTTGTACGCGGTCATGCTCGCCCACTTGGGCTGCGCGGCGCGGGCGACGCGGACGGCGTCGCGGATGTCCTTGCGCGATCCGCGGGCGACGTTCTGGCCCTCGGCGAGATACGTGCGGCCGGACTCCGAGCGCGGGAACTCACCGCCGATGAACAGCTTGTACGTCTTCTTGACGGGGAGTCGGGCGTCAGCCACCGAAGGCCTCCGCGTCGTCGAAGGTCAGATACGGCTCGAGACCGTGCAGGCCGCCCTCGCGGCCGAAGCCTGACTCCTTGTAACCGCCGAACGGCGAGGTCGGGTCGAAGCGGTTGTACGTGTTCGCCCAGACCACGCCGGCCCGCAGCTGCTGCGCCATCCAGAGAATGCGCGAGCCCTTCTCCGTCCAGACGCCGGCCGAGAGCCCGTACGGCGTGTTGTTCGCCTTCTCCACCGCTTCCTCGGGCGTGCGGAAAGTCAGCACGGACAGGACCGGGCCGAAGATCTCCTCCTGCGCGATGCGGTAGCTCTGCGCCACGTTCGTGAAGACGGTCGGCACGAACCAGTAGCCCTTTTCCGGGAGCCGGCAGGGTGGCTGATAGATCTCGGCGCCCTCTTCCTTGCCGGCCTCCACGAGCTCTTGGATCTTCTCGAGCTGCTGGCGCGAGTTGATCGCGCCGACGTCGGTGTTCTTGTCGAGCGGGTCGCCCACGCGTAGCGTCTGCAGCCGGCGCTTGAGCTTCTCGATCACCGTCTCGTAGATCGACTCCTGCACGAAGAGCCGCGAGCCCGCGCAGCAGACGTGGCCCTGGTTGAAGTAGATCCCGTTGACGATGCCCTCGACCGCCTGGTCGAGCGGTGCATCGTCGAAGACGATGTTCGCCGCCTTGCCGCCGAGCTCGAGCGTGAGCTTCTTCTTCGTCCCGGCCAGCTCACGCATGATCGCCTTGCCGACCTCAGTCGAACCGGTGAAGGCGATCTTGTCGACGGCCTCGGACTTGACGAGCGCCGCGCCCGTGCTCCCGTCACCCGTGACGATGTTCACGACACCGGGCGGAAGCTCGGCCTGCTCGAGCACATCGCAGAAGAGCAGCGCGGTCAGCGGCGTCGTCTCGGCCGGCTTGAGCACCACCGTGTTCCCGGCCGCGAGCGCCGGTGCGATCTTCCACGCCAGCATCAGGAGCGGGAAGTTCCACGGAATGATCTGACCGGCGACGCCGACCGGCCGGGGGCGGCGATTCGGAAATGCGTACTCGAGCTTGTCGGCCCAGCCGCCGTAGTAAAAGAAGTGCGCCGCCGCAAGGGGAAGGTCGACATCGCGCGACTCCTTGATCGGCTTGCCTCCGTTCAGCGACTCGAGCACCGCGAACTCGCGGGAGCGCTCCTGGAGGATGCGCGCGATCCGGAACAGGTACTTGGCGCGCTCGGCCGCCGGCCGGGACGACCAGCCGCCGTTCTCGTACGCCTCGCGAGCGGTCTGCACAGCCCGCTCGACCTCCTCGGGCGTCGCCTGGGCAACCTCGGCGAGCGGCTCCTCGTGCGCCGGGTCGAGGGTCGTGTACGTCTGCGTCGGCTCGATCCACTGGCCACCGATGTACAGGCCGTAGCGGTCCTCGATGCGGACGATCTCCCGCGACTCCGGGGCGGGCGCGTAGGTCCAGTTGCTGGGAACCGGTGCGCTTGACTGCTTGCGCTCGAGCTCGCTCATCAGTCGAGGGTGAAGTAGTCGGGGCTCTGGTAGCGGCCGGTCTTCTCCTTGCGCAGCTGCATGAGCACGTCGTTCAGGAGCGAGGAGGCGCCGAAGCGGAACAGGTCGGGCGTCAGCCAGTCCAGGCCCAGGGTTTCGTGCACGAGCACGAGGTGCTGGACCGCCTGTTTGGCGTTCCGGATTCCCCCGGCGGGCTTCAGGCCCACGCGTCGCCCCGTCTCCTCGTACACGTCGCGGATCGCCTCGAGCATCACGAGCGCGACCGGCAGCGTGGCGGCCGGAGAGATCTTTCCAGTCGAGGTCTTGATGAAGTCCGCGCCTCCCGCGATCGCGAGCAGCGACGCGCGTCGCACGTTGTCGTAGGTGCCGAGCTCGCCCGTCTCGAGGATCACCTTCAGGTGGGCATCCCCGGCTGCCTCCTTCACCTGCACGATCTCGTCGTAGACCTTCGCGTAGCGCCCCGAGAGGAAGGCTCCGCGGTCGATCACCATGTCGATCTCGTCGGCGCCGAGCTCGACGGCGCGGCGCACCTCGGCGACCTTGAGGTCGGTCGGTGTCTGGCCCGAGGGAAACGCCGTCGAGACCGCCGCGACTTTCACTCCGCTCCCGCGCACGCGTTCCAGCGCCGTGGGCACGAGGTTGGCGTACACGCAGACGGCGGCGACCGAGGGCACGGAGGCGTCGCTCGGATCGGGCCGGATCGCCTTCGAGGCGAGCGCCAAGACCTTCCCCGGCGTGTCCGAGCCCTCGAGCGTGGTCAAATCCATCATCCGCACGGCCAGATCGAGCGCGAACACCTTCGCCTCGCGCTTGATCGAGCGCTTCGCCAGCGAGCCGGCCCTTTCCTCCACGGCGACCTGGTCGATCGACCCGACGCGGGGCAGCCGCGGCTCGAGCGGGAGCTCGAAACCGGTCGGCAGGGCAGGCGCCTGAGCCATCTTCGTCGAGTTTAGCTTCGGACTAGCCGAACGCCCTACCCGCTCACGCGCTCGCAGTCACGGTCTGCGCGCCGTCGATCCGCTCCGACAACGACGTCATATCCCGAGCCGCACGAGATCCTGTTCGGGCCGGCGCCGGGCTGAATCCAGTCGTCCCCAGGCCCTCCGCTGAGCACGTTTCTGCCCGGCCCGCCGATGAGAATGTCGTCACCGGCCCCCGCAAAGAGCCGGTCAGAGCCGGACAGCCCATTGAGCAGCTCGGGGAGCGCACTGCCGCGGATCGTGTCGGCTCCTCTCGTGCCGTACAGGGGGCGCAGTAACCGCGACCGTTGCGGGCAGCGAGTCAGCTTCTCTACGGCTCGCCCTCGAAATCGGAAGACGAACAGACCATCGATCAGACGATCCGCGTTGCAGCGACCCCTGGCTCGGAACACGATCGCCCCCCGCGCCGGCGACCAGACCGGCTGCTGGCCACCGACCACCACTGGGCGAACGCCGCGGCTCGCTACGTCAATCGTGTCCAGCTCGATCAAGGGAGCCGGCGTCGAGGCAGAAATGACCTCGCGTGTAAAAGCCAGCGCTTTACCGTCGGGCGACCAGCTCAACGATCTCAGCGCGTAGCCTCCGCGCTCGAGCTCCGGCACCGCGGACGGGATCAGCCTCCGTACTTGCCCGCCGCTCGCCCCTACGACCTCGAGCTTGAGTGCAAAGTAAGTCACGTGCTGGTCCGGGTACTCGTCCTCGATGAAGGCCACTCGCGAACCGTCCGGCGACCACACGAGCGAGACCACCTCTCGAGGGGTCGTGAAGGCGATGATGCGACGAACGTGCCCCCCGAGATCTCCGACGAGGATGCCCGGGGACTGATTGCCTACGTCCGCGATCGCGAAGCGGCGGCCGTCCGGAGCCCAGGCGAACCGCCCATAACGAGACATCGGGAGGTCTATACGCCGGATATCTGAGCCGTCAGGCCGGACGAGAAACACATGTGGGGCGTTCGGATCACCAAAGCGAGCAAGTGCGATGTTGTTGCCCTTCGGCGACCACGCCGGACGACCGGCCACACCCATCGCCCTCCGTTCGCTGCCGTCGAAATTCTCGACGTAGGTCATGTTCGAGGAGGCGTGGTAGAGCACGAGCCGGCCGAGGCCGGGAGCGAACGAGACCTGCATCCCGTCCACCCGGGCGCCGGTCCGGTATCCGCTTCCGTCGGGGCGAACAGAGTTCACTCTCACTCCCCCGCGGTTGTCGCCGCCTGGGCTTGTCAGGTATGCGAGGCGGAGACCATCTCGAGACCACACGGGGTCGAAAGCGGATAGCGGCGTGCGCGCATATTCAGCGCCCCGCGACTCGAGGCGCGCCGCGCCGGAAGCCGCAGGCACGGCCCCGATGCCGATGCTCGCGACGAAAGCCACAATGGTACGCACGCCGGAACCGTACCCAGCTTAGATCCCGAGGCGCTCGAGCATCGCCTCGTCGCGCCTCCACTTGGCTCGCACCTTGACCTGGAGGTCGAGGAACACCTGATGCCCCAGCAGGTGCTCGATCTCAGGCCGCGCGCGGGTGCCGATCTGCTTCACCATCGCCCCGCCTTTGCCAACGAGGATCTGCTTCTGTGACTCGGTCTCGACGAACAGTGTCGCCCGCGCGACCTTGTCCGTGAGCTCCTCGATCTCGACCGAGATCGCGTGCGGCACCTCGTCGCGGGTCAGGTGCAGCGCCTTCTCCCGGACGAGCTCCGAGATACGGAGCTCGAGCGGCAGATCCGTGCGCTGATCCGCGGCAAAGTGACGCGGCCCCTCGGGCAGGAGCTGGAGCAGTTCCTCGCGCAGCTCATCCACGCCGTCCCCCGTCACCGCGCTGACCGGATGGAGCGCATGGAAGTCGCCGAGGCGCGCAGCGTTCTGCATCTGCTCGGCGATGTGCCCCGGCTTCAGGCGGTCGACCTTGTTCAGCGCGATCACGACCGGCACGCCGAGCCCAAAGACACGCCCCGCAATGAAGCGATCACCGGCGCCGATGCGCTCGCGTGCGGAGAGCACGAGCACTACGCCCTCAACGTCCTCGAACGACTGATCGACGGTCCGTTGCATGCGCTCGGTCAATGCGTCGCGAGGCCGCTGGAAGCCCGGCAGGTCGGCGAGCACGAGCTGGTAGTCCTCGCCGTTGGCGATCCCGAAGATCCGCTGGCGCGTCGTCTGAGGCTTGTCGGAGACGATCGCCACCTTCCCCCCCGCGAGGGCGTTCACGAGCGTCGACTTCCCCACGTTCGGCCGCCCGGCCACGGCAATGAACCCGCTGCGCACCGCTCCCCCGAGACCCGGCCCCGCCCCTTCTTTGTTCACGCGCGCGCGCCCCCACCCTGGGTGGCGAATGGCCAATGACTGTAGAGGCCACGAACCGCCAGTTTTGGGACGTACTTCTGCGCGACGATGTAGGCGGACATGGCGCCAATCTACTCCCGCGGCGCGATCACCTAGTAGTAGCGCCGATCAGGTCCTCGAACTGGGTCGGGAAATCCCCTGACATGGCGGACCGCCGACAACAGGGACACCCTCTAAGGTGGAGAGACGATGGCCGGAAAGAAAGACATGGATGCGACCAAGAAGCTACCGCCGGACGCGCCGACGCAGGAGACCGAGAAGGGGCTGAAAATCGGCCTGCCGACCAAGCGCGAGGTCATGGACGCGCTGGCGAAGGTAGCCCGGAAACCGCAAAAGTAGCTGCTAATCAGCGGTTCTCCACACCTGTGGGGAAAATCCAATTTGCGGGACTTTTTGGCCTTGCCGTCCGGTGCTACGTCTATACACTTAGACGAAATTCCGGAGAGGCCGACGAGAGTTTTCCACAGGGCGGGTTCAGGGAGATCCCCGCTCACAACCGAGATGTGCGCCGGGGTGGATTCGAACCACCGACACGCGGTTTAGTAGACCGCTGCTCTGTCCAGGCTGAGCTACCGGCGCATAGAGAGGCACCGATTGGCCCACGGGGACGGGTCGTTGCGTTTGGCGACGTAGTCCGGCCCGCCCCCGTGGGGCGGTGCCCTGCTCAGGTCCTTTTACAGGCCGGTTCGGACGTATTAACCGGGCCGCGCGGCACTCAGAAGCAGCGTGCGGAACATCGCTTCGTCGTCCTTGCGATGGTTCCACTGCCAGACCCACTGATTGAGGTAAGAGCCGAGCCAACGCTTAGAGATCGAGTGGTGCGTTCCGCGCACGTCGGTCTTGAAGTGACCGAAGAATCCTTCGACGGTGTTGGTGTGTACGTCGCCGCTGACGTAGACGCGCTGCGAGTGCCGGATGCGGCGGTGGTCGTAGCGGTGCGAAATCGCGTTGTAGGCGCCGTATTCGTCCGTGAAGACCATCGACTGCGGCAGGACGAATTCGTGCAGCTTCTCGCGGGCGGCGACGGCTGTGCGGGCCTGGAACTCGGATGTTCCGATGACCTCAGCGCGCATGCTGCCGCCCCGCTCGACGGCCGCGAAGATGACGGGACGTATCTTGGTCGCGGGGCCACGGTTCGGGCTTCCCTGCGCCTGCAAGCGGCTCCGCTCGCCCTGGTGAAGCTGGCCGCCGATGTACGCCTCGTCTGCCTCCACCTTGCCCGACAGCGGCTTGTTGTCCTGCGCCATCAGGTCGGTGCGAATCTTCTGGAGCATCCTCAATGCGGTCTTGTAGTTGACGCCGATTTCGCGCTCCAGCTGCTTGGCTGCGATCCCGCACTTGGAGCTAGAAACGAGATAGATCGCGTAGAACCACAGGTGCAACGACGTGGACGATTTGTGAAAGATCGTCCCGGCGGTCGGATGGATGTGGTGGCCGCAGGCGGTGCAAGTCCACGCCTGGCGGCGCTGGCTCGTTTCGTAGCGCTTGAAGCTCCGCTCCGTGTCGCATTTTGGACAGCGGGCATGTTCTCCATCAGGAGAGTGCTTGGTTCGCCACAGGTACTCCAGGCAGGCCGCATCGTCGGGGTACTCGCGCAAAAACTCCATGAGCGAAACCCGCGAGTCAGAGGACTTCGCGCGGATCGGTTTGTTCCTATCGACGGGAGGCATCTTGTACCCGCCACTGTATAGATGGCGTCGGACAGCACGGGTTCGTCGGAGACTTGGGCTGCGCTCGATTTCGCTACGCCAGCGGGAGATCGCGGATGGTCAAACCGCCCCGAGCAGATCGGAGTCGGACGAACCGACAACGGCGGCAGATCGCGACTTCGACGGGCATGACCTCGGGATCGCCCTTCGCGTCCTTCCAGACTTTTCCAGCGTTGCCCGCGTCCATAACGATCAAGCCGAGTTCGATTGTCGGTTCTCCGTACCAATCAGACGCTCCGCAGATCGGGCAGACGGGATTGTCAGGATTTGGGTCCGCGTTACTCACGGCTCGATCCTCTCGCGCTTCGTCGCAGGGATCAAGCGTCTCTACAGAGAACGGCCACTTGCCACCCTGGGTGGGGCATTCAGCCCGCCACCCTGGAGGTCGATCGTACCCGCGCTCGGCGTACGTGTCCGTCACGGATCCGTGCCGAATGTGTGACTTCACGTCCCCAGCTCCCACGTGTCGGGCAGGAGCTCGGCCGGCGTGTAGGTGACGACCTTCCCGTCGCGGTTCCGGAAGGTGACTCGGTCGAGGCGGAACTCGTACAACCATTGCCGGCAGCCGCCGCACGGCGACGCCGTGATCGCGATCTCTTCCAGGTCGCCGGGCCTGCACCCCGCGACGACCGCGCCCGCGAGAGCCGTCCGTTCCGCGCAGATTCCGAGCGGATAGGCCGCGTTCTCGACGTTGACGCCCTCGAAGATGCGACCGTCGCGTGCGCGCACTACCGCCCCGACGAGGTAGTTCGAGTAGGGCGCGTAGGCACGCGCCGCCACAGAGTCTGCGCGCGCGAGCAGCTCGTCCGTCATGAGAAGAGCTGGAAGACCACGAGTGTGACGAGCGCCCCGAGCACTCCTCCGTAGGTGACCTCGAGCGCCGAGTGCACGCCGGACTCCACGCGCGTCTGGGCGACGAGGAGGGCCATGATCAAGGCGATCGAGGAGATCAGGAACCGGTGCGATTGGCCGACGACGTACGTCGCCGCCATCCACCCGGCAAAAGCGATGGCCGCATGCCCCGACGGCACGCCTCCGCGCAGCGGCGTTCCGCGGCCGGTGTAGGCCTTCGTTGCGATCACGATCAGGATCGTGAGCACGAGGGCGATCAGGGTCAGCGACGCCGGCGCGTCGCGCAGGCGTTCGAGCAGCCGTCCGCTGCGATCGGAGACCTCACCCGAGAAGACGAGGTAGCCGATTGCGACGGCGTTCACGGTCGCGATCAACACCGCCCCCGCCGCAATGTCCTTGGCGAGCTTCGCGAGCGGGTCGAACGCGGTCGTCGCGACGTCGATCGCCTGCTCCAGCGCGGTGTTGATCATCTCCGTGATGAAGACGAACGCGATCGCGAGCAAGAGCGCGATCAGCTCGAGCCTCGTGGCGCCGGTCCAGAGCCCCGCGACCAGCACGACGATCGCGACGCCGAAGTGCACACGCATGTTCCGCTGCGTGCGCAGCACGTGAATGATCCCCTCGAACGCGAAGTTGAAGCTCTCGATGATCGAGGGCGCGCGTCGCCGCATCATGCTCACCCGTTCTGACGTGGCTCCGCCATCGTCGCCGGCCCGCCGGTTCATCCTCACCCGCGGCGCGCTCACGAAGCGAACCTCCGCTCGCGTCCCTGCATCGCGGGACCATGTTCGTAGCCCACCAAGTGCAGGAGGCCGTGAACGAGGGGAGCCTTCCAGGCGACACCGACGACCTGGGGGCAGAGCACCGCGTCCCCGAGCTGACGGGGGACTCCCTCGGGCAAGTCCTCGCGACCGTCGATCGGGAATGAGAGCACGTCCGTCGCCTCGTCTTCGCCTAAATGCTCGCGCTTCAAAGTCCGCATCTCGTCCGGGTCGACGAACGCAAGGCCGAGCTCGCCATCCTCGACTCCCTCGGCAGCGAGCACCTCGCGGGCGAGCTCGACCGCGGCCTGCTCGTCGACCTCGATGCCGCTCCGGTTCGCAACTTCGACCGCGACCACGCGCCTACCTGCGACGTAGCGTCCCCGTCTCCTCCGCGTGGAGCTTGTACGCCTCCACGATCCGCTGCACGAGCTTGTGCCGGACCACGTCCTCGTGGGTAAACCGGATGAACGCGATTCCCTCGATCGACCCGAGGATCTCCTGAACCTGGATCAGGCCTGACGCCTGGTCGCGCGGAAGGTCGACCTGGGTGACGTCTCCGGTGGCGACGACCCTCGACCCGAAGCCGAGGCGCGTGAGGAACATCTGCATCTGCTCGGGGCTCGTGTTCTGCGCCTCGTCGAGGATGATGAACGAGTCGTTGAGCGTCCGCCCCCGCATGAAGGCGAGCGGCGCAACCTCGATCGTGCCCTTCTCGAGATAGGCGGCCAGCCGGTCCGGCTCGAGCATGTCGTAGAGGGCGTCGAACAGGGGCCGCAGGTAGGGATCGACCTTCTCGAGCAGCGTGCCCGGGAGGAAGCCGAGGCGCTCACCGGCCTCGACAGCCGGACGAGTGAGGATGATTCGCGCGACTTCGCGCTCGGAGAGAGCCGCGACGGCGAGCGCCATCGCCAGATACGTCTTGCCCGTGCCTGCGGGCCCGATCGCGAAGGTCACGGTGTGGTCGCGCATCGCATCCACGTAGCGCTTCTGCATCACTGTCTTGGGGGCGATCTTCTTGCCGCGATGGCGCCAGACGACGTCGTCGAAGACCTCGCGGATGTCCTCGCTCTCGTCGAGCGCCGACAGCACGGCGTCGACCGTGCCCGGACCGATCTCGTGCCCTCCTTCCACGAGGTCGGCGAGCTCGTCGACGACGGCCCGCGCCTGGACGACGTGCGAGTCGTCACCTTCGATCGTAAGTCGATTTCCGCGCAGCAGGATCGTGCAGCGGAGCCGGTCGCGCAGCGCCTCGAGCACGCCGTCGCCGATCGTGGCCAATTCGGCCGCGACCTCGTTCGAAACAGAGAGAACTTCCTGCATCGCGCCTCAGTGTAGGCCCACGGCCGAAAACCGCCTGTGCGAAAGCCGGCACACATTCTTTGCGCTTCCGCTTCACACCCGTGCGCCTTTCGCGGCTATCGTCGACCACGAGGGAGGCGGGTAGTTGACCCCACCCATGAGGGTGGGGGTATGACCCGGACAGGCGTCGTCAGGCGAGCTTCTCGCGTACGAGCTGGCTGACGACCGAGCCGTCGGCGCGGCCGGAGACCTGGGGCATCACGTCGGCCATCACGCGGCCGAGGTCACCGAGGCTCGTCGCGCCCACTTCGGCGATCGCGTCGTCGACTATCTCCTCCAGCTCTTCTTCGGTCATCGGCTCGGGCATGAACTCCTCGAGCACCTCCAGCTCGGCCTCCTCGGCGGCGGCTTGCTCGGCACGGTCACCCGCGCGGAACGCCTCGATCGCCTCGACGCGGCGCTTACGCTCTCTCTGGAGCACCTGCAGCTCCTCGTCATCGTGCAGCGGGCGCTGCAGCTCCTTCTCGGCAGAGCGCAAGCTCGCCAGCATCAACCGCAGCGTGTCGCGGCGCGTCGCGTCGCGCGCCACCATCGCCTGCTTGAGCTCGTCCTCGAGACGCCCGATCAGGCTCATGCGGGCATCCCCGTGACGTGCCCGCCGAGCACGTGCCAGTGCAGGTGGAAGACCGTCTGCCCCGCGCCCTCCCCCACGTTCACGACCACGCGATAGTCGCTCAGACCGGCCTCACGCGCAGTCTCGGCGACGAATTCGAGCATCCGCTTCGCCTCGTCAGGCGGAAACTCCCCGACTTCTCGGAAGCTCGGCACGTGCCGCTCCGGCAGGACGAGCAGATGGGTGTCAGCGCGCGGGTTGATGTCCTCGATCGCGACGAAGCCGTCGGCCGCGCGGACATAGTCGCCCTCCCGCACGAGCTTGCAGAAGAGACAGTCGTCAGGCAGCGAGGATCCCCTCCTCCGTCACGGAACGGCCCCGCACCGTGACCAGCTCGCCCACCGGCGCGTCCACCAGCCAGGGCGAATAGTCGTCGCCGTACCCGCGTCCCGGCCGGTCGACGAGCACGACGTCCTCCGCGCCGACCTTCGTCCGCCAGTGCCGAAGCGACGCAGTCCGACCCGCCGCTCGCAGCCGTGCGCCCCGCTCTTTCTTAACACCGGACGGGACGTCGTCGGCGGCGGCCGTCACCGTCCCGGGACGGGGCGAGTACGGAAAGACGTGGACGTTCGTGATCTTCGCGTCACGGACGATGCGCAGAGTGTTCTGAAACGCGGCTTCGTCCTCACCCGGGAAGCCGACGATCGCGTCGGCCGTGACGTTGAATCCTTCCAGGCGCCCGACCCGGCGGCGATAGGTCTCCGCGGAGTATCTGCGAGCCATCCGGCGCAGGACGCCGTCGTCGCCGGACTGCAGCGGGACATGCAGGTGGCGGGCGACGTTGGGCGTCTCGAGCAACGCGCGCACGAGCTCCTCGTTGACGTGGTTGACCTCGATCGACGAGATGCGCAACCGAGCGAGGCCGCGTGTTGCGCCGGCTTCCCGGACCAACCGGGGGAGGTCGAACCCGGCCTCACGGTCGCGGTAGCAGCCGAGGTTGATCCCCGTCAGGACGACCTCTCGATGGCCCTGGGCGACGCGGCGCTCGATCTCCGCCAGCACCGCGGCCGCGGAGCGGCTCCGCGACGCCCCTCGGACGAGTGGGATCACGCAGAAGTTGCAGGAGAAGCTGCAACCGTCCTGCACCTTGACGAAGGCGCGGACGCGGTCGAGGCGGGCGTGTGCCTGCACGCACCCGATTGCGCCGACGTCCCCGGCCACCGCAGCCGGTGTCTCCTCGCTTCGCCGCCTCACCACGACGACGTTGTCCGGGAGGCCGGCGAACCCTCCTTCGGCGAGATTCGCCGCGCAGCCCGTCACGTACACGCGTGCGTGCGTGCGTGCTGCCCGCGCCGCGGCCTGTCGCGACTTGCGCACCGCTTCGTGCGTGACGCAGCAGGTATTGACGACGGCGACGTCCGTGGAGTCGCTGCGCTCAGCGTGCCCGTCCGTGAGCAGGCGCTCTCTGATCTCGTGCGCGTCGGTGTACGAGACCTTGCAACCCAGGAAACGAACCGAGAAGGTCGCCACGGCGCAGGACTTTACTCCCGGGCGTACAGATCGGCCGCCCATCCGTCGAGTGTCCGGCGCTCGCGATGCCCGAATCCAGCGAGCTCCGGGTGCGCCGACTCGACGTATCCCGACAGCATCACGGTCGGCGACCGCAGGCGAGGCACAACTGAGGACGCCGTCCCGAGCTCGATGTTCGCGACCGCGAGCTCGGCGGCCGGGAGCTCATCTGCCAGCACGTCTCCGACCTGCGCGTCGACGGCGACGCGGTTCGCGGCCGCGTTGCGGCGCGTCGCCGCGATCGCCTGGTCTTCCCGGTCAAGCGCAAAGAGCGGGCCGAAGCCGAGTTTGCCGGCCGCGATGGAGATCACTCCCGACCCGCAGCCGAGGTCGAGCAGCGACGTTGGCTCGAGCGAGAGCAGAAGCTCGAGGCAGAGCCGCGTCGTCGGATGGTTACCGGTGCCAAAGGCCAGCCCGGGGTCGATGACCACGGCGAGGGCGCCGACCGGAGGCGTCTCCCAAGGTGGCCCGATCCAGAGGTGTCCGATGCGCACGGGCCTGTGGAAGCTGCGCCACCGGTTGGCCCAGTCGTCCTCGACGTCGGCGGAGGATGTCCCCTGGAACACCGCGCGCAGACGCTCCTCCCCGGCGGCGTCCGTGTAGGCCGCGAGCTCCACGCCGTCATCCAGGTCGACTTCTTCGAAACCCTCGGGAAAGAGCTCGATCATCAGCGCCCGTGCCGGCTCGGCTCGAGCTCCGGAGACGGTCACGGAAACCCGGCGGAGGGAGGTCAGCGAAACGCGCTCTTCAGCTTGGCGAAGAACCCCTCATCGGCCTCGTACGTATCGTCGCGCGCCGAGCACTCGAAGTCCTCGAGCAGCGAGCGTTGCTCGTCCGTCAACCGCCGCGGAACGACCACGTTGACGAGCACCCGGTGATCGCCGCGGCCAAAGCCCTGCAGGACCGGCATGCCGCGACCGCGGAGCACCCGGATCTCACCCGGCTGCGTGCCGGGGGGAAATTCGAGCTCCACGTCGCCCTCGAGCGTGGGCACGGTCGTCTTCGTGCCGAGCGCAGCCTGCGTCATGGTCAGATCGACGGTGGAGAAGATGTGGTCGTGCTCGCGCACGAAACGCGCGTCCGGGCGAATGCGGACGCGAACGTAGACGTCGCCCGCGCGACCGGCCGCGCCACCCGCGTGTCCCTCACCCGACAGGCGGATCTGCTGACCGTCGTGGATGCCCGGTGGGATGTCCACCTCCAGCATGCGCTCCTCTGCAACCCGTCCCTCGCCGCCACACTCAGGACAAGGCTCAGCGATCACGCGACCTGCGCCCCTGCACTGCGGGCAGGTCTGCGTGCGCAGGAATTCGCCGAAGGTGCTACGCGACACATGCTGGAGCCGGCCCGCGCCGCCGCACGTGGGACAGACAACCGGCTCGGTCCCGGGACGCGCGCCGCTGGCGCCACAGGCCTGGCACGGGGCCGCGACCTGGAACGGCACCTCCTGCTTCACACCTCTGGCCGCCTCGACAAGCTCGATCTCGACCTCGGTGACGAGGTCGGCGCCGCGAGCCCGCTGGCGCCGCCCGCCGACGCCGAACAGGTCGTCGCCGAAGAACGCCGCGAACAGGTCGCTGAGACTGCCGAAGTCAAACTCCGTCGGCGTGAACCCGCCGCCGCGGAGGCCGGCATGCCCATACCGGTCGTAGAGCGCGCGCGCCTCGGGCTTCGAGAGCACCTCGTACGCCTCGACGATCTCCTTGAAGCGGTCCTGCGCGTCGGGCGCGTCCGAGACGTCCGGGTGGTGCTGCCGGGCGAGTTTCCGGAACGCCCGCTTGATCTCGGCCTCCTCCGCGGTACGCGACACACCGAGCAATTCGTAGTAGTCGCGCTGAGTCGTGGCCATCCGTCGCAGGCTAGTTGTCCTCGTAGATCTCGGCGACGAACTTGGACAGCTCGTTGGCCGCCCCGCGGACCGAGTGGATCGCCTGCTCGTAGTCCATCCGCACGGGCCCGAGGAGGCTGACGACGCCCAACGTCCGGTTAGCGAGCCCGTAGCCGGCCCCGACGAGCGAGAGCTTCGCGAGCGCGGGATGGTCGAGCTCGAGGCCGACCCGGACGAAGGGGCCGCGCGGGTCGAGCGCGCGACTCACGACCTGGAGCATGGTGGCGCGCTTCTCGAGAAACTCGAGCAGCTGCTGGTACGTCTCGAGCTCTTCGGCCCCTGCGTTCTCGAGCAGGCCGGCCGCGCCGCCCACGTACAGGCCTCGACGATTCTCGCCCAGCTCGGTGAAGGCCGATCTGAGCGTGCCGAGGAAGGTCCGCTCCCGCTCGCTCAGGCTGGGGTCTTCGAAGCGCTGCCGGAGCAGGCGGGTCCCGAGCCGGAGACCTGCGACCGCATCGTTCAGGTACTGACCGGCCCAGCGTGCGAGGCCGGGGTCGACGGGCTCGTCGAAGGTGTAGACCCGCTTCGTGACATCACCGCTCGAGGTGATGACCACGGCCATGATGATCTGCGGTTGCAGGAGGAGCACCTCGGCGTGCCGGACGGTCGTCGTCTCGAGCGGCGGCGCGGAGACGAGGGCGAGCAGGCGGGTCAGCTCGGACAACATCTCCGTGGTGGCCTCGAGTGCCGACTCCACCTCGCTCTCGGCAACGGTCAGGTCGAGCGGGAACGGCCCGGGATTGGGCTCCAAGCGGTCGAGCAGGCTGTCGGCGTAGAAGCGGTAGCCGGCCTCGGTCGGAACGCGTCCCGCGGAGGTATGTGGATGAGCCAGGAGCCCCAGCCCTTCGAGCTCGGACAGCTCGGAGCGCACCGTCGACGGCGAGACCCTCAGCCTCGCACGTGCGACAAGAGTCTTCGACCCCACGGGCTGACCCGTGACGACGTACTCCTCCACGACCCTGCGCAGGATCGCACGCTGACGTTCCGTCAGCTCGATTTCGGCCGCATTTCCCATTGCTGTGCAGGCAAATTCTAGGCTAGGAGCTCGGCCGTGACTCCACCCCCGAGCAGCCGGCCGCGCGGGGTCAGGGCCAGCGTCGCGCCCGCTGACGACGCATCGCCACCCCCGGCGACCTCTGCCAGCCCGAGTTGCTGAAGCCGCTCGAGCGCGCGTCGGTCGAGCGCCTGCTCCACCGGCCCAACCGGAAGCGGCTCGTCCAGCCGCAATCCGAGCAGCACTCGCTCCCGGAGGCGAACCTCGCTGCCGAGCACCTCGATCTCCCGTGGAGGCCGCTCTTCCGCTGCGAGGGCGCGGAGGTACCGTCCGAGCACCGGCGTCGTCCGCCAGCGCCGATTCTCAATTGTCGAGACAGCGCCCATGCCGAGCCCCAGGTAGTCGCGCCCTCGCCAGTACGCGAGGTTGTGCCTCGAGCGCAGATCCCGCCCGCCGGCGGCCGCGCCGTACCGGCAGAAGTTCGCGGTCTCGTACCAGCGGTATCCCGCACCGGTGACGACCTCGACCACCCGCTCGAAATAGTCCTCCATGGCTTCGGCCTGGCGCGCAAGCTCGGCGCCGTGGGCATGGGTGAAACGGGTCCCCGGTTTCGCCTCGAGCTCGTAGCACGAGAGGTGCTCCGGCTCGAGCGCAAGCGCCTGGCTCAGATCGCGCGCGAGGTCGGGGGTGCCCTGGCCGGGAATCCCGTAGATGAGATCGAGCGAGATGTTGTCAAATCCGGCATCACGAAGATGGTAAAAGGCGCGTCGGACGTCGTCAGGACCGGCAACACGCTCGAGCACGGCCAGCAGACGGCGATCGAAGGTCTGGGCCCCCAGAGAGACCCGGCTGACCCCGCAGCGGCGCAGCAGCGCGGCGAGCGCCGGCGTGACCGTCTCCGGATTCGCCTCGACGGTCACCTCCGTCGCCGCCGGCAGACCCTGAAGCAAGCGCTCGAGCTCGCCGGGCTCCGTGAACGTGGGCGTCCCACCGCCGACAAAGACCGTCTCGAGCTCGTCCGCGAGCAATCCCCGTTCCAGCTCGAGCTCCGCGAGCAGCGCGTCGACATACACGCCGTGCTGCTCGCGCCGGCCCACCGCAGTGACGAAGTCGCAGTAGCCGCAGCGGTGCGAGCAGAACGGCAGGTGCACGTACAGGTGCCGAGCGTTCGCCCTGCTCATTTCTTGGTCCCGTCGCCGAGGTTGAGCACGGCCAGAAACGCCTCCTGCGGAACCTCCACGGCACCAACCTGCTTCATCCGCTTCTTCCCGGCCTTCTGCCGCTCGAGCAGCTTGCGCTTGCGGGTGATGTCACCGCCGTAGCACTTCGCCAGCACGTCCTTTCGTTTCGCCTTGATCGTCTCACGCGCGATCACGCGGGAGCCGATCGCCGCCTGCACCGGGACGTCGAAGAACTGGCGCGGGATCTCCTCGCGCAGGCGTTCGACCAGCGCCCTCCCCCGCCCGTAGGCGCTGTCGCGGTGGACGATCATCGAGAGCGCGTCCACCGGTTCGTCCGCGATCAGGATGTCCACGCGCGCCAGGTCCCCTTCGCGGAAGCCGGCCAGGTCGTAGTCGAAGCTCGCGTAACCGCGCGTGCGCGACTTCAGCTGGTCGTAGTAGTCGAGCACGATCTCCCCGAGCGGCAGGTCGTACGAGAGGAGAACGCGCTCCTCCGAGAGGTACTCCATGTGGTCGAAGCGGCCACGGCGCTCGTTGTTCAGCTCCATCACGGCTCCGATGTAGTCCTTCGGGACGATGATCGACGCCTTGATGTACGGCTCTTCGACGGTCTCGAGCTCGTGCGGCATTTCGGCGGGGTTGTGGACCTCGACCTCCTCGCCGGCCTTCGTGTGGACCCGGTACGCCACGGTCGGTGCGGTGACGAGCAGATCGAGGTCGAACTCGCGCTCCAGACGCTCGCGGACGATCTCCATGTGCAGGAGGCCCAGGAAGCCGCAGCGGAAGCCGAAGCCGAGCGCCTGCGAGGTCTCCGGCTCGTAGAAGAGCGCGGCATCGTTCAGTTTCAGCCGCTCGAGCGCGTCGCGCAGGTCGGGATAGTCATCCGAGTCGGTCGGGAACAACCCGGCGAAGACCATCGGCTTGACGTCTTTGTAGCCAGGTAGCGGCTCGCCGGCGGGTCGCCGCTCGGAGGTCAGTGTGTCGCCGACGCGGAGCTTGCTCACGTCCTTGAGGCCCGTGATCACGTAGCCGACTTCTCCGGCCTCGAGCGACTGGGCCGGCTGCATGGTCGGCGAGAAGTAGCCGACTTCCTCCGCCTCGAAGCGCGTGCCCTGCGCCATCGCGCGCACAGGCTCTCGTGCGGCGAAAGAGCCGTCGACCATGCGGACGAAGGCAACGACGCCGCGGTACTGGTCGTACGCCGAGTCGAACACCAAGGCACGCGGAGGGGCCTCGGGGTCCCCGGCGGGGAACGGCACCCTCTCGACGATGGCGTCGAGGACGGCGTCGATCCCCTCTCCCGTCTTCGCAGAGATGCGGAGGGCGCGGTCCGGGGACTCGCCGACCAGCTCGGCGATCTCGGCCGCGGCGACATCCGGCTGCGCCTGGGGCAGGTCGATCTTGTTCACGACGGGAACGATCTCCAAGTTGTTCTCGATCGCCAGGTAGGCGTTCGCGACCGTCTGCGCTTCGACCCCTTGCGCTGCATCGACGACGAGCACGGCGCCCTCGCAGGCCTGCAGGGAACGCGAGACCTCGTAGGTGAAATCCACGTGCCCCGGCGTGTCGATCAGGTTCAGCTCGTGGCCCTTCCAGTGCACGCGAACGGCCTGCGCCTTGATCGTGATCCCGCGTTCGCGCTCGAGCTCCATCGTGTCGAGCACCTGTGCGCGCATGTCGCGGCCGGAGACCGTTTCCGTCAGCTCGAGGATGCGGTCGGCCAGCGTCGACTTGCCATGGTCGATGTGCGCGATGATCGAGAAGTTGCGGATGCGGTCTTGGTCCATGGGGAATCAGCGCGGGTCGGAGCGCCTTCGCAACGCTAGCAGCGCTCGAAGCTCCTGAACCCGCAGCAAACGGCAGGAAATCAGGTACGCGGCCAGACCGGCCAGGAGGGCGGCGCCAATGGACACGATCTGGGCGGCGAGCGAGCGGCCGAGCGCCTCGTCGAGCCCCCGCCAGACACCGTACGAGACACCCGCCAGAGCGGCTGACGCGAGCGTGATCAGCAGCGAGGCTCGCGCGGTCTCGCCGAACTCGATCCGCCCGAATCGCCGCCGAAGCAGGACGAGTAGCGCTGCCGTCCCCGCGATGTTCACAACCGAGGTCGCCAGCGGGATGCCCCAGGTCCCGAACCGGTAGAACGCTCCGTCGAGCGCGGCGTTGAGCGCGAGGTTCGCGACCGCGACGAGCGTCGGGATCCAATTCGACTGCAGGCTGAAGAACGCGCGATTGAGCATCAGCATCGTGCCGTTGAAGGTCAAGCCGAGCGCAAAGGCGGCCAGCGCTCCGGCCACGACCGGGGTTTGGTTCGGCTCGAACTGCCCTCGCTGGTAGAGCAGGCGGACGATCGGTTCTGCCAGCACGGCCGCCGCTGCGCTCGCCGGAATCAGCAGGAACGCGATCTGCCGGAGACCGAGCGCGACCATGTGGCGGAACCCCCCGTCGTCCCCGCGGGCCGCGAGCCGCGACAGGGAGGGAAAGAGCACCGTCGCCACGGCGACCGAGAACATCCCCTGCGGGAGCATGTAGATTCGGAAGGCCTTCTCGATCGCGCTCGGTGCCAGCTCCGGGTCGAGGAGGCGAGACGCGAAGAGCGTGTCGACGACGGCGTTGAAATTGATCAGCCCGAGGCTGATCGTCACGGGCACCATCAGAGCGAGCACCTGGCGCACCGCGGGATCGCGCCAGTCGAGCACGAGCTGTAGGCGACCGTCGAGCCCGCGGAGCCACGGGAGCGGCAACAGCACCTGGATGATCGTCCCGGCCAGGATCGCGGCGGCGTAGACATAGAGCTTGGTGTCCGTGCCGTCCACGTTGGGGACGCCGAAAAGAAGGCCGGCGATGATCGCCAGGTTCCAGAACACAGGCGTCAGCGCCGGGATGCTGAATTGCTCGTAGCTGTTCAGGATCCCGACGATCACGCCCGATGCCCCGAGCAGCGCCACGATCGGGAAGAGCACCCGCGAGAGCCCGACGGCGAGGTCACGATTTCCACCCGGGTCACCAAACGGTGCGATCACGAGCGGGGCGAGCAGGATGAACAGCGCGGTCAGACCGCCGAGCACGAGCAGCGTCAACCAGAAGAGCGTGGAGGCGACTCGCCAGGCGCGTTTCCGCTCGCCCTTCTCCAGCAGGCTGCTGAAGACCGGGACGAAGGCGGACGAGATCGCGGCGTCGGCGACGAGTGCGCGGACCAGGTTCGGAATCTGGAAGGCGACCGTGAACGCGTTGATCAGTCCGGCGGCGCCGAAGTAGTACGCCGCGACCATCTCGCGGATGAGGCCGAGGATGCGGGAGACGCCGGTAGCGAGAGCGAAGATCGCCGTCGACCAAGCCAGCCGGCGGCCGGCGCCTCGCTCGTCCACCGCCCGAGTATAGGAAGGGCCTCAGCCGTCACACTGCGCGTGGAGGGCCTCCGCGGAGCCTTTGCTACCATCGCTCGGCCCGCCAGTGCGGGCCTTTTTTCGCAGATGCCCAACATCAGACAGCAAAAGAAACGCGTCAGAACCTCGGCCCGCGAGCGGCTCGAGAACCTGCGCTACCGGTCGGCGGTCAAGACGTTGACGAGGCGACTGCGGGCAGCTGTCGACGAGGGTGACAAGCAGCGAATCGCCGCCGAGCATCGCGAGCTCATCCGCACGATCGACCGCGCCGCTGCGCGGCGAGTGCTCCACAAGAACACCGCCGCCCGGAAGAAGTCCCAGGCGGCGCGGCTCGTCTCGGGCCGCGGCTAGCCGACGGCGGCTGACTCGCGCGCGCGGGTGATCTCGATCAGCGCGCGGTCGAACTCGAGCTCGGCGGGCAACCTGCTGCCGCCTTTGAGCGCGAGGTCGAGCTCGGCCAGGCGCACGACCGCCTGGCGCAGCTCGTCGGGAGTGAAGTTCGTTGCCTGCTCGAACAGCTTCTGGATGTAGTACCGGTTGCGCTTCATGCGGTCAGCCGCCTCGCGCGCGCTGACACCTTCGGCGGCGAAGGCCTGGCAGTCGGCCACGCGGGAGACGTGGCTCGTCAGGAGCCCGACGATCCGTGGGAGCGAATCGCGCGGCCCGTCTCCCGAGCGCTCGCGCAGTTGCTCCGAGGCGGCCAGGACCTCACCGACGTCGCGGCGGCCCCAGGAGTCAGTGAGCGCAAACGGCGGCACCTCGGCGCGCGCGGCGACGAGCATCGACACCTCGCGCTCGCCGATCGCGTCGCCCTGGGCCCACGTGACGAGCTTCTCGACCTCCACGGCCAGCTCGTTCAGGTCGTCCCCGACCAGCTCGACCAGGGCCCGGCAGGTCGCCTGGTCGACCTTGACGCCCGCGGCGGCGAACTGCTTGCCAACCCACCCGGGCAAGTCGGCCTTCGATCCGCGCTTCGGCAGCTCGTACGCGAGGATGTCGCCCACGTCGGCGACCGCCTTCGCGAGCTTCGAGTCCGTCTTGATCTCCGCGCCGATCAGCGCCAGGACGGTCGTCTCTGCGGGGTTCGCCAGGTAGTCGAGCACGGGCTTCGTCTCAGGAGCCTTCCATTCGTCGATGCCCTCGACGACGACGAGGCGCCGCTCCGCAACGAAGAGGCCCATCGCATTACAGGCCGCGACCACGTCCTCTCCTCCGGCCTCGGCCGCGCTCAGGGCCTCGGTTGCGTCCTCGCCCACCCGCTCGCGGAGACGGCGCAAAGCGCGCATCACCTTCGGCCGGTCGCTGCCGGTGATCAGGTACGCAGGCTTGAGGTCCGCCATCGACGCCAAGCATAGGCGGCGGTCCCGACCGCCAGCAATGTCAGGACGGCAACGACACGCCCGGAGCGGAGCTGCGCGAAGGGCAGCCCGCCGACGAGGCGTGCGCAGCCGGCCAGGTACGCCGCGCACCAACCGTTGAGCTGCGCCACGATCCCTGCTGCGGCCGGAGCGACCGCGCTGAGCCCCGCCGTGGCGCACGCGAGGTAGAGCAACGGCGCGACCACCGGCGCCGCGGCCGCATTGGCGGGGACGGTGAGCAAGGGAACCGCGTGGAACTGCAGCCATAGGATCGGCGCCGTCACCGCCGCGCACGAAGCCGAGACCGCAACGACCATCGCCAAGGGGCGCGGCACGGGATACCCCTCGAGGACGGTGGTCACGCGTGGGACGAGCGTGAAGATCGCGGCCACGGCCGCAAACGACAGCTGGAAGCCCGCATCGAGGAGCACGTACGGACTCCACACGAGCAAGACGAGCGCGCCGAGCAGGAGAAAGTACCAGCGGTCCGAGGCGCGCGCCGTCAACCAGGCGAGCGACACGAGCGCACCCGCCACGCCCGCGCGGATCACCGACGGCTGTGACCCCACCACCAGGACGTAAGACCCGATCGCCCCGAGCGCTCCGATCTCGCCGAGCCAGCGCGGAAGACCCAGGAGCCAGGCCAGGAACAGCGCTCCGCCCGCCACGAGCACCACGTTCTGGCCGGAGACGGCCAGTAGGTGGTAGAGGCCGGAGGCGCGAAAGCGCTGCCGGAGCCCGTCATCGATCCCCTCATCCGCGCCCAGCACGACCCCGAGCAGGACCGCGCGTCGCTGTCCGTCGAGTCCGACGGCAACCGATCGAGCGAGTCGATCTCTGAGCCGATCGCCCAGACCGGCGATGCCGCCTCGCCGCCCGACCACGCGCCAGCGGTCGCCTTTGAGGACGACGTGCATCCCGTGGCGCCGCAGCCACGTTCGCTCGTCGAAGCCGTCCTTCGGGCCCCGAGGGAGCACGACTTCGCACAGCACCTCGAGAATGGCGCCCTGAGGCGGCGCGCGCCCCTGCGGCAACTGGAGCAGCGCGGGCTCGCGAAGCGCCCGGGCGCCGAAGCGCCGCACCTCGACTGGTGCGCGCAGGTCGAACCGCCCCCGGCGCGGTGGCCCGGTCACGACGACCACCGCCCGCTCGGCCCGGTCGACCTCGCCCAGCAGGACGCTGCGGTCGAGCGCGTCGAGGCGGGCGCCTCCCCACCCGAGCCCGAGTGCGAACAGCGTCCCGGCTACCAGCACCAAACGACCGCGCCCCTCGGTGGAAACCGAGGCTCCCCCGGCCAGGGCGATACCGAATGCCAGAGCGACGAGCGGCGAGATCCGCGCGCCGTTCGCAGCTCCGATCCCGGCGCACAGTGCCCCGAGCAGAAGATGCCGGCGCCAGGCAACCAGCTTCGCGAAGGTCATGGCGCCACGAGCTCGCGGAGCGTGTCGAGGCGCGCAGGCCCGATCCCGGGAACGGCATCGAGAGCATCCACGGACGAGAACGCGCCGTGCTGCTCGCGGTAGTCGAGAATCTTCTGCGCCGTCACCGGCCCCACGCCCGGAAGCGAGTCGAGCTGCTCGAGCGTGGCGTTGTTCAGGTGCACCGGGCCCGAGGGGCTCGCTCCGGCTCCCGACACGGAGCTCCCGGTGTCCCCAGCGCCTGCTCCTCGCCGGGGCACGACGACCTGCTCACCGTCGGCGAGCGGGGCTGCAAGGTTGATCAGCTCGAGATCGGCCCGCGGGGTAACCCCGCCTGCACGAGTGACGGCGTCCGCGATCCGCGCGCCCTGAGCAAGCCGGTAGAGACCAGGCTGGCGCACTGCGCCGACAACGTCAACAACGAGCCGACTCGGCGCGCTGTTGGTTGGCACCGGAGTCGGCGGAGGCGGTGGTGCCCCAGTCGGGGCCCCCGCGCCGGCCAGCTTGCCGGCGAGCACGAGCAGCACGACGCCGGCGGCCGCCGCGAAGAGCGCCCGCCGGCGCGTGAGGGGGAACGGGAGTCGCACGTCGTCAACTCTGACAACAAACCCGTCGCACGTGTGTGACGCGGGTGTGCCGGAAGCGCAACAATGTGGCCGCCGGCGGTTCGCGCAGCGCCCGCGACCCGGCTCCTGCCGATGCGCGAGCGGATCCCGACATCGCCCTCCCGCCTTGCGGCGCGGATCTCACTCGTCAACCGCCGCCGGAAGATGCGCCTCTTCATGGACGTGATGCAACCGCGCCCGGAGACGTCTCTCGTCGACGTCGGCGTCGCCGACACCGGCTTCATGACCGAGGACGGCCTCGCGGCGACGCAGAACTTCTTCGAGGAGATGTACCCGTGGCCGGCGCGCATCACGGCGGTCAGTGACGTGCCACTCTCGAACTTCCAGCACCTCTTCCCGAAGATCCGGACCGTGGTCGCGGACGGCCGCCACCTGCCGTTCCCCGACGCTTCATTCGACATCGCGTTCTCGAATGCGGTGGTCGAGCATCTCGAAGACCTGGCCTCGCAACGGCGATTCGTCCACGAGTTGTGCCGCGTCGCTCGCCACGTGTTCGTGACGACTCCGAACCGCTGGTTCCCGATCGAGACTCACACGCTCGTGCCCTTCGTGCACTGGCTGCCGCGGCAGGCGCGGAACAAGACGTTCGCGGCACTGCGCCGTCACAACTGGGACGACATCGAGCTGCTCGGCCCGAGCGATCTGCTCTCGCTCTTCCCGCCCGAGAGCCGGCCGCGGATCGTCCAGCGCGGGATCACGCTCGCCGCGGTTGCCGAGCCCGAGGGCGACGCCTAGACGACGAGGTTGACGAGCTTCCGCGGGACGACGATCGTCTGGCGGATCTCCTTTCCGTCCAGATGCTGCTGCACCCGGGGCAAGGCCTTGGCGCGGGCGATCAGCTCTTCCTCCGGCAGGCCGGCCGAGACCTCGACCCGGTCGCGCACCTTCCCGTTGACCTGCACCACGAGCTCGAAGGTGTCCCGCTCGAGCTTCGACGCGTCGGCAACCGGCCAGGGCTCACTCCACAGCCGCTCGTGGCCCAGCCGCTGCCACAGCTCCTCCGCGACATGAGGCGCATACGGCTGGATCAGGGAGATCACGGTCTCGGCCGCAAAATGTGCCGCGGGATCTTCAGGTGTCCGCGACAACTCGTTGACGAGCTCCATCACCGCGGCGATCGGCGTGTTGAACGCGAAGCGCCGGCCGATGTCGTCGGTCACCTTGGCGATCGTCTCGTGAGCCTTGCGCCGTAGCGGGCTCGCACCGTCACCGTGGACTCCAGGAGCCGGATGGCTATCGACCACCTCGTTCACCACCCGCCAGAGCCGCCGCAGGAAACGCGCGATTCCCTCAACGCCTTCCTCCGTCCACTCCATGTCCTGGTCGGCAGGGCCCATGAAGAGGATGTACAGGCGAACCGCATCGGCGCCGTGCAGGTCGACCAGCTGGTCGGGCCCGGTCACGTTTCCCTTCGTCTTGGACATCTTCGCGCCGCCCTGCCGCACCCAGCCCTGGTGGAAGAGGCGCGCAAAGGGCTCGCGAAAGTCGAGCAGGTCCAGGTCGTTCAGCACCTTGACGAAGAAGCGCGAGTAGAGCAGGTGGCCCGTCGCGTGGTCGATGCCCCCGATGTACTGGTCGACCGGCATCCAGTAATCGACGATCTCGCGATCGAAGGGGGCGCGATCGTTTTTCGGATCGCAGTAGCGCAGGAAGTACCAGGACGAGTCGACGAACGTGTCCATCGTGTCGGTCTCGCGTTTGGCGGGCCCTTGGCACGACGGGCACGCGACGTTGACCCAGTCCTCGGCGGCGGCGAGGGGCGACTTCCCCTTGGGCGCGTAGTCCTCGATGTCGGGCAGGACGACCGGCAGCTGGTCGACGGGCACCGGGACCGTGCCG
>JALYTD010000027.1 GCA_030854475.1 Actinomycetota bacterium
GCTTCTGGCGCGACAGCGGTTTCGTCGCCGGGGCGCTGCTGGCCGGCTTCGCCGCCGACGCGTTCGGCAGCGGGACGGCGATCGCGATCGTCGCCGCTCTTACCGGGGCAAGCGGCCTGCTCGTCGCTGCGACGGAGTGGGAACGCGTGGCCGCGGTCGACTTCGCCTAGGCCGATGACTGCTATCGCCAACTTCCTCTTGGCCGATGCGCACCGGCGTCGTACGCTCCGAGTCGAACCGGCGAGCCGTGCTACGAAGGAGGACAGACGCGCCGAACAGCGTGTTGTATGACCTGGCAACAACCGTCTCATAACCTGCTGACGTCAGCTGACGTCAGAACACCTCAGGTCAAATAACCCGGAGGTCGATCAGGAGCTTCGGTGTGCTGGTTACCCGGCCCAGGAGAACGGCGCCGAGTGACCGTTCTTGCCTTCGTTGTCGAACTTCATTCCAAACGCCTCGATGCGTGAGCGGGTCGCGCGCGCGACGGTCAGCGTCGAGTTCGAGGGATGGTGGATGCCAGTCAGGCGGGAGGGCTCGGACTCACCCTCGGGAACGAAATCCTCGACCTCGATCTCGATTCCGTCTCCCGCCTTCAACCGGTGACGGAAGCCGTCGTCCACGTACTCGACCGGCATGTGCTCGATGCCGACCATCTCGCCGATCAGCGGCGCGAGCATCTCCATTGGCCCACCCTTCTCTCCGCCGAAAACGGATCCGAGTGCCTGAGTCTGCTCCTCCGACGTGCCGTCGTCCATGATCAGGCCGACACGCCAATTGCCGTCAGTCATCTGGGCTGGTGTATCGGCAACGAGCACGACCGTCCGATCGGCGACGTCGACGCCCTCAATCTCGCCGCGCTCGACGTGATAGGCGAGCACAACCTGGCACCGCTCCTTATCGGCCGGCAGGACGAGGCTGCTGGCTCCACACGGGCACAGGACATCGCAGCTGCAGTTTTCGAAGTACGTTCCGTCGAGTTGCCAGGCCATCCATTCCTCCTACGTCGCAGAGATCTTCGGATGATCCTCTCGTGGTTGGAGGGTGAGGTCAACAGGGTGGGCCTCCGCCTGAACAACAGTGGGATGGGATCGGCGCTATGGTGGATGTGCGCGTAGGCCTTGTGCGCAAGCCGCTGAGGCTCCATTAGACGTCTCCTCTTCGTCTGTCACATCTGGCCTGAGTGCGTCAGGGAAACCCGTTCGGGTTTTCGACGGTCGTGACGAAGGAGAGTTATGCAGCAATGGGCATTTGTTGATGAGTTGCCGATCAACCGTGAGCAGTACGACAAGCTCGACAAGGAAGTCGGCACCGAGAAGCCAGAGGGTCTGATCGTGCACGCGGCCGGCGAGTCCGGCTCGGGCATTCGGATCATTGACGTCTGGGAGTCGAAGGAGCATTTCCAGCGTTTCCAGTCAGAGCGGCTTGAGCCGGCAATGCGCAGGGCCGGGATCGACGCTCCGAGCACTGGTGACGGCGCGCCCAGTGGCATACAGGAAATGAGCGTGCACAGCCTCCGGAAGTAATACGTCGCTGCTGATCAGAGCGCCGGCAAGCTAGAAAGGCCCCGTTTCCCGGGATTAAGGCCCGCTTGTCGAGAATAGCACTATTGGGCCTCTACGCCCTGAGGGCCGTCGCGGTCGGGTCGGAGGCCGTCGTGCCCCCGTCCACGGGAAGCGCGACGCCGTTCACGTAGCTCGCGTCGGGCCCCGCGAGAAAGGCGACAACTCCCGCGATCTCGTCGGGCTCGGCGGCGCGCCCGAGCGGGTGGCCCTCGTGGACGATCCGGTAGCCACCCTCCAGGTCGGTTCCGTGCAACCTGGCTACCTCGACCATGTCCGCATCGCCCATCGGCGTTCTCACCCAGCCGGGGCAGACGCAGTTCGCGCGGACGCCCTTGCGCCCGTAGTCGACGGCGAGCGAGCGGGTCAGCATGACGAGCCCCGCCTTCGACGCGCAGTAGGACGTCCAGCCGGGGCCGGCGACGAGGCCGTTGATCGACGACACGTTGACGATCGAGCCGCGCCGCTCGATCAGCTGCGGCAGCGCGGCGCGCGCGAACAGAAAGGCGCCCGTCAGGTTGATCCTGAGCGTTTCGTCCCAGCTCTCCGGCGTCTCCTCCAGGGCGACGCTGCTGTCGCCCACACCGGCGTTGTTCACGAGCACATCGACACCGCCGAAACGTTCGACGGCGGCAGCGACGACCCGGTTAGCCTCGCCTGATGCTCCGACGTCCGCGGGCACGACCGCGGCCGCCTCGAGGTCGGCGGCGACCGCCTCCAGCGGCTCCGCTCGCCTACCGACGAGCACGACGGCGCAGCCGTCAGCGCCGAGCCGGCGCGCGACCGCCGCGCCGATTCCCGTGCCTGCGCCCGTGACGATCGCGGTCCGCAACGGAGGGTGATCGTATCGCCGCTCCTTGGGAAGAGTTGCCCCTGACGGAATACGCTGGGCCTGACAGAACGTTCGGGTTGAGAGGAGGAGAGCAAATGGCTTTGCAGATTGGCGATACGGCACCGGACTTCGAGGCGGAGACGACGGAGGGCCCGATCCGCTTCCACGACTGGATCGGCGGCTCCTGGGCGGTGCTGTTCTCGCACCCGAAGGACTTCACTCCGGTCTGCACGACCGAGCTCGGCTACATGGCGAAGATCAAGCCGGAGTTCGAGCGCAGGAACGTCAAGATCATCGGGCTCTCCGTGGATCCGGTCGACAAGCACTCCGACTGGGCGAACGACATCGCCGAGACTCAGGGGGAAGCGCCCAACTACCCGATCATCGGCGACGCTGACTTCAACGTCTCGAAGCTCTACGGGATGCTCCCTGCCGGCACCGAAGGCGACGCTGCCGAGCGCACCCCGGCCGACAATCAGACCGTGCGGAACGTCTTCGTCGTCGGCCCGGACAAGAAGGTCAAGCTGATCCTGGTCTATCCCATGACGACGGGCCGCAACTTCGACGAAGTGCTGCGCGTGATCGATTCGCTGCAATTGACCGCTAAGCACAAGGTCGCCACGCCGGTCAACTGGCAGCACGGCGAGGACGTGATCATCGCCGGCTCGGTGTCCGACGACGAGGCGAAGGAGACATATCCGGAGGGCTGGGAGGCGCCGCGACCCTACATCCGCATCGTGCCGCAGCCGCACTGACCCGCGAACGGAAGGCGAAACATCAGGACGGGCACAAGACCGGGCACGGAGCAGCAAGATCAGGCCCGCGGTCATGTGACCACCGTCCATGTCTCACCGGCGTCGTTGCTGGTGTACAGCTCACGATCGAGCCCGACGGCGTAGGCGATGTTCGGCTGCTGCGACGACCAGGCCACCGGACCGGCGCCGTCAGAGATCGCCTGTGTTCGCCGCCAGTGCTTGCCGCCGTCGCTGGAGAGAAAGATGCCTCCGGTGCCTCCGGCGAGGATCTGTCGAGGACGAGCCGGGTTGACCGCCAACCCCATCACCTGGGCGCCGAGCACACGCTTCCACTGCGCGCTGTGCTCATTCCTGGCCAGCAAGCCCTGCTGCATGTCACCGGCCAAGAGCGTGCCGTCCGGCGTGGCCGCAAGCGCCATTACGGCTCCGCCCACGTCTCTTGATTGAGCCGTGAACGAGGCGCCGCCATCGCGCGAGCCATAGAGCCCGATGCCCGCGACGGCTGCGTACAGAATGGATCGGTTGCGTGCATCGACCGCAAACCCATGCAGATCCAGGCTCGGAAGGCCCGCCGGGCGGACGTCGTTCCACGTTTGTCCGCGGTCGGTGCTCTTGGCGAGCAGGTTGTGCCCGGCCTCCCAGACGACCTGACTCTCCCCGCGGGCGAGGTTCATCGCATCCTGACCGGACAGGCCCTCTTCCTTCCAGTGTCGTCCGCCGTCGCTCGATTGGTACAGCCCGTAATGGGTGCCGAGGGTGATGTCCCGGGACGTCGGTCCGACGAGCAGCGAGTGGTAATCGGGTGTATCCGGCAAGCCGGTGGCGTCCGAAGCCGGAGACGTCTTGTCGCTACGCGTGGCCGCATACACGAGCACGCCGGCAGCGACAAACGCGATCAGGCCGACGAGCGCAACGAGCCTGCCCAGCCGACTCGCCTGGGTGGGGGCCCGCTCCTGCGGAGCCTGAACTGGACGCGTTGGTGTCACGCGGCGCTTCCTTTTCTTCGCAGACACTGAGATCGATCTCCTTCTTCTCGGGAACAGGTATGCGCAGCTCGCGTTGAGCTGCCGAACCTAGGCCCGTCTCAAAGGAGAAAGCGCTGCAAGTGCGCTGGCGATCGTGCCTGGAGCGTGTTCCTCCGCGTTGCTGCGAGTAGGAGCAGCGCTCCGACCAGGGACGGCATTAGTTCCGGCCAGAGCTCGACTGGCGCAGGAGGCGCCGCCGGTATTGCCGTGAGCGCGCGCTCGAGTGCGCGACCCGGGTTATCGGAAGCACATGCGCAGGCGAAGCCGATCACGATCAGGCACATGACGGCGAGAAGGATGAGGACGACGAAGGGGAGCCGCCGCCTGAGCGCGAGCAAACTCACGGATGCGAACGATAGCGCGGCCCCCTTCGTATCTCGGCACGAGGGCCCGCTGTACCCTGAGGTGGTGTCTACGCCAACGATCCCGATCACGCCGGTACGAGCGGTTCCGGCGCCGGGTGGCGTGGAGCGCGCCCGGCTAGAGCGCCAGGCACGGCTGCTGGCGTGGGGAGGCATCGGGTACCACTTTGTGGAGTTCGCGATCGCACTGGCCGCCGGGGTAGCGGCTGGTTCGATCGCTCTGATCGGCTTCGGTGCGGACAGCCTGATCGAGGCACTTGCAGGGTTCGTGGTTCTCTGGCTCTTTACAGGCCGGCGCGTCGGCTCTGCACGCGCTGAGCGCCGAGCGCAGCAGCTGATCGCGGCCAGCTTCTTCGTGCTCGCCGCCTACGTGGGCGTCGAGGCGACCCGGACGCTCATCAGCGCCCACGAGCCGGATCCCAGCTGGGTTGGCATCGGCCTCGCTGCGTTCACGGCTCCGACAATGCCGCTGCTTGCGATGGTGAAGCGCCGGGTTGGTCAGCGGTTGCACTCCGCGGCCACTGTGAAGGAGGCATCGCAGACGCAGCTGTGCGCGTACCTCTCGATTGCGCTTCTCATCGGCCTGCTGGCAAATGCGCTGGCCGGTTGGTGGTGGGCTGACCCGGCGGCCGCGCTCTTCATTGCGGGAGTCGCGATCAAGGAGGGCCGGGAAAGCTGGCGGGGCGAGGGCTGCTGCGACGTTTGCTAGCGGCCCTGGTGCTCGGCTCTAGGCTGCGTTTCCGCGCATGAGCACGGCACGCCTCGACGGCACATGGACGAAGAGAGTGACCGGCGTGGTGTTGAGCGTCGCGGCGGTGGCTGCCGTAACCGGCGCTGTCCGCGTGAGCAGCTGCTCAAGCTTCGTCTCCTCTCTGAGCCAGGGGTCGTCGTCGCGGACGTGCCGGCGATTGCGGGCATGGCCGAAGCGCCCCCGGAGCGCGCGGTCGTTCGCGTCCTCGTCTCAGGGGTCAACGCCGCCTCGATGCGCGCGGTCAACTACGCGCGCACGCTCAAGATCGAAGACACGCGAGCGGTCAACTTTGCCTTCAGCGCCGAAGAGGCCGAAGAGATCCGTCGAGAGTGGCTCGCGCACGGACCGCGGATTCCGCTGGAAGTGGACGAGGCGCCCTATCGCGACATCGGCACGCCGCTCGTCTCCTATTTGCGGGGCCTGACCGCTGACGGCGACACCGAGGTGATCGTGATCATGCCGGAGCTCGTCGTTCGTGGCTGGCGCCGAGTGCTGCACAATCAGCGGGCGCTCTACGTGAAACGGCTGCTCCTCTTCGAACCGCGCGTGATTCTCGCTTCAGTGCCGTATCAGCTCGTGCGGTGAACGGCCGGCTAGCCGCTGAGCGGTGAGCAGCCGGGGTCGTGGTGGCTCGCGAGCCGGAGGAGGAGAGCGTGGAAGGCCTCCCGGCTCTCGGCGTCCAGCGGGGCGAGGAACTCGTCCTCGACGCCCTTGACGATCGCGCGTAGCTTCACCAGCTGCCGTCTTCCGTCTGCCGTCAGGCTGACGACGTGGCGGCGACGGTCGTGCGGGTCACGCTGCCGCTCGAGCAGGCCGCGTTCCTCGAGCGAGTCGAGCACACCGACGAGCTGGCTGCGGTCGAGCCGGAGCGCGTCGGCGATCGTGGCCTGAGTAGCGCGCGCGCCTTCCCCCAGGACAGCGAGCACGCTGTAGTGGTACGGGCTGAACCCTGCGCGCTCGAACTCTTCGAGCGCGCGGCCCTTGATCGCGAAACCGAGCCGAGCAAGCAGGAAGCCGGTACTCGCAAGTAGCTCCTGAGCGACTTGCTGGGGCGCGGCGGGCTCGAGTTGGGGGGCCGGCGATGACATCTTGGAATAAGTGTAGCGCTCAATCGTTGGTTCGTGTTATTGTGGAACGCTTCAACGATTGGAGGAGGAAACGAATGAACGGACAAATCATGACAGAACAGGCTGTCGACAGGCCAGACTCGAAGCGCTGGATCGGGCTGGCGGTGATCGTGGCCGCCCAGTTCATGGTCGTGCTCGACGTCGCGATCGTGAACGTCGCGCTCCCGTCGATCAGGACCGATCTCCACTTCTCGCAGTCAGGCCTGCAGTGGGTGATCACTGCCTACGCAATCTTCTTCGGCGGCGTGCTTCTCCTAGGGGGCCGTCTGGCGGATCTCCTGGGCCGCCGCCGCCTGTTCATCGCCGGCCTCCTCATCTTCACGGTCAGCTCGCTACTCGACGGGATCGCCTGGTCCGAGGGCTCCTTGATCGCCTTTCGCGCGCTGCAGGGCCTCGGCGCGGCGCTGCTCTCGCCGGCTGCCCTCTCGATCCTGACCACGATGTTCCGTGAGGGGCGGGAGCGCAACCTTGCCCTCGGAATCTGGGGCGCCGTGTCGGGCAGCGGCGCTGCGGCAGGAGTTCTGTTGGGAGGGGCCTTGACGAGTGCGCTCAGCTGGTCGTGGATCTTCTTCATCAACATTCCGGTCGGCATCCTCGTGATCGGGATCAGCCCGTGGCTGCTGCGCGAGAGCCGAGCCGATCTGCAACACCGTCACTTCGACTTCGCCGGCGCTGCCTCGATCACGAGTGGGCTCATGGTGCTCGTGTACGCAATGACGCGGGCCGCCCAGCACGGCTGGGTAACCGGGCAGACGATCGGGCTGCTGGCCGCTTCAGTGGCTCTGGTGGCCGCCTTCTTCGTGATCGAGTCCCGCTCCAAGGCGCCGCTGCTTCCACTGCGGATCTTCCGCCTCCGCACGCTCTCGGCCTCCAACCTCACCGGCATCCTGCTCGGCGGCGCACTCTTCTCACAGTTCTTCCTGCTGACGCTGTACATGCAGGAAGTCCTCCACTACTCGGCGATCAAGACGGGCGTCGCGTACGTCGCTCTGACGCTCTCGGTGATCAGCTTCTCAGCCGTGGCCCAGGCGCTCGTGACTCGAATCGGGGTTCGGACCGTCCTGACGGCTGGGTTGGCGCTGTCCACGGTCGCCCTCGTGCTGTTCGCGCGACTCCCCGTCGACGGGAGCTACTTCTCCGACCTCTTCCCGGCGTTCATCATCAGCGGGATCGGACTGGCCTTCGCCTTCGTGCCGATGTCGATCGGGGCCCTGACGGGGGTTGGGCAGAGTGACGCCGGGGTCGCCTCCGGTCTCATCAACACGAGCCAGCAGATCGGCGGCGCGATTGGGGTCGCCGCGGCTACCACGATCGCGACCACGTACACGAGCCACTACCTCAGCGTGCACCCCGGCGCGACAGCCTTCAGCGGTGGCGCGCTCAATCACGGCTTCCAGATCGCGTTCTACGTGCTCGCAGGGGTGGCGGCGCTGAGCGCGGTCGTGGCGGCGGTGCTGATCGAGCCGAAGCAGTCCGAGCCGAATCTCGAGCTCGCCGAGGAAGGTGTCCTGGAGCTGGAGGCGGCAGCGTGAGCGCGCCGTCGGCCCAACGCGAGCTCGACGATCTCGTCCTCCATCTGAAGGGTCTCGTTCACGTGCGGGCGCTACTGGAAAACCGTGGCGCATCCGCGGCGGAGATCGAGCAGCACGCGACCGAGATCGAGCGGCTGCGGGTACGGCTCGCACAGGTGGTCAAGCAGTCCGGAGACCGTCACCAGGCGGCTGCCTAGGCTGAGCATCGCAGACTGGCCCTGCAGCCGAAGACGCAGGGCCAGTCAGGCCAGGCCGACCTCGATTACGCTCCGCCCGTTGGCGGAGACGACGACAGTCGCCGGCGTCAGGCCCCGGTTTCGCGGTATCTCGCACGCGATTGCCTTTGTGGTCACGCTGCCGCTCGGTGCGCTGCTCGCTCTCGAGGCGGATACGGCGACCGGACGTGCGGCGGCAAGCGTGTTTGCGGTGAGCGTGATCACGATGTTCGGGCTCAGCGCCCTCTACCACGCCGTCGCCTGGTCCGAGGCGCGGCGGCGCTGGATGCGACGGCTCGACCACGTCGGCATCTACGGCCTGATCGCCGGCACCTACACGCCTTTCGGCCTGCTCGTGCTGCGGGGCGACTGGCGCGTCGTCATGTTGGCGATCGTCTGGAGCGGCGCGATCATGGCGGCGGCGCTGAAATTCCTCTGGATCGACGCGCCCCACTGGCTCTCGGCCGCGATCGGCATTGCGCTCGGTTGGGTCGGGGTGGTCGTGTTTCCGCAGCTCCTGGACAGAATCGGCGTCGGCGGGTCGATGCTCGTGCTCGCGGGTGGGCTGGCCTATACGGCGGGTGCGTTCGTCTATGCGTTTCGTCGACCGGACCCGTCTCCCGACGTGTTCGGGTTTCACGAGGTCTTCCACGCGTTCGTGATCGTCGCCGTCGCGTGCCAGTACTCGGCGGTGGCCTTCTTCGTCCTGCCTGAGCACTGAGGTTTGTGAGAGCCGCGTTCGAGACGTAGCGTCGCCTGACCGGCCCAGCCTCTGCCCGACTCCGGTCTCCGCGGGCTCGAAAGGAGCGACGCGTACGCAGTCATCAGGACCTACACCGGAAATCGGGAGTTCGCCGGATCAACTGGCTGCGCGCTCCGACGAGGTCGAAGCGCTGCTCACCGCGATTGACGGCTTGCGCGCCTTCACCTTGTGCGCACCGCAGAAGGCACCACCACGGTCAGCGTCTACGACGACGAGGCGGGTGCAGAGGAGTCGCCGCGTCAAGCCGCGGATTGGGTTCGTGACAACGCTGGAGAGCTGACGCCTTCGACCCCGCAAGTGACGGGCGGGGAGGTCCTGATCAGTCTCGGCGGCGCGGCCTGACCGGTTTGCCGATGACTACTCGCCGGCGCGGTAGCGGTACACGATGCGGCCGCGAGTCAGGTCGTAGGGCGACAGCTCGAGCTTGATCTTGTCGCCGGGCAAGATCCTGATCCGGTAGCGGCGCATCTTCCCGGCCGTGTAGCCGAGCGCCTCGTGACCGTTTTCGAGCGCGATGCGATACATGCCATTGCGGAAGGCTTCGACAACCTCCCCATCCAGCTCGATCTTCTGTTCTTTCTCCGCTATTTGGAGCTTCCTCTCCGATCAAAAGGGGCACGCGCTGCGACGGATCGCAGCGCGTGCCCCGAGAATCGTTAGCCGACGAGGCTGACGTTCCGTGCTTGCGGGCCCTTGGGGCCGTCTTCCACTTCGTACTCCACCTTCGCACCCTCGGTGAGGCTTTTGAAGCCTTCACCCGCGATGGCGCTGAAGTGGACGAAGACGTCGTCGCCTCCGTCGGACTGCTCGATAAAGCCGTAGCCCTTCGAGTCGTTGAACCACTTCACAGTGCCGGTTGCCATGTTCACACCTCCCTGCTGCTTCATTCACGAACGTGCAGCGGAGGTGCAAAAGCACTACCGGTACTCGTCCTAGTCATCGAACGGACGCACCGTAGCACGGTAGAGCCGTTTGTGGCCCGCGCGCGCCTTTGTGGCTACGGTGGAGCGGGTCTCCACTCGTGGAGGTCGAGGCCCGGCTCGCTCTCACACCGGTTTCCTGCGCAGTCGTGGCGTTCGCGAAACCCGGCTCAGCTGTCCTGCCCCGGGGACTGCCTCTGCGTAAACGGCCAGCGTGCGGTCGACGACGCGGTCCCAGGAGCAGAGCTCCGTGACCCGCCGGCGGGCGGCCTCGCCGAGGCGCCGCCGTAGATCCGGGTCACCGAGGGCGCGCTCGACCGCCTCGCGGGTTGCTGCAGCGTCGCCCACCGGGACGAGGAGGCCGGTGACGCCATCCTCGATCACGGTCGGGATGCCGCCGACCGGCGTCGCGACGACGGTCTTGCCGTAGGCCATGGCTTCGAGCACGACGTTGGGCAATCCCTCACGCTCGGACACGAGCACGACCACCGCCGCGCGCTCGTACAGCTTCGCGAGCTCCTCCGGCGAGACGAAGCCGAGCGTGTCGGGGAGCAAGTGGCGGAGGGGGCCGTCGCCGGCGACGATCCTCGGCAGGCCTTCGGTTGCCTCGGCCACGACGTCGATGCGCTTCTCCTCCGAGAGCCGGCCGGCGTACAGCACCGTCGGCGGCTCATGCTCGGACGCCGGCTCGCCGGGGATGTCGACGCCGTATGGGATCTCGTGGACGTTGTCGAGGCCGCAGCCGTGCATGGCTGTGGCAAGCGCTTCCGAGCAGCAGATGACCGCTCGGGCTCGCCGGAGCACGAAGCGGACGAACCGGGGGGCTCGGCGCGCGAGTTCGAGATCCTGGAAGCGGCCGGCGCTGCCCGAGCCGTGCAGCGTGACGACGAACGGCCGGCCGGCGAAGCGGGCCACGAGCCCGCCGGCGAGCCAGTTGGCATGCACGAGATCGACTCCCCTCGCGGCTCGCCGCAGCTCCCGCACCATCGAAACGAGCAGCAGGGGCACTGCCCAGGGGCGGCGCTTGGCGTTCGCGACGAGACCGCCGCCGTCTCCCGACGTGAGGCCGTGGTCGTTGTAGGAGCCGGGCCCGACGACCTCGACCTCGAGGCCACGCGCGCGCAGCTGCTCGACCGTCTTGTGAACGAAGAGCCCTGCGAAGTCGCCCTCGTGTCGTGGGTACGAGGTGGTGAAGAAGGCCACACGAAGCGGCCTGGACTGCCGCGGCTGCAGAGACTTGGCCATGCTCACCCCATCGTTGTGTCGGCAGCGGCACAGTCCTTCTTGAGCAAACTGCAGGTCGAGATGAAATGGGGAATCGGAGCAGCTCTGGGAGTGGCGCTAATCGCCACCGTGATCGCCGTGGTCTCAGTCTTTGCGGGCGGGCCACCATCGCGCTCGTCGATCGAAGCGAAGCCGGCCAAGACGAAGCGCATCGGGGGACCGCTCCTCCGAGACCCGCGGGCGGTGCTCCTCGCTGCGCGCGCCGACGACGTCCTGGTGGGCGTGGCCGCTCGGGCCGGACGCGTCGAGCTGGTGGCTGTGCCGTCAGACGTGAAGCGGATTCCGGCACGCGCGATCCGAGTGCTGCTCTCCGGCCGCGTGGTTGGGCTGGCGCCGTGCGGGATCCACTGCTTTGGGTTCGATGCACGAGTGCTCAGCGGCGCCCCTGCCTTCCTGGTCGTCGAGATCACACGCAGGGGCAGAGTCGCCCGCGCGGCGCTGCGGCTGCCGGCCGCGCCGCCCCGCGCCGCTGGGGTGCTCTTTCGCAGCGTCGATCGCCGCATGCGCGGGCTGCGCACGGTTCGGGTCGACGAAGTGCTCAGCTCCGGCCAGAACTCGGTCCGCACGCGCTTCGCGCTGCGCGCGCCGAACCGCATGACCTACGTCACGTCGGTGGGTGACAAGGCGATCGTGATCGGCCCCCGCCGTTGGGACTGGGACGGGAAGGCGTGGGCGAAGAGTGAGACCCAGCCGCTACCCGAGCCCTCGTACGTCTGGTCCGGTGCCGAGCGACCGCGGCTGCTCGGTCGTTCGACGGTCGGCGGCAAGCCGGTCGCCGTGCTCGGCGTGTTCAATCCCGACGCGCGCTATCCCGCCTGGTTCCGGCTGTACGTCGCGCGGGACAACCGCGTCGTGCGCGCGCAAATGTTCGCTCCGGCGCACTTCATGCTCGATCGCTTCTCCGCCTTCAACGCGCCGCTCGCGATCAACCCCCCGAGCTGAGACCTCGTTCGGGCCAGTTACGATGAGCGGCGCCATGTGGACGTACTTGATCCCGATCTACATCCTCGGCGGACTGCTTCTGCTCGTCGGAGCCTTCGCGCTCCTTTCGCGGATCAAGGGCGGGCGCTATGCAAGGCCGGTCGTGCAGGTGCTACTCAAAGTTCCGTTCCTCGGGAAGCTGCTTCGGCGAGCGTCGACGGCAGCACTCGAGCGCCAGAATCCCGAGCTTGCCAGCGCGGTCAAGAAGCTCGAGCGCGCCGGTGTGACCAAGGATCCACAACGCGCGCAGCAGGCTCTCTCACGCCTGAACGCTTCTGAGCGCAAGGCCTATCTCGAGGCTGCGAGCGAGCAGGAAGCGTTCCCGGAGCCGATGAACCGGGAGCAGCGCCGCCGCATGGAACGCATGCGAAAAAACCGCTAGTTAAGAGGATCTGGCGCAATACAGCTGTGCCGCCGGGCCGCGCTGCTCGCACCAGCTCCGCTCTGGTCACGCAGTCGCGCCCGTAGCCTCCGGCTACGAACACTCCCTGCGTCCTTGCCTGGGAACGAGCATCGCACCCCGGCGACGAGCGGTATTCCGCCAAATCCTCTAGCGCCGGACGAGCAGCCCCAGGATCACGCCCGCCGCGAAGACCTGCGTCGTGGCGGGGAGGCCTCCCGATCGGTGCCAGCCGGCGAAGCGGTGAGTCGGAAACAGCTTGCGGCCTCCTGGGCGCGGCAACCGGAGGACATGCTCGATGTCGGGCGCAGACGCAGCAAGCGCGCCGACCAGCGCCGGATCGGTCGGACCCCTCGTCGCGGCGAGGAGAAGCAGGCCGCCGACGCCCGAGAGCTTCTCGAAGCGCCGGGACTTGATGTCCTGGTGCGGGATGCGGTCGCCCACGCCGTGCAGGAGCAGGCCGAGCGGGACGGCAGCCAGTCGCGAGCGGACGAGCGCGCCCCCGGCGGCGCCTGTGGCGACGTGGAGCGAGACGATCATGCGTCCACCGGGATCGCCTCGTCGACCGCGATCCTGAGCGAGCGCACGTAGTCACGGAGGGCCGTGGGCCCCTCGTCTGCGACCTCAACGGCCCGCGACCCGACCACGATCCCGTCCGTGAGCTCCGCAGCGGCACGAGCGTCGTCCGGCGTCGAGATCCCGAAGCCGGCGTAGAGGGGTGTGTCCCCCGCCAGCGCTCGGGCTCGCTCGACGAGCCCTGCGAGCGATGGCGAGAGGCCGGCGCGCGCACCCGTCGTGCCGGTGAGCGTCACGAGGTACAGCCAGCCGTCCGTGTGCTCGGCAGCGAGAGCGATCCGCTCGTCCGTCGAGGTTGGCGCGACCAATTGCACGCGCCGGAGCTGCGGAAGCTCGCCCGCCGGTAGGTCGGCCACGATCAGGCTGGTCGCCCCAGAGGCGCGGGCGTCGACGTCGAACTGCTCGTAGCCGTACGCCTCGAGCAGCGAGGCGTACGTCATCGGCACGAGCGGGATGTGGGGGCCGACGTTCTCGCGCGTGCGCGCGAGACACTCCAGGCAAGCGGCTGTCCGCATGCCTTCGGCCAGCGCGCGCTCCGCGGCGCGACGGATCACGGGCCCGTCCGCGAGCGGGTCCGAGAACGGAAAGCCGATCTCGACGAGATCGGCGCCGCCCTCGACCGCAGCCGCGGCCAGCTCGGGAGTCTCCGCCCCGGCCATGAGGTAGATGGCCAGCGTCCTCAAAATCCCACTTCCGGCACGGACCCGGCACACCCTCGTGCGCACCGCCCACGTACCCTGGGTCTTCTCCCCTGGGAGGGTGGGGGATTGGGATGGCAACGACGGTTGCGCCCGTTCACGGCATGTCTCTGTCGGCCACGTCTGGATCTCGCCCAAGTACTTCGGCCAAATCCTTGTCGCCCCGGCCGGAGAGGCACACGAGCACGAGCTCCTCGTCTGTCTCGACCACTTTCGCGAGGGCATGCGCGGGCTCGAGCGCCGGGATGATCCCCTCCGTTCGCGCCAGCTCCCGGAAGGCCGCGAGCGCTTCGTCGTCGGTCGCGCGGACGTACTCGGCCCGGCCGCTGTCCCGCAAGAACGCGTGCTCGGGGCCGACCCCGGGATAGTCGAGCCCCGCCGAGATCGAGTGGGCGTCGAGGATCTGGCCGTCCTCGTCGGCTAGCACCGACGAGCGTGACCCGTGCAGGACGGCGGGCCGGCCGTCCGCGAGGCTGGCTGCGTCTGCCGCCTCGACGCCGACGAGCCGCACGTCGGGGTCGTCGACGAAGCCCGCGAACATCCCGATCGCGTTCGACCCGCCGCCGACACACGCGAGCACGACCTCGGGCAGCCGCCCTTCGGCTTCGAGCATCTGGGCGCGCGCTTCGCGGCCGATCACCGCTTGCAGCTCGCGCACGAGCTCCGGGTAGGGCGCCGGGCCGACGCACGACCCGATCAGGTAGTGCGTTGTCTCGACGTTCGTGACCCAGTCGCGGATGGCCTCGCTCGTCGCCTCCTTGAGCGTCTGCGTCCCGAACTCGACCGGGCGCACTTCCGCGCCGAGCAGGCCCATCCGCTCCACGTTGGGCCGCTGGCGGCGCATGTCCTCGCTGCCCATGTAGACGACGCAGTCGAAGCCGAAGCGGGCGCAAACGGTGGCCGCCGCGACGCCGTGCTGACCCGCCCCCGTCTCCGCGACGATGCGTCGTTTGCCGAGCCGACGAGCGAGCTCGGCCTGGCCGAGCGCGTTGTTGAGCTTGTGGGCGCCGGTGTGGAGCAGATCTTCGCGCTTGAGGTAGAGGCGCTTCCCCGGTGCGTACCGCTCGGCCAGCGTGAGCGGGGTCGGGCGGCCGCCATACGTACGTCCGAGCTCGTCGAGCGTCGAGCGGTAGCCGGGATCCGCGAGCGCCTCGCGCCAGCCGGACTCGAGCTCGTCGAGCGCCGGGATCAACGTCTCCGGCACGAACCGGCCGCCGTACTCGCCGAAGACTCCCATCTCGACGCTCATCGCGTCGCCGCCACGAACGCCCGCACGCGCTCGTGGTCCTTGATCCCGGGCGCGGTCTCGAGCTGCGAGCTCGCGTCAACCGCCCAGGGCTGCACGGCGGCGATCGCGTCGCGGACGTTGTCCGGGCTCAGGCGTCCTGCCAGCATTACCCGCCCCGCGGTCGCCTGGGCACGCTGATGGTGGAGCGGATCATCTGCCTGCCAGGGCAGGTCCAGCACGCGCGCCACCTCCTGGCCCTCGCGGAGCAGCACGCCGTCACGACCACGGTGATCACGCTCGCGGGGGTACAGCTGGACGAGGTCGCTCCCATCCTCGCCCGGCTCGCCGACGTAGACGGCTACGGACAGCATCGTGTCTGGGACCGGGAGGACGGCGGGCGCGCGCCGGGGCGTCTCCTGGGCGAGGATGAAGCCGGCCATGTCGGCGCCCGCCTCCGCGGCGGCGTCGACGTCCTCCGGTCGCGTGAGGCCGCAGATCTTCACCAGCGGCCTGGAGATCAGCTCCGCAAGCTTGGCGGCCGGTTCCTCGGCGCGCATCAGTGCCGTGCCGACGAGGATCGCGTTTGCTCCGGCCAGCTCCGCCGCAGCACCATGGGCACGCGTTGTCACTCCGCTCTCGGCGACGACGACCCGGTCGCGCGGCGCCCGCGCGACGAGGCGCAGCGCCGCGTCGCGGTCGATGGCGAACGTCTCGAGGTCGCGCGCGTTGATCCCGATCGGGTCGGCTTCGAGCCGGATTGCGCGGTCGAGCTCCTCTACGTCGTGAGCTTCGACGAGCGCGTCGAGGCCCAGTTCGCGGGCCCTGGCCATGAGGTGGGAAGCGTCAGCGTCGTCCAGGTCACGCAGCAGCAGCAGCACCGCATCGGCACCGGCGCTCTTCAGTTCCTCCAGTTTCTCCGCGGTCCGAAAGAAGCCCTTGGCGAGGAGCGGAAGCGGGGCCGCCTCGCGGGCCGCGCGGAGGTCCGCCACCGAGCCGCCGAATCGCTCGTCCACGAGGATGGAGACGGCGGCGGCTCCTGCGTGAGCGAACCGGGCGGCGAGGAGTGCGGGATCGGCATCGGGCCGCAGGTCGCCGGCGGAGGGCGACCGCCGCTTGACCTCCGCGATTGCGCCGAGACCAGGGCTCGCCAGAGCGGCGCGAAAACGTCCCACTACGCGCGCACCTCCTCGGCGCGGGAGAAGGCGATGAGCGCGTCCAGCCGTTCGGCCGCAGCGCCGGACGCGACAGCTTCGCGCGCGAGCTCGAGACCCTCGCGCAAGTCCTCGGCGTGACCTCCGGCAGCGATCGCCCCGGCGGCGTTGAGCAGGATCGCGTCGCGCCGCCCGCCTCCCGCGCCGGCAAAGACCTCGCGGATCGCGGCGGCGTTGTCCTCCGGTGAGCCCCCGCGCAGCTCGGCGGGATCGCAGCGCGGCAGGCCGAGGTCGGCGTCGGGATCGATCACGCGCTCGCGCACTTCGCCGTCCCTGACCTCGCAGACCAGGTTCGGTCCGGCCGGCGAGAGCTCGTCGATCCCTCCGGCGCCGTGCACGACGAACGCGTGTCTGGACCCGAGTCGCGCCAGGACGTCGGCGATCGTACGCACCAACTCCGGAGCGTAGACGCCGACGATCTGCGCACGGGCCCCGGCGGGGTTCGTCAGCGGCCCCAGGACGTTGAAGACGGTGCGCGTGGCCAGCTCGTGCCGGACCGGCGCGGCGTGCCGCATCGCGGGGTGGTGCGTAGGCGCGAAGAGAAAGCCGAAGCCGAGGTCGTCGATCGACTGCGCGATCCGTTGCGGTTGGAGGTCGAGCTTGAAGCCGAGCGCCTCGAGCACATCCGCCGAGCCTGAAGCCGACGAGACCGCTCGGTTGCCGTGCTTCGCCACACCGGCACCGGCCGCCGCGGCCACGAGCGCGGCCGCGGTCGAGATGTTGATCGTGTGCGCTCCGTCTCCGCCCGTGCCGGCGGTGTCGACGAGATCGTCGCGGCGTGGGCGCACGACCAGCGCGTGTTCCCGCATCGCCTCCGCGCAGCCGGCGATCTCGTCCGCGGTCTCGCCCTTCAGGCGCAGCGCGACGAGGAAGCCGCCGATCTGAGCGGGGGTCGCTTCGCCGTCCATGATCGAGCTCATCACCTCATGCGCTTCCTGGCGCGTGAGGTCCTCGCCCTCGAGCAGCTTTGCGAGCGCCTGCTGGATCATGCGCGCTCGAGGAAGTTGCGTGCCAGGTCGCGCCCGACCGGTGTGAGCACGGACTCGGGATGGAACTGCACGCCGTCGACCGGCAGCTCCCGGTGGCGCACGGCCATCACCTCGCCCTCGGCGCAGCTGGCCGAGACCTCCAGGACGTCGGGGATGCTGGTCACTGCGAGCGAGTGGTAGCGCCCGGCCTCGAACTCGTCGGGCAGCCCGGCGAAGATGCCGCGGCCGTCGTGGCGTACCGGGCTGGCCTTGCCGTGCACGAGCCGTTTCGCGGCGCCGATCTCGCCGCCGAAGGCTTCGACGATCGCCTGGTGCCCGAGACACACGCCGAGCGTCGGGACCCTCGGCGCCAGCCGTCGCACGATCTCCAGAGTCGCGCCTGCGCCTGCGGGGCGGCCGGGGCCGGGGGAGAGGACCAGGTGGGTGGGCGCCAGCCGCTCCGCCTCGTCTGGATCGACCGCGTCGTTCCGGCGCACGACCACCTCCGCCCCCAGCTCGCCGAACAGGTGAGCGAGGTTGTACGTGAACGAGTCGTAGTTGTCCACGAGCAGAATCATCCACGGGCCTCCGCCAGCTCGATCGCCTGCTCGAGAGCCGCCAGCTTGCGCAGGCACTCGTCGTGCTCCGCGGCGGGATCCGAGTCGGCGACGATCCCTGCCCCGGCCTGCAGGAGGGCAACGCCGTCGTGCAGCACGATCGTCCGGATCGCAATGCACGTGTCGAGAGCTCCGCCCGGCAGCGAGTAGCCGACTGCACCCGCGTACGGGCCGCGGCGAAAGCCCTCGAGCTCGGAGATCAGCTGCATCGCCCGCACTTTCGGCGCTCCGGAAACGGTGCCGGCGGGGAAGCACGCGCGTAGGAGCTCGAACGGGCTCACGCCGGGTTGCAGCTCGCCCGCCACTTCGGACACGAGGTGCGTCACGTGCGAGAACCGTTCTGGCTCGAGGAAGCGCTCGACCTGGACGGAGCCGGGCACGCAGACGCGTGACAGGTCGTTGCGGCCGAGATCGACCAGCATCACATGCTCCGCGCGGTCCTTCTCGGACGAAAGCAGCCGTTCGGCGTCGCCCGCTCCAGGGGTCGTCGTCCCCGCGATCGGGTTGAGGCTCGCCCGGCCGCCCTCGCACTTGACGAGCGTCTCCGGCGAGGAGCCGACGAGGGCAAGATCGTCGGGTAGCTCGAGCAAGAACAGGTACGGCGATGGATTGACCCTGCGCAGCGACCGGTAGAGCTCCAGCGCGGATGCCGGCGTCGGGCGCTCGGCGCGCTGTGAGAGGACGATCTGGAAGGCGTCGCCGGCGCGGATGTGTTCCTTCGCGGCGACAATGGCGCGTTCGTAGTCGTGGCGTGATGGGAGCCGGCGCGTAGAGCCCGGGCGCGCGGAGCTCTGCAAGGGGAGCGGTGGTTGAGCGCCCTCGAGGAGCGCCGTCACGTCCGTGGGCTCACCGCAGAGCACCTCCGCCATGCCGAGCGCGTGATCGAAGCGCACGAGCGTCTCCGCCACCACGAACCGGCTCTCAGGCAGGTCGCGCCCCGCCGCCGGGAGCTCCACGGTCGGTTCGAGCTTCGCGGCGTGGTCGTAGGCGAGATAGCCGACCACCGGAAGCTCGAGCGTCGCCGCTTCTTCGAACGAGACGATGCGCGTGCCGGCGCCGACGAACGAGTGCCGGCCCAGCCGGCCGTGCTCGACCGACTCGAGCAAAAAGCTCGCTGCTCCCGCTTCGCGGACGCGGAGGTAGGCCCCGAGGGGGGTGAGGAGATCGGTTGAGACGACGGTCGTTGGGTTCATGTCGGCAAAGAAAAGACCCTCCGTGCGGAAGGTCTTCGAGCGGGACGGATTTTGGGCCTAGATCAGCTCAGGCAACGCTTCCGCACCGCTCGAAGCGCCAGGCCCAGCCCCAGAGGTGCGAGACGGAAAGCATCTCTCTGAGCTTAGGCGTCGTTCCCGCCGGGCGTCAAGACACGACCGGGGGTCTCCGACGGCTGGACGGTTGCGCCGGTTACGCTGATTCGCATGAGCCGTTCAGTGATCGTCTCCGCCGTCCGGACCCCGTTTGGCAAGCTCGGCGGCGGCCTCGAGGACTACGAAGCGACCGAGCTCGGCGCGATCGCGATCCGCGGAGCTCTCGACCGGGCCGGCGTCGAGAACGACGAGGTCGAGTACGTGATCATGGGCCAGGTGCTCCAGGGCGGCGCGGGCCAGGCGCCGTCGCGCCAGGCGTCAGTCGGTGCAGGTTTGCCGATCGAGGTCCCGTCGGACACGATCAACAAGGTCTGCGCCTCGTCGATCCGCGCCGTCGAGATCGCCGACGCGATGATCCGAGCCGGGGAGCACGACGTAATCGTGGCAGGCGGCATGGAGTCGATGTCCAACGCGCCGTACGTACTCAAGAAGGCGCGGTTCGGCTACAAGCTCGGCGACGGCACGTTGATCGACCTGATGACGCATGACGGGCTGACCTCGACCTTCGACGGCCGGCACATGGTCGAGCAGGCTTCGTTCGTCTCCCGCGAGCTCGGTATCTCGCGCGAGGACCAGGACCGGTGGGCGCTGCGCTCTCACGAGCGCGCCGTGCAGGCGATGGACGAGGGGCGGTTCAACGACGAGATCGTCGCCGTCGGGGATTTCACCGCAGACGAGGGCCCGCGGCGCGACACCTCGATCGAGGCGCTGGCCAAGTTGAAGCCCGTCTTCGACCCGGAGGGCACGACCACTGCCGGCAACGCGCCCGGTGTGAACGACGGCGCAGGCGCGCTGGTCGTCACGAGCGAGGGATTCGCCAAGCGCCGGGGGCTCGAGGTGCTGGCGACGATCGTCTCGCAGGCGTACGTGGCTGACGATTTCGCGTACCTGGCGCGCACTCCGGCGAAGGCCGGCCACATGGCGCTGGAGAAGGCCGGCAAGGGGATCGACGATGTCGAGCGCGTGGAGCTCAACGAAGCCTTTTCTTCGGTCGTCCTCAACTCGACGGAGATGCTCGGTGTGGATCCCGAGCGCGTAAACGTGAACGGCGGCGCCGTCGCGCTGGGACATCCGATCGGCGCCTCCGGCGCACGCATCCTCGGGACGATGGTGCACGAGCTTCGCCGCAACGGCGGCGGGCTGGGGCTCGCTGCGATCTGCTCCGGCGGCGGGCAGGGCGACGCGCTGCTGATCGAGGTCTAACGAGTGTCCGGGCCGGGCACACGGCGGACGTGCGTTTCACGCTCGGCCTGCTGCTCCTCGGCCTGCTGATTGCTTTTCTCGTCTACGTGGTCTCCGGCGGTCACGTCCTGTTGCTGCCGCTGCTGATCGTGTTTCCCCTTGCCTTCACGTTCGGCCGGCGACGCTGGTAGCACGGCCTAACTCGAACAGGGGATCTTCGGCCGAGGGATCAACAAGGGGAGCTCTCGCGGCCGTCTTAACTAGTGATGCGGCTCACCCACGCTTGCGGGAGCGCGGGGAGTTTGGGAGGGATACGGCGGCCCCCGCCTGCTCTGTTCCATCCTCCTTGCCGCCGGCGTGGTCGGCATCTTCGCTGGCGAGGGACGGTCGTACCCGTGTGTGCCCCGGGATGGGGCGCAGGCGGCGTTCCGGCCAGGAGCGGCCCTGCCGCCCTCCGCGGCGCGCGCCGAAGGATCGTCATCACTCGAGCCTCGCCGAGCTCGCCGTGGCCGGTGGCATTTTCATCGCGATCCTGCTGTTGCCCGTCGTGCCGAAGAACCTGTCGCTCTGGGACAACGATCAGCGCTCCGGCCGCGGCCGCTTTTAAGCAAATCGTCCTAGGCGATACCGTTGCGCGGGTGAGGTTCGAGCACGTCCTCGTGGTGGGCGCTGGTCAGATGGGTGGCGGCATCGCGCAGGTCGTCGCGGCTTCGGGAAGGCGGGTCTCCCTGCACGACGCGTTGCCCGGCGCTGCCGGCCGCGGGCTCGAGACGATGCGCAAGAGCCTCGAGAAGCTCGCCGAGAAAGGGGGCCCGCCCCCGGACGAGGTGCTTGGGCGCGTCGAGGCGGTGGAGGAGCTCGTCCCCGCCGATCTGATGATCGAGGCGGTCGTCGAGGACGCCGACGTGAAGGAGGACGTCTTCCGCCGCGCCGACGAGCTGCTTCCGGCCGAAGCGATCCTCGCCTCGAACACATCCTCGATCCCTATCACGTCGCTTGCGGCTGTCACGAAGAGGCCGGAGCGGGTGATCGGCATGCATTTCTTCAACCCCGTGCCCGTGCTGAAGCTGGTCGAGGTGATCCGCGGGCGCGAGACGTCCGACGAAACGGCGGAAGCGATCACGGGGTTTGCGCGGGAGCTCGGCAAGACGCCGGCGGTCGCGAATGATTTCCCCGGCTTCGTCTCGAACCGAATCCTGATGCCGTACATCAACGAGGCGGTCTGGGCCCTGCACGACGGAGTGGCCGAGATCGAGGCAATCGATACGATCGCGAAACTCGGCTTCGCCCATCCCATGGGCCCTTTGGCACTAGCCGACCTGATCGGCTTGGACACGTGCGTTGCGATCATGGAAGTGCTCCAGGAAGGGCTCGGAGATGACCGCTATGCACCCTGCCCCTTACTGCGAACTTACGTTGAGCAGGGAAAACTCGGGCGCAAGTCTGGTACCGGGTTCTACATCTACTAGTTAAAGGGTCTCGCGCGGGAGCCGACGAAAGGAAGCTCCCGCGCATCAATGGAGGTAGGCAGTGCGCCTTTTGCTGGTAGATGACGATCCAGGGATCAGGGCACTTCTTCGGGCGACGCTCGAAGCGGTCGACGTCGACCTGGACGAGGCGGAGAGCGCTGCCGCGGCCGCGGCGCTGATCCAGCAAAGGCGTCCTGACGCGATCGTCCTCGACGTCCAGATGCCGGGCGTCGACGGGCTCGAGTACTGCGCCAAGCTGAAGCGGGACCGGACGACACGGGCCATTCCGGTCGTCCTCCTCAGCGGTTCGGACTCGGGGAACGCCGAGGCCGCGCAAGCAGCCGGCGCTGACGCGTTCCTGCGCAAGCCGTTCAGCCCGCTCGAGCTGCTGGCGATCGTGGAGCGCCTCGCGGGCGGTCTCTACGGGATCCCGTTCCGGGCGACGAAGAAGCGGGAGCCGGGCGAGCAGCTGCTCCTGTACGCGCGCGACCTTCGTCACCTGCTCGAGATCGAACGTGGACAGCGCCTGCTGCTCGAGAATGCCTACCACGAGACCGTCACCGCGCTCGCCACCGCGCTGGAGACCAAGGACACCGGCACGCGGGCCCACTCGCAACGCGTCCAGCGCTACGCGGTCTGCCTCGCGGAGGCGGTCGACCCCGACCTCGTCGGCGAGCCCGCGACGGAATACGGCTTCCTGCTCCATGACGTCGGCAAGATCGGCATCCCCGACGAGATCCTGCGCAAGCCCGGCCCGCTGGAGCCGGCGGAGCGCCGTCGCATGGAGACGCACACGGTGCTCGGCGAGCAGATGCTCGGCGGCGTCGGATTCCTTCAGGGCGAGGGGCTTCGCGTCGTTCGCTCGCACCACGAGCGCTGGGACGGCAGCGGGTATCCGGACGGCATGAGCGGGACTCAGATCCCGGTCGCGGCTCGCATCTTTGCTGTCGCCGACGCGCTCGATGCGATGACCAGCGACCGGCCCTACCGCAAGGCAATGTCGTGGTCGGCGGCGGGTCGCGAAATCCTCGGCGAGTCCAAGCAGCAGTTCGATCCCGCCGTCGTGCAGGCGTTCGTCTCACGCGATCGCCAGCTACGGGCGATCAGGCGCGAGTTCCAGGCGGCCTGACCCCGTCAAATCACGACAAAACGCCGCGACTATAGTCCGCGCGGATGGACTTCACGCTGACGCCGGAACAGCGCGAGATCCAGGCGCTCGCGCGGGAGTTCGCGCAGGCCGAGATCGAGCCCAACGCAGCCGCCTGGGACCGGGAGCATCACTTCCCACGCGACCTGTTCGCCAAGCTGGCCGACCTCGGGCTGATGGGAGCCTGCATCCCGGAGGAGTACGGCGGAGCGGGCGCCGATTTCCTCTCGTACATCCTCGTGCTCGAGGAGCTGTCCCGTGCCGACGCCGGCGTCGGTGTGACAGTGGCAGTGCACACGAGCGCGGTGACCCTGCCGATCCTCACCTTTGGGACGGACGAGCAGCGGTCGCGCTTCGTGCCGCCGCTGGCTCGCGGCGAGGTGCTCGGGGCGTTCGCCCTCACCGAGCCCGAAGCCGGCTCCGACGCCGGCTCGCTGCGCACGGCCGCGACCGCCGACGGCGACGGGTGGACGATCAACGGGGCAAAGCAGTGGATCACGAACGGGGCGCACGCGGGCACGGTGCTCCTTTTCGCTCGGACCGATCCGGACACCCCCGGCCCGCGCGGTGTCTCGGCGTTCATCCTGGACGGCGACGACGTGCGAGTCACGCGGGAGGAAGAGAAGCTCGGGCTCAACTCCTCGGTGACGAACGACATCGTGGTGGAGGATGCGCGCGTCGGCCGCGACCGGCTCCTCCATGAGGAAGGCAAGGGGTTCACGGTGGCGATGGCCACACTGGACGGAGGCAGGATCGGCATCGCGGCGCAGGCGCTCGGGATCGCACAGGCCGGATACGACGCGGCGAGGGCGTACGCGCTCGAGCGGAAGCAGTTCGGCCGGCGGATCGCGGAGTTCCAGGCGATCCAGTGGAAGCTCGCCGACATGGCGACCGAGATCGACGCTGCGCGACTGCTCGTCTACCGCGCCGCGGACCTGAAACAGCGGGGCGAACCGCACACCGAGGCGGGGGCCAAGGCGAAGCTGTTCGCATCCGAGACCGCGAGGCGGCAGACCGGCGAAGCGATCCAGATTCTCGGCGGGTACGGCTACACGAAGGAGTTCCCGGTCGAGCGGTACTACCGCGACGCGAAGATCACGGAGATCTACGAGGGCACGAGCGAGATCCAGCGCATCGTGATCGCGCGCTCGATCCTCGGCCTGAGGCAGCGCGAGCTGGCGCAGGGATAGTGAGCCGCAAGCGCGAAGAGCCAGTTCGACTGACGCGGATCTACACGCGCGGTGGAGATTCCGGCGAGACGAGCCTCGGGGACGGCTCTCGGGTTCCGAAGACCGACCCGCTCATCGCGGCGTACGGCAGCGTCGACGAGCTCAACTCCGTGCTCGGTGTCGTCCTGTCGGTTGGCGTTCCCGACGAAATGCGCCCGCCGCTGGAGCGGATCCAGAACGAGCTCTTCGACCTCGGAGCGGATCTCTCGGTGCCGTTTGCCGGCGAGGCCCTGGCCGAGGAGGGCGCTCGTCGGCGGACCCGCGTCACGCAGCAGCAGATCGACGAGCTCGAACGGTTGTGCGACGGGTTCAACGCCGAGCTTCCGGAGCTCCGGAGCTTCGTCCTGCCCGGCGGAAGCGAGGCGGCGTCCCTCCTCCACGTGGCCCGCTCGGTCGCGCGCCGCGCGGAGCGAGCCGCCCTCGTAGCGGGCGAGTCCCGCGGCGTCAATCCGCTCGCGCTCGCCTATCTGAACCGATTGTCAGACCTGCTCTTCATCCTCGCCCGCGCAGCGAACGCAGGTGGCGAGGAGCCGCTCTGGCGCCCCGGCGCAAGCTCCTGAGCGCTAGGCGGGCCGAGGCTGTTTTCGGATACGGCTCAGGTAGTAAGCGGCGCCGATCAGGGCGCCGGCAAGAGCCAGGAGCACGAGCAGAGTGCGATTCGGGCTCGCTGGGCGGGTCTCGGGCAACGCGTGCTTCGCGGTTACGTTGTGCCGGGGGCGGGCACGATGAGGTCGCGAGGACGTGTTGCCTTTGCGGCTGGTCTTCGGGCCGGTAGCTGCGGGCTCGCGACTCGGCGCAACCGGTGCGGCTCCGCTCGAGCGCTCCCCGGCCGGTGCGGCCGCGCCACCACCCTGCGCCGGCGGGTCCGACCGGCCCTGTAGCGGCGCGACAGCAGCGTGTTTGTGCACCCGCCGCTTGGCTTTCCGCGCCTTGAGCACGCGCAGCCGCGTGGTCTTCGTCACCTTCTGACCACCTGAGGCCTCCGCGACCCACGTGAGCGTGTAGCGGCCGGCCTTGCGCGCCGAGCGAGGCAGGCGGAGCTTGAGCAAGGTGTTGCCGGGCTTGCCTGAGACGTGCCAGGTCTTCAGTTTCTTCGCACGCCGCTTGAGCGTCACGGTCACCTGCGCCTGCAGGTTCAGCGCCAGGCGGGCCTTCAAGACTTTGTTGCGCGCCCACGAGAACGTCGCGGGATGGCGCGGCTCGAACGTCAGCGCCGCGGCGGCCGGCCCGGTCGAGATGGCGAGGGCGACGGCCGTGCCCTCTTCAGCCAGTCGGACGCTCGAGTCGCCCAAGACGGTACCGGCGGGCGCGCTCGCAGCCCTGCGGGTGATCGTGCCGACCCGGAAGCCGCGAGCCTGAAGCGCCTTCCGAGCATCGTCCTCGGTCTTGCCATTCACGTCGGGCAGTGCGCGCAGGCGCTTCGTCTGTGCGCTCTCGTTGCCGGACGCGTCGCTCTCGGAGAGGGTGAAGACACGCGTGTCGCTCGCCTTGAAGGCGCCCATGCCGGCGGACAGCTTGCCGGAGCCGTAGTTGGAGTAGCGCGAGCCGTTGACGAAGAGCGAGAAGTGGTCGATCGCGCCGCTGTTGTCGGTGCCGGGGGCCCAGCTCAGGGTCAGGCCGCGGCTCCCGACGAGGCCCGCGAAACGCACCGGAGCGGTCGGCTTGGCGACGTCGCGCAGCAGCGCGAACTTCGAGAGGTGCAGGGTGACCATGTGCACCCCGGCAGCATCGACGTAGTAGCCGTCCGTCCAGCCGGTGGGGAGGACGCCGGCCGTGGGGAGCCGGAGCAGGAGCCGCCACGAGTTGTTGTCGAGCGTCGCGGGAACGAACTTCGCGCCCGGCGTCGTCGTGACGACGATGTCGAGCGGCTGGGCGAAGGTGTGCACCTGGTTGCCGTTCACTGCCCAGCGCGCCGTCACGTCGACCACGCCGCCACCGGCATCGAAGCCCGCCGGCAAGCCTGCCGGTGCCGGCATCGGGTCGAGGCGGAGCACGAGCCAATCGCCCGTACCCGGATCGGCGACCACGTTCGCCGGTGTCACGACCCGCGTGCGAGTGTCGGTCGAGGTGACGGTGGTGCCCGTCGCCAGGGGCGAGTTCTTCTCGACGTAGGGGTAGTCGGCCGCGGTGCCGCTCCAGACCGTGAAGTGCAGGAGGAAGTAGCGCGTCTGACCGCCCAGGTCTTCCAGGCGCCCGGCGAGCGTGTGGGGGCCTGTTGCCAGGCCGCCCGTCGCGAAGCTCGCGGTCGCACCGGAGATCGTGGGAGCCACGGCCGGGGCGCCGTCGAGCATTGCGACGAGGATTCCGTTCAACGGCTCGTTGGCGGTGAGCGAGATCGAGCTCGCGGACGCGACCGTAGATCCGTCGGCCGGTGTCGCGGAGACCACCTGCGGGGCGTTGTTGTCGACTCGCACGTTCGGCCGGACATCGGTGGCGCTGTTGCCGACGGCATCCGACGCGACCGCACGCAGGTCGTAGAGCCCATCGGCGACACCGGTGGTGTTGAAGCTCGTGGAGTACGGGGCCGTCGTATCCAGGCCGATCTGGGTCCAGGCGCCGCCGCCTGCGGGCCGGCGCTCGAAGACGATCTTCGCCGTATCGGGGGCGATCGACGTCGCGCTCAGCGAGACGGTGTCGCTGATGCTCGAGCCGGGGTCTGCGAGCGCGACGTCCGGCGGAGTGGAATCTACGAGCACGGGCACCGGCGCCTCGGAGAAGGAGTTGCCGGCGATGTCGGTGATCACGATTCGGAGGTCATAGGCTCCGGTGGAGAGCGCAGTCGTGTCCCAGGCGGCCGCGTACGGCGCGCTGGTATCAGTCGCAACGTCGTTCCAGGAGCCGATGCCGCTGCGGTACTGGAACTTCACGTTCGCGACCCCTGAGCCGGCGACGTCGGACGCCGTCGCGCTCAGCGAGACGGCCGGGCCGCCGACGGTCGCACCGGTCGAGGGAGTCGTCAGCGAGCCCGCGGGGCTCGTGTTGTCCACCCGCGTGGTGCGCGTCGCGCTCGCGTTGCTGTTCGACGAGCCATCGAAGGCGACCGCGCGCAGGTCGTACAGGCCGTCGCCGGGAAGGTCGGTGGCCGTGTCGACGCCGAGGGAGTAGGGCTGACTGGAGTCGCTGCCGAGCGCCGTCCAGCTTCCGCCACCGTTGGGGCGGTATTCGAAAGTGACGTGATCGACGCCCGTGCCGGCGTCTGAGGCGCTGGCCGCCAGCGTGATCGGGCCACGCACGTTGGCGCCTGGATCGTCAAGGCTGACCGTCGGCGCGGCGTTGTCGACCGTCCAGGTATACGTCGCCGGCGAGGAGTCGACGTTGCCCGCGCGGTCGATCGCCCGCACGTTGAAGGTGTGGCTGCCGTCTCCGAGACCGGTGTAGCTCTTCGGGCTCGTGCACAGCGCCCAGGCGCCGGCGTCGAGCTTGCACTCGAACGTGCCGCCCGCCTCCGAGGAGGTGAAGCCGAAGCTCGCGTTGGCCGAGTTGCTCAGCGCAGGGGGGTTCGCCGTGATCGTCGTGTTCGGATCGAGTGTGTCGTACGTGACCGTGCGGCTCGGGCCGGTCTCGACGTTGCCGGCGTTGTCCGTCGCCCGGACGTGCACCGTGTAGTCGCCGTCGGTCGGGAAGCCGGCTGCCGCGAAGGCGTACGACCAGGTACCGCCGGAGCGGGTCGCGGGCTGGAAGTCCTCGGTGACGCTCGCGAAGGCTGAGCCGTTCCAGTAGGTGCCGACACCGACGCGCCGGATCGAAACCTCCACCGACTGCACGCCCGAGGCAGCATCGGAGTACGTGCCGCAGAGGCCGCTCGTCGCGCAGCCTGCGTTCCAGGTCGCGGTGGTGTAGAAGCCGCCCGAAGACGGGAAGGCGAAGACCGCGCTCGGATCGGCGTTGTCGATCGAGAACGTCACGGTCTGGCCGGGCTCGACGTTGCCCGCAGTGTCGATCGCGCGGACGTGGACGGTGTACGAACCGTCGGCGGGGAAGTTCGCGGCCGCGAAGGCGAGCGACCAGTTGCCGGCGGCGAACGCCGCGATGCGGAAGTTCTCGGCCGCGCCGGAGAACGCGGATCCGTTCCAGTAGGAGCCGTTGCTGTCGCGCTTGATCGAGATCTGCACGGTCTGAACACCGGAGCCCACGTCGGACGCGGCGCCGCAGAACCCGGCGATCGCGCAGCCGGCGTTGAAGCTCGCGTTGCGGTAGTCGCCTCCGCCCGTCGGGAACGCGAAGGTCGCGTTCGGGTCCGCGTTGTCGATCCGGCGCAGGGCGACCGGAACCGCGTTCGTGACGTTGCCCGCGTTGTCGACCGCGACGGCGCGGAAGTCGTAGAGACCGTCGGAAACGCTCGTCGTGTCGAACGCGACCGAGTACGGGGCGGTCGAATCGGCGGCGCCGATGTTCGTCCACGAGCCGCCACACGGCGAGTCGCAGCGCTGGAATTGGACGCTGTCGATACCGGAGTCGGCGTCGCTCGCCGACCCGGTCAGGTTGACGGTCGCGTTCAGGTTCACGCCTGGATCGTCGATCGAGACCGCCGGGGCGGTGCGGTCGACATTGACGTTGATCACGTTCGCGGCGCTCAACCCCGCGACATCGGTTGCGACGGCCTTCAAAGCGCGGTTGCCGTTCCCCGGCAGCACCCACGCGGCATCGTAAGGAGCAACGAGGTCGATGCCGACGGAGCTCCAGGCCCCGGTGGCGCAGTTCGGGCTCGTGTTCGAGCACTGGAAGAGCTCGACCGAGGCCACGCCGCTGCCACCGTCGTTCGCATCCGCGGTGAGGGTGTACGGCGTGGGGGCGCCGAGCTTGATGTACGAGCCGTCAGCAGGCGCCGTGATCGAGACGGTCGGCGCGGTCGTGTCGATGCGGATCAGCTTCGACTGCACGCTCTCCACGTTGCCGACCTTGTCCGCCGCCGAGTACTTGACCGTCGTCGTACCGGTCACGTCGAAGGCGGCCGAGTACACCAGGGCGGTCGGGCTCGTGGTCGGGTCGCTGCCGTCCGTCGTGTACTTGATCTGCTGGACACCTGCGCCGGAGCCGTCGTTTGCAGCCAGGGTTACCGACACCGGGGTGGTCGGGTACCAGGTGGCAAGGCAAGCTCCGGCGTCACAGGAGATCGTGGTCGCGGGCGCGCTGCCGTCCGCGCTGACCGTGAACGAGGTCGGGTCGCTGGTCAGACCGGCGTTGTTGGTCGCGGTGACGTTGTTCGGCTCGCTCGGATCGACCGCGCTCGCAGTGAAGTCATAGGTCTTGGTGGCGCCGCTCTGCGAGCCCGACCAGCCGGAGCCGAGGCCGGGGAAGCTGTAGGAGGCGATGCCGGACTGACCGTCGCTCGAGCTGCCGGTGACGTCGAATGAGCC
>JALYTD010000039.1 GCA_030854475.1 Actinomycetota bacterium
GGCTCTACGCGTAGCGCCCGGCCAAGAGCAGTTCGTCAGCAGCGTTGCGGACTCGCTGCTCGAAGCAGCCGAAGAGCCGGGCGGTCGCGCGCTGTACTGGGCGGTTTATGCGGACGAGACGCCAGTCCTCTGTCGCCGACTTCAGCGGCCGCAGCGATGAGATAACTCCTTAGACCTCCAGCCTCGTTGTGCCCGCGCCCCAACCCGGCGCTACAACCGGCGAAAGCGTTGCTAAACGCCATGCAGAAGCTCCCGTTTCGGGTCGGCGCAGTAGCTACCCGGTGGCCGTCAAGACGGCCGACGATCCGGGAGTTCGCGCGGACGTCCCGCGGGATGCCCTCGACCCAGCCACGAGGAAGATCGCCGAACGCGAGGACCCGATCACGCGGGGCCGATCCCCCGCCGGACGCAGCGCCGACCGCCACCCAAGCGCGATCGAGCAAACCAGGACTACGGCACGAGTCACACAGGAGATCGTATGTCGATCGCTGATTGGCGCGAGCCAGGCCCGCTTGCAGTGCGGTCCGTGGCTAGGGTCGGCCCGGGTCGCCCGTGGAAAAACTCGTCCCCGACGATTTCGAGGTCCCCGAACGGCTCGAGCACGAGCGCTTTCGCCTGCGGATGCTGAGCGTCGACGACGTCGTCAAGGACTTCGAGGCGATCAACAGCGTCGTCGATCACGAAGGCCGGCCAGAGCCTGCTTTCGTGCCCACCGTCAAGGAGAACCTCGTCGACCTCGGGTGGCACCAGAAGGAGTTCCAGCTGCGCCGCTCGTTCGCGTACACCGTCGTCGCGCTGGATGAGTCTCGCGTGCTCGGTTGCGTCTACCTGTACCCGTCCAACACGCACGACGTACGAGTGGAGATGTGGGTGCGCCGCGAGGCCTGGGAGGATGGCCTCGACCCCGTGCTCGAGGCGACCGTGCGCTCGTGGCTCGAGCGCGAGTGGCCGTTCGCCAGCGCCGACTACGGCGCGCGAGGGAATTAGGGCGCTCCGGGGTACGCTCTGCTCGTGAAGAACGTCGCGATCGTGTTGCTGGCTGCCGGGCTCGCGGCATCCGCTGCCGGAGCGACGAATTCGACACCGAAGCCCGTCGCTCGCGCCACTTGCAACTCGATCATCGACGAGCGTTCCTCTCCGCGTAACGGAGGCCAGGTGTTCTTCGACCGCGTGGCGATCTGGCCGCAACAGTTCGTGATCCCGATGCACTACTTCCCGTCGCTGGGCCCGTTCCGGTGGTGGGGCAAGCAGGGCATCGAGGTCAAGGCCGGGCGGGAGCCGGTCGACCTGACCGTGCCGCGGTTTTGGCGAGACCGGGTCACGATCACTTGGGGTGACTCAGGTGGACGCCAGGGCGCGTCCGTTGTCCGCATCCTCGGCTGCGAGCCGAGTCCCTCCGAGGAGCCGCCGAATCCCTGGTGGGCATATCCGGGAGGTTTTTTCGCTCGCGAGCCTCTCTGCCTGCCGCTGGTCGTTCGCGTGGGCAACCGTCGCGCGTTCGTGCCCGTCGCGGTCGGGAAGCCGTGCCCGCCGGGCTCGCGCGCGTTCAGCTTCTGAGCTCGTGGAATTCATGATCCCCGGAGCTGACTCTGGCCCTCGCGAGGAGCGGAAGATCGTGAGCGTCCTGTTTGCCGACCTCGTCGACTTCGTCGCTCGTTCCGAAGAGGCGGACCCGGAAGATCTCCGCGCGCTGCTTGCTCCCTACCACGCGCGCCTCCGCGACGAACTGGAAGCGTTCGGCGGGACCGTGGAGAAATTCATCGGGGACGCGGTCGTAGGCGTGTTCGGGGCTCCTGCCGCGCGGGAAGACGACGCCGAGCGTGCCGTGCGCGCCGGCCTGGCGATCCTCGCCGCCGTCGAGCTCCCGCTCCGCGTCGCCGTCACGACGGGCGAGGCGATCGTCGCGCTTGACGCAAGCCCTGCTACAGGAGAGAGCATCGTCACGGGCGATGTCATCAATACGGCGTCGCGGCTCCAACACCTCGCGCCTGTGGACGGACTTGTCGTCGACGAGCCGACCTACCGAGCGACGCGCGGCGTGATCGAGTATGAGCAGCTTGCGCCGGTCTCGGTGAAGGGCAAGCGGGACGAGATTCCGATCTGGCGCGCCGAACGGGCGCTCAGCCCGCCGGGTGAGCTCCGGGGGGCCGGCGGGTCGACCACATTTGTCGGCCGCGAGCACGAGCTCGAGCTCCTCCGGCGTACGTACGCGCGCACCGCCGGCGAGGCCGCCCCGCAGCTGGTGACGATCGTCGGCGAGCCCGGAGTGGGAAAGACGCGCCTGCTCGCCGAATTCGCCGCTGGGCTTCGCGGCCAGCAGCCCGAACCTCTGTGGCGGCGAGGCCACTGCCTCCACTACGGCGAAGGCATCACGTTCTGGGCGCTGGGCGAGGTCTTGAAGGAACAGGCGGCGATTCTCGAGTCCGACGCCTCTGGGCAGGCGGCACAGAAGCTGGCCGCGACAGTCGCGGACGTGGTGCCCGATCCCTCCGAGCGGGACTGGATCGCAGCGCGGCTCGCGCCCCTCGTGGGAGCGGTTGGGGCGCAAGTCGCAACAAGCGGTGACCGCTCGGAGTCGTTTGCGGCCTGGCGCCGCTTCTTCGAGCTGCTCGCCGTCCGGGCTCCACTCGTCCTGGTCTTCGAGGACCTTCACTGGGCCGACCCAGCCCTGCTCGACTTCATCGAGCACGTCGTCGACTGGGCGACGGAGGTGCCGCTACTCGTCATGTGCACCGCCCGCCCCGAGCTGTACGAGCGCGGGCAGGAGTGGGGAGGAGGCAAACGGAATGCCTCGACGATCTCGCTTGCCCCTCTGAGCGGTGGTGAGACAGCGACGCTCGTCGCGACGCTGTTAGCTGGCGTTCAGCTTTCGCCAGAGACGGAGGCCATCTTGCTCGAGCGTGCAGGCGGCAACCCGTTGTACGCCGAGGAGTTCGCGCGGATGGTCCTCGACCGCCGTCTCGTCGAGGCAAACGGCGGCGTTCCGGTTCCCGAGAACGTTCAGGCGCTGATCGCGGCGCGTATCGACACGCTCCCGCAGGAACGGAAGGCTGTTCTCCAGGACGCCGCCGTCGTCGGCACGGTCTTCTGGGCCGGTGCGGTGGCCAGCGTCGGCGCCCGCACCGACGAAGCGGTCGCCGCCGAGCTGCACGAGCTCGTCCGGAAGGAGCTCGTCCGGCGCGCTCGGGAGTCCTCGGTCGCGAACGATGCCGAATACTCGTTCTGGCACATCCTGGTGCGCGACGTCGCGTACCGACAGATCCCGCGGGTGGAGCGGGCGCGGAAACATCGCGCGGCCGCCGCTTGGATCGAGCTAATCGCCGCCGAGCGCGTCACCGACCACGCCGAGCTCCTCGCGCACCACTACGGACAGGCGCTCGAGCTCGAGCGTGCAGCCGGGACTGAAGACGCGCGGGAGCTCGAGGAACGCACGGCGCACTTTCTGCTCCTGGCAGGCGATCGCGCGTTTCCGCTGGACGTCGGCAAGGCCGAGGACTACTTTCGCCGCGCCCTCGATCTGCTGCCTACGGGGGCTCCGGAGCGAGCGCGGGCGCAGGCGCGACTCGCCGAGGCCGGCTGGCTCTCCGGCCGCGCATACAACGAAGCAGTCAGCGCCTACGAACACGCGATCCGCGATCTGCGCGCGAGCGGGCAGCATGTCGCCGCGGCCGGGGCGCTCGTTCAGCTGGCCACGGCGCTGCGCGACCGCGGCGAGACCGCTCGCGCTCCCGTGCTGCTTGCCGAGGCCGTCGAGCTCCTCGAGCGAGAGCGTCCCGGGCCGGAGCTCGTGCAGGCGTACACCCACACAGCGCGCGACCACATGTTCGCCGGGCGCCAGACCGAGTGCCTCGAATGGGCTGAGAAGGCCATTACGTTAGCCGGCGAACTCGGGATCGAGGATCGCTCGATGCGGGCCCTCCAGTGCCGCGGGTTCGCACGGTGGGAGGGCGGCGACCGCGGGGGCCTCGACGACCTTCAGGAGGCTCTCCGAATCGGACTGGACACCGGTCTCGGGGACGATGTCGCGGCCGCTTACATCAACCTCGGCGACGTCACCTGGTGGGCGGAGGGGCCGGCGGCGGGTCTCGAGATCTACGAGGCCGGAATCGACTTCACAGCCCGGCGAGGCATCGTCCTTCGCGATCAGTGGCTGCGGGCCCAGTCCGTCTGGCCGTTGTTCGAGCTCGGCCGCTGGGACGAGCTGCTCGAAATTGCCGGCGAGGTCAATGAGTGGGATCGCCGGCACGGCCCCACGCAGATCGCGATGCTGGCGCTGCCCTATGCCGCGCACGTCCGGCTCCTGCGCGGCCACGCGGACGAAGCCGCCAACCTCGCGGACGATTTTCTCGATCGCGCTCGCGAGATGAAGGATCCGCAGCTCTTCTTCCCTGCGCTTTCCGTCGCCGCCCAGATCGAACACGCGCACGGTAGGGACGCTGCTGCGTTGAGCCTGCTTCGAGAGCTCGAACAGGAGACGCAGGGCCGCGGCTTCTGGCGGTCGATGTATTGCGCTGACGCCGCGCGTGTCGCCGTCTCCTGCGGCGCCGCGGAGCTCGGAGAAGGCTTCCTCGAGGACACTGAGACGCCGGGTCCCCGGCAGGCGCTCTCGGTGCTCTCCGGTCGTGCTGCAACGGCGGAGGCGCGCGACGATATCGAGGGCGCTCGCACGCTCTACTCCGAGGCCTCCGCGGGGTGGTCAGCGTTTGGATTTCTGCTCGAGGAAGCGCTTGCCTCCGAGGGCGAGGCTCGTTGCTTAGGGCGGCTTGGGGAAGGCGTCGAGGCGGAATCACTGCTCGCAGCAGCGGGGGCGACCTTCGCCCGCCTCGGTGTGCGTCGAGCTCGCGGCAGCGTGTAATGGCCTGGCTCGTGAGGACGGGCCCTACCGGACGTGACCGCGGGACGCCGCGGCGGGCTCCCTCTGGGGTCAGACACTGGGGCGGGTTGCCGGCGCCGTGGACGAAAGACCGCTTGGCGAACCGCATCCGGCGAATTGTGAAGTTGTCTGACACCGTCACGAGCCTGTGCCTCGAGTGTGACGAGAGTGTGACGGCGCCTTCGGCAGAGTCTCTAGCGCCGCGGCTGTTCGCAGTCGTCCGCGAAGCCGCACTCCAGGCACACGTAGCTCGTCTTCCCGTCGTCCTCGACCTGCATTCCCATGGTGACCCCGCAGGATGGGCAGATCGGCGGGCGGTCGTCCTCCCCGGCGTCAGGCGCGGGCGTGGCGTCCCGGAACCAGCTCGGCGTCACCTGACGCAGGGACGCGACAATCTCGTCGCCGGTGCTCCGACGAGAATGTGGGCGCGTCTCCCGTTTGCGTTCATCACGCAGATCCGCCCCAGATCGGCGTAGACGATCCTCCGGCCATTCGGCGACCAGCGCGGGTGTTGGCCCGAGTGAAGGTCGTGGATTCTGTTGGTCCGGAAGTTGACCACCATGATCTCGTCGTAGCCCTCCGAAAAGACGATCCGTGCCCCTTCCGGTGACCAGTCCGGCTCGATCGGGGTCAGCGGAGCGAGCAGGCGACGGATTCGCCCGCCGTACGAACTGATGATTCCGAGCGAGGTCTCCGGATTCGCGGAGTCCGGGCCGGCGCAGAGGCAGAAAGCCAGTTGCTGACCGTCGGGTGACCATCCGGGCGTGACGAGTGACAGTTGCCCGTTCTGCGTTCGTGCAACGACCTGCTGGCGGGTCCCATCTGGGTTCATGACCTTGATCGGCCCCGAGCCGGAATCGGTACCGACCGAATAGGCGAGCTTCCGTCCGCCCGGTGACCAGTCGGGGCAGCAGCCGTCGTCGTCTGACAGATCTCGCAATCCTGCGCCCGTGGCACTGATCACGCCGATGCCATTGCCGTACCGGAATGCGTTTTTCCGGCCGCTCGGGGACCAGGTGGGGTAGGCCGCCGACTTACTGACATCGAGCATTCGAACGCGCGTCCCATTCGCGTTAGCGACGTACAGTCGTCCTTGTGGTTCCCGGTCGACGAACGCGATTTGCCGCCCATTCGGCGACCACGCCGGGTCCGCGTAGTACGGGGCTGCGGACGGAGCGGCCCCCGCCCCGGTACTCGCGGCAATCGAGGCGATGACCGCTGCGGTGGCGATCCGCACTTGTCCACCGTACTACCGGGAACGAAGCGTGTAGGCGCACAATCCGTCCCGATGCGCTGCGAATGGGTGCCCGAGAACGACCCGCCGTACGTGGCGTACCACGACGAGGAATGGGGCGTACCTACGCACGACGACCGGCAGCTGTTCGAGCTGCTGACGCTCGAAGGCGCCCAGGCCGGCCTCTCGTGGGCGACGATCCTGCGCAAGCGCGACGGCTACCGCGAGGCGTTCGCGGCGTTCGATCCGGCCAAGGTCGCTCGGTACGGCTCCCGCGATGTCGACCGGCTGCTCCAGAACCCCGGAATTGTCCGCAACCGGCTCAAGGTCGAATCGACGGTCAACAATGCGGAACGCGTCCTCGAGGTCCAGGCCGAGCTGGGCAGCCTCGATGCCTACCTGTGGAGCTTCGTCGACGGCAAGCCGCTCATCGGCCGCTGGAAAGCCCTTGGCGAGATTCCGGCCGAGACCGAGCAGTCGAAAGCGATGAGCAAGGACCTGAAAAAGCGGGGCTTCCGGTTTGTCGGCCCAACCGTCTGCTACTCGCTCATGCAGGCGGCCGGCCTCGTGAACGACCACGTCACGTCCTGCTTCCGCTACGACGAGTTGATCGCGAAACCCAGGTGACTCAGCGGTGCTGGGTTGCGAGGCGCAGCCCGAGCGCCACGAGCACTGCGCCGGTGAGTCCCTCGACCGTGCGACGCACCCGCGGGCGGCGAAGGAAGTCACCCGCTCTGGCGACGACGAGGCTGTAGCCGCTCAACCAGACGAGCGTCATCGAGCAGAAGAGCAGGCCGAACCCGAGCAGCGCGAAAAACGAATCGCCGAACTGCGGTAGGAGGCTCGTGAAGAACGCGAGCATCTTCGGGTTGCCCAGGTTGCTGACCAGGCCCTGGCGAAACGCGCGTGCCGGCGTGCCGCGTCGGGCACCGCCGCCGAGCTCGTCGTGTCCCCGCCTCCCGCGCAGAGCGCCGGAGAGTGCCTGGGCGCCGAGGAAGACGAGGTAGGCGCTTCCCGCAAGCTTGAGCGCATCGAACGCCGGTTGCGAGGCAACGATGAGCGCACCGATGCCAGCGCTGGTCGCAACGGTCCACGTCACCTGCCCCGCCGCCACACCCAGCGCGGTGAACACGCCGCTCGAGCGCCCGCCGAGCAACGTGTTCCGGATCGTCAGCGCGGTGTCCTGGCCAGGAGTGACGATCACGAGCACGGCGACGCCGGCAAAGGCGAGAAAGTGGCCGATCAACGTCCGGCCATGATCGCAGGGAGGGTCAGTCCGGGCGCTCGGCGCGCTGCTTCAAACCGTTCGCGAATTGCTCGAACGACGGGCCGAGGTCCGGCATCGAGCGCCAGATCAGCGGCAGCATCGGGCCGGTGTACTCCTCGCGCATCCGAAAGAGCGTGGCGCCGTCGCCCTGTGGCTCGAGCGTGAACGTACGCACGCCCTTGAAGAGCCCGAGCGGCATGCCGCCGCTCCACACCATTCTGCGCCCCTGCTCGAACTCGGTCACCTCGATCGGGAACGCGCGGCCTGGATTGGCCTCCGAGGTCACCTTCAGCTTCTCGCCTGGCGCGATTGTGCCCTCGACACTCTTCACGCCGGAATCCCACTGCTGATAGCCCGGGGCGTCGGTCAGGATCGCCCAGATCGCCTCCGGAGCGGCTCGAATCGTCGCGTTGGCCTCGTATGACTTCACGCCTGGCTACCGTAACAACGTGGCAGAACCGACGGCCGCCGAGCGCTCCGCTGAAGCTCGTGGAGGCCGCTCGGATAAACGGCGGTTGAGTTACACACGCAAGTGCGAAAGGATGCCCGCCTCGTAATCTCGAGGAGGAGACACGTGACAGAACCATCAGGGCACGACAAGGACCGCAAGGCTCTGCATGCGCTGGGCTACGCCCAGGAGCTGCGACGCGGGATGTCGGGGTTCTCGAACTTCGCAATCTCGTTCACGATCATCTCGATCCTGTCGGGCACGCTCACCCTGTACTACCTGGGGCTGGGCTACGGCGGGCCCGTCATGGAGGCGTATGGCTGGCCGATCGTCTCCTTCTTCGTCCTGATCGTCGGTCTTGGCATGGCGGAGATCGCGTCGAAATACCCCACGGCCGGCGGTCTTTACTACTGGGCATCGAAGATGGGCGGGCCGGTGTGGGGCTGGTTCACCGGCTGGTTCAACCTGGTCGGTCAGATCGCCATCACGGCCGGCATCGACTACGGCGCGGCGACCTTCACTGATGCGTTGCTCCAGCTGCTGTGGCCCGGCACGTTCAAGGGCACCGCCCACGAGGTCATCTACGTGTACGCCGTGATCCTGGCGCTGCACGTACTGCTCAACGTCTTGAGCGTCAAGCTGGTCGGATTCTTGAACGACGTGTCGGTCTGGTGGCACGTGGTCGGCGTGCTCGTGATCGTCGCGGCGCTGATCTTCGTTCCGGATCACCATCAGTCCGTCTCGACGGTCTTCACGAAGACGATCAACAACAGCGGCTGGGGGCATAGCTGGCTCTGGTTCGTGTTATTGCTCGGCTTACTGCAGGCGCAGTACACGTACACGGGCTATGACGCCTCCGCGCACATGAGCGAGGAGACACGGGATGCTTCGAGAGCGGCCGCGCGCGGCGTGATCGGCTCGATCGTCGTCTCCGCAGTGTTCGGTTACATCCTCGCGCTGGCCGTCACGTTCGCGATTCAGAGCTTCGACACGACGCTCGGCGCGGGAACGTTCGCGGTCAAGCAGGTCTTCCTCGACTCGTTAGGAACGGGCACGGCCAAAGTGATGCTGTTCATCACGGTCGTGGCCCAGTTCTACTGCGGCATGTCCTCGATCACGTCCGCGTCTCGGATGCTCTTCGCGTTCTCGCGCGACCGCGCCGTCCCAGGGCACCAGCTCTGGCGGCGCCTCAACCGTGAACGGGTGCCGTACATGGCGGCGATCGCAATCGCGGTCGGCGCGTTCCTGTGTGCGTTCCCCGCGTACTTCGGCACCAACGGGTACATCGCTTACGCGGCCGTCACATCGGTCGCGACGATCGGCCTCTACATCGCCTATGCGATCCCGATCTACCTGCGCTTGAGGGCCGGTGACTCCTGGGAGCCGGGCGAGTGGAACCTGGGCCGTTGGTACCGAGTGGTCGGGACGATCGCGTGCCTGTGGGTCGCGTTCATCTCGATCCTGTTCATTCTCCCGACGAATCCCGGTGGCGTTCCCTGGCACCCGGACAAGTTCCAGTGGACGCTGTTCAACTATGCGCCAGTCGCGATCGGCGGGACGCTACTGCTCGTCGCTGCGTGGTGGCTGCTGTCGGCCCGCAAGTGGTTCAAGGGCCCGATCGCAATGGGCACGCCGGAAGAGCTCGCTGCGATCGATGCTCAGTACGGCGAGGGCGTTCGTCCCGAGACCTCGCCCGCTGCGTAGAGTTGGACTCGACTGTTGGAGGGAGCCGGCTACGGTCGGCTCCCTCGACCTAGCGAGGAAACCGTGCTGACACTCGAGGAGCTGCGAGCCGAAGTCGAGGGCGGCGCGATCGACACCGTCGTCGCGGCGTTCACCGACATGCAGGGACGCCTGATCGGCAAGCGCGAGCACGCCGAGTTCTTCCTCGACGAGTCGGCTGAGCACGGCGTCGAGGGCTGCAACTACCTGCTCGCGCTCGACATGGAGATGGACCCCCAGCCCGGCTACGCGATGGCGAGCTGGGAGCAGGGCTACGGCGATTTCGTGCTGACGCCCGACCTGGACACGCTGCGGCGTGTGCCGTGGCTGGAGGGGACCGCGCTCGTGCTCTGCGACGTGGGGTGGGGGGACGGCTCGCCGGTGGCAGCTTCGCCGCGCCAGGTGCTGCGCGCGCAAGTGGAGCGCGTCCGGGCGGCCGGCTTCGAGCCGATGATCGGCTCGGAGCTCGAGTTCTACTTGCTGAAGGAGTCGTATGCCGAGGCGCACGCCAAGCACTACCGCGACCTGACGCCGTCGGTGCCCTACATCCTCGACTACCACGTGCTGGCGACGACGTTCGACGAGCCGCTGATCCGGCAGCTCCGGAACGGGATGCACGAGGCCGGCGTCCCGGTCGAGAGCTCGAAGGGCGAGGCCTGGCCCGGACAGCAGGAGATCAACTTCCGCTACTCCGACGCATTGACGATGGCGGACAACCACGTCATCTACAAGAACGGCGCCAAGGAGATCGCCCACCTGAACGGCTGCTCGATCACGTTCATGGCCAAGCCCGACCACACGTGGATCGGCAACTCGTGCCACATCCACTCCTCGCTCTGGCGCGGCGGTGAGAGCGCGTTCGCGGGCGAGTCCGACGTCTTCAAGCGCTGGCTGGCGGGGCACATCGCCTGCGCGCGGGAGCTGGCGCTCTTCTTCGCGCCCACGATCAACTCGTACAAGCGCTATGCAGCCGGGTCTTGGGCGCCGACGACGCTGGCCTGGGGTCACGACAACCGGACGTGCGGATTCCGGATCGTGGGGCACGGGCCATCGCTGCGGACGGAGACGCGGATTCCCGGGGGCGACGTCAATCCCTATCTGGCGTTCGCGGCGCTGATCGCCGCCGGGATGCACGGCATCGAGCAGGAGCTCGAGCTGCCGCCGCCTCTCGAGGGCAACGCCTACGAGTCTGACGCCGAACGGTTTCCGTCCTCGCTGCGCGAGGCGATTGCCGCGCTCGAGGAGGGGACCATGGCACGCGCCGCATTCGGCGACGCGGTCGTCGACCACTACCTGAACTACGGTTGTACCGAGCAGCGGTTGTTCGACGCAGTGGTCACCTGCTACGAGCGGGAGAGGCTCTTCGAGCGTGGCTAGAAGACCGGTGGTTGGAATCACGACCTACGTCACTCCCGCGAAGTGGAGCTACTGGGAGCTCGAGGCCGCGCTCGTGCCGGCGCAGTACGTGGATGCGGTAGAGCGGGCGGGAGGACGGCCGCTCCTGGTCCCGCCCAGCGGCGAAGGAGTCGAGGAGACGCTCGACGCCGTCGACGGATTGATCTTCTCCGGCGGTGCCGATCTCGATCCCGAGACGTACGGCGCCGAGGCTCACTCCGAGACGTTCGGCCTTCACCCGGAACGCGATGAGGCGGAGCTCGAGTTGCTCACGCGCGCGCTCGAGCGCGACATGCCGGTGCTCGCGATCTGCCGCGGCTCGCAGGTGCTCAACGTGGCGCGAGGCGGCGACCTCGTCCAGCATCTCCCGGACGTCGTCGGCGACGAAAAACACAAGCACACGCCGGGGACGTTCGCCGATCACGACGTGGAACTGCAGGAAGGGTCGAAGCTCGCGGCTCTACTGGGCGATCGTGCGCCAGTGAAGTCGCACCATCATCAGGGCATCGGCCGGGTGGGCGAGGGGCTCGTCGAGACCGCGCGTGCCGAGGATGGCACGCTCGAGGCCCTGGAGGATCCATCGAAACGGTTCGCCCTGGGCGTTCTCTGGCACCCGGAGGCCGGGGAGGACATGAAGCTGTTCGAGGCGCTCGTGTCCGAAGCACGCGAATACCGCCGGGCCAGGGATGGTTGAATCGCGGACCGTGGTCACCGTAGTGAACCCAGCCACCGGGAAGCCGCTCAGCGAGCTGCCCCAGGCCGGTCTCGAGGAGGCCGACGCCGCGGTCGCGCGCGCCAAAGCCGCGTATCCGGGATGGCGCGCGGTGACGCCGCCAGACCGCGCGAGGCTGCTGCGACGGCTCGCGCAGCTGGTCGAGGAGAACGCTGAAGAGCTGGCGCTGCTCGAGACGCGGAATGTCGGCAAGCCGATCTCGGACTCGCGCGGCGAGGTCGGGATGGTCGCCGAGGTCTTCTACTACTACGCGGGCGCGGTCGACAAGCAGTTCGGTGAGACGATTCCCGTTGCGGGAGGGATCGACATGACCTTCCGGGAGCCGCTCGGCGTCGTCGGGCTGATCGTGCCGTGGAACTTCCCGATGAACATCGCGAGCTGGAAGCTCGGTCCCGCGCTCGCCTGCGGGAACACAGTGATCTTGAAGCCGGCCGAGCTGACGCCGCTCACGGCGTTGCGCCTGGGTGAGCTAGCACTCGAAGCGGGCATACCCGAAGGAGTCGTGAACGTCGTCGTCGGCCCGGGGTCGGTCGTCGGTCAGCGACTGGCCGAGCATCCCGACGTCACGAAGATCGCGTTCACCGGCTCGACCGAGGTGGGGCGGACCGTGATGGAGGCGGCGGCCGGGACGATCAAGCGCGTCACGCTGGAGCTCGGCGGCAAGTCGGCGAACATCGTCTTTGCGGACGCCGACCTCGAGAAGGCGGCCGCGGCGGCGCCGTACGCGGTGTTCGGCAACGCGGGGCAGGACTGCTGCGCGCGCTCGAGGATCCTGGTCGAGCGCTCCGTCCACGACCGGTTCCTCGAGCTGCTGGTCGAGGCGACGAAGGGTGTGAAGGTCGCCGACCCCGAGGACGAGGCTTCGGAGATGGGGCCGCTGATCTCCGCCGAGCAGCGGGACCGAGTGTCGTCCTACGTCGACGGTAACGTTGTCTACCGTGGAAACACTCCTGACGGCTCTGGCTTCTGGTTCCCGTGCACGCTGGTCGAGGCGACCAACGACGATCGCGTCGCGCGCGAGGAGGTGTTCGGCCCGGTCGCCGCCGTGATCCCCTTCGAGGACGAGGCCGACGCGGTGCGGATCGCGAACGACACGCCGTACGGTCTTTCCGGCTCGATCTGGACCGAGAACGGTGCGCGGGCGCTGCGCGTTGCCCGGGCGCTGGAGAGCGGTGTCCTCTCCGTCAACTCGAATACGTCCGTCCGGCCTTCGACGCCTTTCGGCGGGTTCAAGCAGTCCGGGTTCGGCCGTGAGCTCGGGATGCACGGGCTCGAGGGGTACTCGGAAGTCAAGAACGTCTACGTGGCGACCGGGTGATGGGTCGCCTCGACGGCAAGGTGGTCGTGATCACCGGCGCGGCGAGCGGGATCGGTCGCGAGGCGGCGCTGCTCTTCTCGGAGGAAGGCGCAAGTGTCTGTGTGGCAGACATGAGTGTCGAGCAGGGGGAACAGACCGCCTCCGAAGCCCGCGACGCGTTCTTCCACCCAGTGAACGTCACGGACTCGGACAGCGTGCGCTCGATGTACGAGGCGACCGTCGAACGCTATGGCGGGATCGACGTGCTCTACAACAACGCGGGCATCTCGCCGAACGACGATGCGGGCATCCTCGAGACCGAGGAGGAAGCCTGGCAGCGCGTCCAGGACGTGAACCTGAAGGGCGTCTATCTGTGCTGCCGGCACGGGATCCCACACCTGCTCGACCGCGGGGGCGGTTCGGTGATCAACGTCGCGTCGTTCGTCGCCATCCTCGGTGCCGCCACGTCGCAAATCTCGTACACAGCCTCGAAGGGCGGCGTGCTCTCGATGAGCCGCGAGCTCGCGGTCCAGTACGCGCGCGAGGGCGTGCGCGTGAACGCGCTGTGTCCTGGGCCCGTGGAGACGCCGTTGCTGATGCAGATCTTCGGCGACGACCCTGCGGCCTACGAGCGACGACGGATCCACCTGCCGATGGGGCGCCTCGCGCAACCGCGGGAGATTGCGAACGCTGCGTTGTTCCTCGCCAGCGACGAGTCCTCGTACGTCACCGGGTCGACGTTCCTCGTCGACGGCGGGCTGACCGCCGCGTACGTGACGCCGGAATAACGGCGCCCGTCCGCCGACCGGCTGGCGGATAGGCCTTCGTTTCTACGGCAGCGGGATCCGCGGCGTCGAAACGACTCCGAGCTGCTCGAGAATCGAGTCAGCCTCCGCCTTGAGCGCCGCCGCATCGCCAGGGCCGCCGCGGGCGGCGAGCTCGCTTGCCGCCTGCAGAGAAAGGGCGAGCTCGTACTGTGCGTCGACCGACCGCGCCTCCGCGAGGCTCGCTTCGATGTGCTTGGCCGCTTCCTCTTCGCCGCACGCTGCAGCGCCGCATATCCCGCTACGCGGTGGAGGAAGGCGAGAAACAGAGCGCTCGCGTCCTCCTCGGCCGACACGATCTACGGCGGGGCCGGCAACGACACGATTGACGGTGGAGACGGAATCGACAAGCTGTTCGCCGACGCCGGCAACGACACGCTGACGGGCGGCACCGGAGCGGACAAGCTCTACGGCTCGGCCGGCACCGACACGTTCAACGCCAAGGACTCGACCGTCGACACGATCGACGGCGGCGACGGCTCGGACAAAGCCCGGGTCGACGGCGCGCCGACGGCGGATCTGGTCCGTCGCATCGAGAGCTTCTTCTAGCGCGTCTGCGCCGTGAACGCCGGCGACGGTCCGGCACCGGCGACGCCTTCGAACCGGTAGCCGTACGAGTTGCAGGCGCGCCCGCCGGCGCTCCAGCTCTCCGCTGTAGCCACGCCGCGCCATCCGCTCGTATTGGGCAGGTAGATCGGCCGCGTCGCCGCGACGCCATCGATCTCGACCCGCCAGAAGCCGGGTGCGCTCTGGGCGACGGCGACGTGGTGCGGCTCTCCGGGACGGATGGTGCGGTCGAGCTCTACGTAGCGGCGCGGAGTGCCCGGGAGCGAGAGCTCGTAGTAGAGGCGTAGCGTCGTCCCGCGGAACGCGGCCAGGCCGGCCTGGAGCCACCGGTGTGCGCGCCGCTCGCCGACACCAACCCAGGCAGCGGCGTGCCCGCTCGCCACGACCGGCGGCGCGACCGCGGTGATCGTCGCCGAGACCGCGTTGACGGGGCCGCTGCTGGCATGTCCGCGGTAGCTGTAACCGCTCGTTGCGCACGCTTTCGCCGCCGTTCCGGGCCGCGCCAGCACACCGATCGGCGCGCTAGCAAGCCCGGCGACGGCAAGCGTTGCAATAGCTGCGGATGAGATTCGCAACCGGCTCCCCTGTCCCCGCTACCAAAACGGCCAGGCGGGCCTTGGGGTTACGCCTGCGCTGAAACCGGTTCCGGCGGACGCAGCCGGAGAACGATGAGCGTGGCGGCGCAGATCGCCGCCAGCAGGAAGTAGGGCAGCGCGTCGCCGGCGGCGTCTGCCAACGCACCGCCCGCCGCGGGCCCCGCGACGGCTCCGACCGCCCAGGCCGCGTTCATGAACCCGAATGCGAGCCCGTGCGCCAGCCCAAGCCGTTCTGCGCCGTCGGCGACGATCGCCACCCCCGGCGTGTAGAAGGCTCCGTACGCAAGCCCGGCAGCGAACGTGAGCGCGACGATCAACGCCGGTGATCTTGCCCAGGCGAGCCCCAGGGAGACGAGCGCGGATGCGAGCAGGGCGGCCCGCACCGGGACGAGGCGGCCGTGCCGGTCGGTAAAGCGCCCGAGGAGCGGGTTGAGTCCGACCTCGAGCGCGGTCACGCCCAGGAACAGCGCGCCGATCGCCACCGGGCCCCAGCCGTGCCCGTCCAGGCGAAGCGACACGAGCACGATCAGCACGCCGAACATGAGCGCCGGGAGCACGACGAGCCACATGCCCCCGACCATTGCGAAGTCGCCGAAGATGCGCTTCGCGTCGCCGAGCCGTTGCGGCTGTGGAGGCGCTCCCGGGGTCGTGCCGGCCCAGGCGACGAGCCCGAGCGCGAGCAAGGTCACGACGACGAACGCCGGGCGCACGCCGACGACGCTCGCCACCGCGCCCAGCACTGGCCCGAGCAGAGCTCCGAAGACTGCCGCGCCCATCGCGCTGCCGATCAGGACGCCGCGGCGTTCGCGGGGCGCCTTCGAGACCAGCCACGCGAGCGCTCCGGCCCACGAGAACACGCTGCCGAGCCCCTGGCAGAAGCGCGCGAGGCCGAGCGTCCAAGCGCTGTCCGCGAGCGCAAAGCCGAGGCTCGCTGCCGCCACCACGCAGAGGCCGATCAGAGCCGCCTTCTTGGGGCCGAGTCGCGAGGCTGCGAGGCCCGCCGGCAGGCCCGCCAGCAACGCTCCGGCCCCGTAGCTGGCGACGAGCATGCCTGCTTCCGCCTTGGACAGGCCGTACTTGTCCGCGTAATGCGGGAGTAACGGTGTAAGGACTGCGTAAAAGATCGTGTCCACTGCCACGATCGAACTGACCAGAACAAGCAGTCGGCGCACGAGCGCACGCTAACGGACTAACTCTTGCCAGGGCCCGGCGTCTTACCCCCTCGAGAACGGGCCGTCACGGCCGGCGTTCGCGCCGCAGAGCGCGCCGGTAGTGGGTTCGGCCGAGTTCCGTATCGCCGAGGACAACATGGCCAGGAATACGAGACTGCTGCTACTTGTAGCGGGCGCCCTCGCGCTCGCCGTCGGACTGGGAGCCCCTGCGCTCTCGTCGCCGCCGCGTGCGCCTGCGCTCGAGCCTGCGGCCCCGCAGCTGCGCCCCGATGTGAACCCGCGCGAGATCAGGCGCTATCGCCGTGAGGCCTGGCGCTGGGAGACGCTGATGGGCCGCCGCCGGACGCGCGCGGCAGTCCGGGCAGAGCGGCAGGTCCTGAAGTTCTGGCGTGAGCGCGTGCTCGCCCGGCGCCGCGCGGCCCGCCGGCCGCCGCACAAGCGCGCCTGGTCATGCATCCACCGCTACGAGGGCGCGTGGACGGACAGCGGCGATCCGTACTGGGGCGGGCTGCAGATGGACCGCAGCTTCATGCGTACCTATGCGCCGCGGATTCTCTTACGCAGGGGCTGGGCCCACCGCTGGTCGCCGATCGAGCAGATGTGGGTTGCCGAGCGCGCCTTCCGCAGCGGCAGGGGCTTTTATCCCTGGCCGAACACCGCTCGCATGTGCGGTCTTCTTTAGGCAGGCATAAACCGTCGGCCTAGCGGGGATAATTCCCGGGACATGAGCAGTGACCAGATCCAGACCCTCATCGAGCAAGGCGAGCAGGAAGGCTGCATCAACCTCTCGCGGTGGATCGAGCTCGTCCAGGAGCTCGGGGACGACGAGCTGATGGCGCTACACGAGCAGCTCGACGAGCGCGGCATCGAGCTCCGCGACGATTGCAGCCAGGAGAAGTCCGACTCCACGTACGTGAACGGAGACCTCGCTGTCGCGACCACCGACGCGTTGCAACTCTTCCTCAACGAGGCCGGTCGCTACCCGCTGCTGAGCGCCGCGGAAGAGGTCGAGCTGGCGAAGCGCGTCGAGCGCGGCGACAAGGAAGCCAAGGATCGGATGGTCAACTCGAACCTCCGGCTGGTCGTCTCGATCGCCAAGCGCTACCAGGGCCACGATCTGGCGCTGCTCGACCTGATCCAGGAGGGAATCATCGGGCTGATCCGCGCCGTGGAGAAGTTCGACTGGCGGCGCGGATTCAAGTTCTCGACCTATGCGACGTGGTGGATCCGCCAGGCCGTCCAGCGCGGCGTGGCGAACAAGTCGCGCACGATCCGCATCCCGGTGCACATCGTGGAGCGTGAGCAGAAGATCGCGCGGGCCGAGCGGGCGCTGGCACCGGAGCTGGGGCGGCAGCCGACCGACGAGGAGGTCGCGAAGAAGGCGAAGCTGCCCCTCAAGCAGGTGCGCGAGGTGCGACATGCGGCGCGGGCAGTGACGAGTCTCGACAAGCCGATCGGCGCCGACAATGCAGGCACCTTGGGCGAGTTGATCGCTGCCGATGCCGCCGACCCGGAGCAAGAGGTCACAGTCAGCCTCGGCGAACGGGCGCTCCGACGGGCGGTCGCGGAGCTGCCGGAGCGTGAGCGCGAGATCGTGAAGCTGCGCTATGGCCTGAACGGCGACGGCGATCCGAAGTCGCTCGAGGCGATCGGCCAGAAGCTGGGCCTGACGCGCGAGCGAGTGCGCCAGATCGAGGCGGCGGCGCTCGAACAGCTTGCGGTCAACCGGGAGCTCGAAGCTCTCGGCGAAGTGGCCTAAGCAGACTCCACGCGCGGAAGTAGTTAGGTGCCGACAACCTGAACGATCCAGCGGCGGTCGCGCTCACGGTCGAGCTCTAGGAAGAGCACTCGCTGCCAGGTGCCGAGGCAGAGCTCGCCGTCGCGCACCGGGATCGACTCCCCCGCGGTGCCGAGGAGCATCGCCATGCAGTGTGAATGCCCGTTCCCGAAGTCCATGTCCTCGGGGCAGATGTTCTCGGTGCGGCGATCCCAATCGTCGTGCGCGTAGTAGACGCCCTCGGCTGGAACGAGCCGCTTCAGCAGCGTGGCGAAGTCCTCCAGGAAGCCGCTCTCGAACTCGTTCACACGCACGCAGCAGGTGGTGTGCGGCGAGTAGACACACGCGATCCCGTCGACGACGCCGCTATCGCGCACGGCTTCGACGACCTCCTCGGTGATGTCGCGAACAGCGAGTCCCCCGGTCGTGCGGAGTTCCGTTTCGTGCTGGAAGACCTTCACCGTTCGCTCACCCTCCTGTCGTCGACGGCCGCCGAAGAAGCAGACAGTCTATTTTGAGGGTTCGTGGCGCTTACGTCACGCGCGAACTGTTAATAGCCGTACCCGCCGCCGTTGCCGGTGTCCGTGTTGCCGGTCGACGTGCCGCCGTTACCCGTCGAGCTACCGACCTTGAGACTGGCTTCCATCCCTTGAGCCCGATGGTTGCCGATGGGGCAGTACATGTCGTAACTGCCGGCCTTGACGAGTTTCACCTTCAGGGTCGCGGACTGCCCCGGGCTGATGCTGCTGGTCTTCTCCTCGACCCCGTTGCCCTCGACCTCGAGCGCGTGCGCCGTCTGTCCCTTGTTCTCGATCTTGAACTCGTAGGTGCCGGTCTTGGGCACGGACACGCTGCTGGGCGTAAGTGAGAACTCCTGCTCCGAGATGGTGATCGTCTTGACGACGGAGCCTCCAGGCGCCGAGGCCTTCTTGTCGGTCGATCCAGATTTGCCGCAACCCGCCGCAACAAGGGCGAAAGCTGCGACCGCCGCCAAGGTTCGAAGCATGTGGGTAAGTACGCGAAATGAGCGCGGCCGGTTTTCGCGCTACGCTCGCCGTGAGCGGGCCCGTAGCTCAGCTGGTTAGAGCAGCGGACTCATAATCCGTTGGTCCCTGGTTCGAATCCAGGCGGGCCCATCGCCGATCGAAGTCCGGTGCGCTTCGCGCCCCACGACGACTTCGCTCGGCTTCTAGCGACACACGAGGACGCACCGGCCCGCGCCCGCGCATGTCGGGCACGGGCACGTGTGGGATTGCAAGGAAGCCGCACGTGGCGTTGTCTGGAACAACCAGTTGAGTCGCGAAGTTCGATGTATTGGCTTCGCCGGCGAGTACCGCTTGGCCTTGCGTCGAGTGCGCGGCTGGAATCGCGACTACGGCGACCAGGATCGTGGCTAGGACGCCAGTCAGCCGGGGAGTAGCCCTGAATGCCCAGTCCCTCCGTTTCATTTCTGCTCCCTTCGTCAGCTCTCCGCTCGGAACGAGCGTCATCAGACCTCGGAGCCTCTCACTATCCGGGGCCGTTTCGCATCGGGGATTTCCCTACGGTTTGGCCCCACGTCTGCGAGTCGGCCGACAGGGTGGTAGGTTCGCGCCGTGCGCCTGTGGCTCGCACTGATCGCCCTCCTGACGGGACTCGTGGCAGTCCCACTCGGCCTGTCTGCGGCTGCGCCGTTCACGCCGCGTGCGGTCGCCGGCAAGTGGACCGGCACGTGGACCAACGTCACGTTCAAGTCGACAGGGCCCGCGTTCATCAACGCGACCGTGGTCGGCAAGGGCGCGCGCGCGAAACTGAGGTACCGGTCGGACTTCGGCGGCAACGTCTTCGGCTGCGCCGATCCGCCGGCCGAGGGCGCGACGCTTCCGCGCGGCCGCGGGGTCAACCACTGGAACGCGCGCGGCTTCTCGATCAAGGGCCACACGAAGGCCTTCGGCGATGTGAACGTCGTCTACCGGCACAAGGGCCGCACGTTCACGGGCGGCGGCGGGAACCCGCCGTGCAACGCCGGGCTGACCTGGAGGATCACCGGCAAGTTCACGGGTAAGAAGTTTCAGGCGAGCGTGAACATCACGTTCCCGGATGGCTCCAAGGCGCTCAGCAATGTGCGCCTGACCCGCCGGTAGCGTCAGAATCCGCAGCGTGCAGCTTCCCTGGAAGCGGGGCGACGCCTTCCCGTCCGTCGAGCGCGTGCTGGTGGGCACGGACCGGTCAGAGACGGCCGAGCGCGCCGTGCAGTGGGCTCTGGACATGGCCGAGCGGTACGAAGCGGAGCTGCTCGTGCTCCAGGTGCTCCTCGACGCTGCCGTGGATGCAGGTGCGGTCAAGAC
>JALYTD010000076.1 GCA_030854475.1 Actinomycetota bacterium
TGGTCGCACCGCGGCCGGGCCGGCGATCGGCGCCACCGCGACCGCGCTCGCGAGAGCGACGGCGGCCATGACGGCGAACACCGTTCCGGACGAGCTGACCGCGAGCAGGACGCCGGCCAGCGCCGGCGCGGCGAGCACGCTCAGGCTCTCGATCCATCCCGAGACGACATTCGTCGCCGTCAGCTGGTCGGGGGTTCTCGCCAGGGAGGGCAGCAGCGCCGTCTGCGCGGGTCGCGTGATCGTGACCGCGGTCGCGGCGCACGCCGCGAGCGCGTAGGCCACGAGCGGGGGCGCGGACGCGAGGAGCGCTGCGGCGGTCGCGCCCATCGCAGCCGCCTGGATCACGTAGCCGAGCATCAGCACCCGCGCGGGCCGGTGCCGGTCCGCGAGCACCCCGACGAACGGCGCTACGAGCCCGGCCGGAACCAGCTGCGCCGCCGCGACGATTCCAGCCGTCGTGGCGCCTCCGTGCTGGTAGGCGTACACGAGCATCGCGATCCAGACGCCCCACTCCGCCGCGTTGAAGCCGATGAACGCGAGCTCGACCCGGCGCAGCTCCGGGTTGCGGAACACGACCGCGAAGACGCGCCCGATGCGTCTGGTCACGAGTCGCGTTCGATCCGCTTACGCACGGCGGCGTGCACCTTTCGCTCCACCGGCGGCAGTCGCCGCACGAGCACGTTCAGCGTGCCGTCGGGAAAGACGAGCAGCCGCAGCGCAGAGACCGCGACCACGGACGCCAGCCGCGGGTAGCCGAAGCCCGCCCCCCAGTCGAGCGCCGCCAGCTCGCCGAAGAAATCACCCGGCCCGAGCTCGTTCACGAGCTCGCCGTCGAGGATCACCTCGGCCTTGCCGTCGAGCACGACGAAGAAGTCCCGCTCGACGTCCCACTGCTCGACGACGGTCGTGCCGGCTGCGACGTCACGTGTCTGCGCCAGCCCCGCGACAAGCGCCGTTTCCTCGGCGTCCAGGCCCTGGAAGAGCGTAACGCCGGCGATCGAGGCCGGCGTGACGCCCCTGGTCTGCCTCGTGGCGGGCACGCCGACCCACGCGCGGCGCACGTCGGGATGCCTGTCGTACTCCGGCCCCGGCTCCGGCGCGTCCGGGTCGATCTCGGTCCGTTCGAGGAAGTCGAGCACGCGCTCGACGTCGTCGCTGCCGGAGGTGTGATTGAGGATGCACATCCGGATCGCGTACCGCTCGCGCAGGCGGGTCGACGACACGAGCCCGAGACCGCTCGCTTCGAGGGCAGCCACCAGGCGAGCGTTCGCCCTGGCGAGGCCATCCTCGTCCAGCCCCGCGAAGCGACGCCGGAAGCAGAGGACGCCGAGTGCGGGTGGCGCCATCAGCTCGAGCGCATCGGATGTCTCGACGCGGCGACGGGCCGCCTCCGCCAGGTCGAGCGTGCGGTCGATCGCCCGTCGAAAGGCGCCGATCCCGAAGTAGCGCAGGGATACCCAGAGCTTAAGCGCGCGCGACGACCGAGTGAGCTGGATTCCGAGGTCGGAGAAGTTGACCTCGGCCCCGCGGCTCTCCGAGTCCTTGAGGTACGTCGGCGAGATCTCAAAGGCGGCGCGGAGGGACTCGCCGTCCCGGACGAGCAGGCAACCGCATTCGAACGGCTGGTAGAGCCACTTGTGCGGATCGAGCACGACGGAGTCGGCGAGCTCGAGCCCGGCCAGCGCGTCCCGGCCGCGCTCGGTCAACGCCGCGAAGCCACCGTAGGCGGCGTCGACGTGCAGCCAGAGCCCGTGTTCGTCGCAAATCGCCGACAACGCGGGCAGCGGGTCGACGGCGCCCGTGTTCGTCGTCCCCCCGTTCGCCGCGACGAGCAGCGGCTTGCGCCCCGCGCGCACGTCGGCGTCGATCGCCGCGGCCAGCGTCTCCGGCGCGAGCCGGAATTCCGAGTCGGCCGGCAGGACTCGCAGCTGCTCCGACCCGAAGCCGAGCAGGCGCGCGGCGCGCGCCACCGACGAATGAGCCTGATCCGACGCGTAGATCACGAGCCGGTCCGACATGCCGCCCGCCACGCGCTCGCGCGCGCACGCGAGGGCCGTGAGGTTTGCCGCCGACCCGCCGCTCGTCAGACTTCCCGCCGCCCCGGCCGGATACCCGATCCAGCGCTTGAACCACCCGAGCACCTCCAGCTCGGCCTGACTCGGTCCGGCCGACTCCATCCACGAGCCCGCGTAGACGTTGGACGCGCTGGCGATGAAATCCCCGAGCGCCCCCGGCCACGTGCCTGCTCCCGGGATGAAGCCGAAGAACGCCGGATGGTCGACACGGCTGCGGAACGGCAGCACGTGGTCGTTCAGCTGCTCGAGGATCTCGTCGAACGATTGCGGCTCTTCGGGCGGGTCGCCGGCCAGCCGCTGCTGCATCTCCTCGGGCGTAGCCCGCCGCAGCGGCGGCGCGGCGCTGGTCAGGCTCTCGACGAGCGCGTCGACGGTGCGGTAGCCCAGCTGCCGCATCGTCTCCGCGTCGAGCCCAAGGGGATCGTGTGGCTCCACGCGCGGATCATGCCGGGGAGCCGCGCCACTCGTACAGCGCGTCGGGCTCCAGTTCCGCATTCCCGGCTCCGTCGGTCAGCTCCACGAGCAAGAGCCCGTGCCGTTCGTAGAACCGCCTCGCACCCTCGTTCTTCTGGAAGACCCAGAGCCGGAAGCCGTCTGGCCGGCGCTCCTTGGCCAGGTCGAGCAGCTCACTTCCGAGGCCGCTGCCCTGCGCCGTCGGATGCCCATAGAGGTGCTCGAGCATGTCGAGGCTCAGCGCGGCGAAACCGAGGCCGTCATCGCTGATCCAGGTCTCGAACCGGTCGAGGACGATCTCGCGGATGAACGTGCGCGTCTCGGCCTCGGTATGCAGCTCGGGCAGGTACGTCATGTCGGCGCGGGCCGCGAGGAAGACGTCCGCGATCGCGTCGGCGTCGTCCTCGGTCGCCCGCCTGGGCATTACGCGAACTCGATCACGCTGCGGATCCCGTCCTGAGCCTCCATCAGCTCGAAGCCGCGGTTCACCTCGTCGAGCGTGAGCTTGTGCGAGACGAACGGGTCGACGTCGATCTCGCCGGCGAGGTAGCGGTCGACGAGCTGGGGCACCTGGTCCCGTCCCTTGACGCCGCCGAAGGACGAGCCGGCCACGCGGCGGCCGGTGATCAGGAAGCGCGGGACGACGTCGAGCGTCTCGCCCTTGCCCGCGACGCCGCAGACCGTCGCCAGGCCCCAGCCCATCCGCGCGGCCTCGACCGCCTGCCGCATGACCGCGACGTTGCCGGTCGCCTCGAACGTGTAGTCCGCGCCGAAGCCGTCCGTCAGGTCGAGCAGCTCCTGGACGCTGTCGGGGCCGCCCTTCAGCGTGTGCGTCGCACCCTGGCCGCGCGCGAGCTCCAGCCGCTCGTCCGAGAGGTCGACGCAGACGATGCGCTCGGCGCCCTGGAGCCGACAGCCTGCGACCGCGCCGAGCCCCACCATGCCGGCGCCGAAGACGACGCAAGTCGAGCCCGGCTCGACCTGTGCGGTGTTCATCGCAGCGCCGAGGCCCGTGGACAGGCCGCACGCGAACAGCGCAGCACGGTCGAGCGGCGCCTCCGGGCTCACCTTCGCCAAAGCGATCTCCGGCATCACCGTGTACTCCGCGAACGTGGAGCAGCCCATGAAGTGCCGGATCGGCTCACCGTCGCGCGAGAGCCTCGTCGTCCCGTCCGGCAGGAAGCCGAGCCCCTGCTGCTCGCGGATCGCGAGACAGAGGTTCGTACGCGGATCGAGGCAGTGGATGCACTCGCGGCACTGAGGCGAGAAGAGCGTGACGACGTGGTCGCCGACGGCCAAGTCCCTCACGCCGTCGCCCACTTGCTCGACCACGCCGCCCCCTTCGTGCCCGAGCACCGTCGGCGCGTAGCCGGAAGGGTCTGCGCCGGAGGCCGTGTAGAGGTCGGTATGGCAGACGCCGCAGGCCACGAGCCGGACGAGCACCTCGCCCTCCTTCGGCTCGGCGAGCTCGAGCTCCTGAACCTCGAGCGGCGCCCCGACCGACTCCAGGACCGCAGCGCGGATCTTCAACGGGTTTGCGGCTCGACCGGCACGCGGCCAATCGTAAATGGCGCGGGTGGACCGACGTTCAGGGTCGGTCCACCCGGTTGCGCAGGGATTACGGAACGGTGGGGAACTGGCCCGCGTTCTCCTGGGCCTCGCGTTCCTTGCTTTCGCCGGCCTCGTGAGCCGCGTTCTCGTTGGGCCTGAACGAACCGCTCGGCGACGCGTTGCTCGACTTCGTCGAGCTGCTGTTGCTGTTGTTCGACGCGGCGTTACCGGACGAGGCGCCGAGCACCGTGCCCCCGATCGCTCCGCCGGCGAGCGAGCCGGCGGCAACTAAGAGCAGGATCCATCTCTTGGCGAACATCGTCATCACCTCCTTTCTGCGGCCACCCTCGCGGTCCCGTCTAAGACGCCTGTGAAAGAGGCCTAAGAACTTCCTACGAATGAGACGGGCTAGGCTCCCGGCGTGGCGATGCTGCGCGGGAGCTGTCAGTGCGGGGGAGTGCAGTTCGAGCTCCGGGACGAGTTCGCCTGGATGGGCTTCTGCCACTGCACGACGTGCAAGAAGATCTCAGGCGGCGTCGGGACCGCCAACGGCCGGATGCGGAGCGACTCGATCCGGATCCTCTCGGGCGAAGACCTCCTGCGCACCTACCAGCCGGACGAGGGAAGCGCGAAGACGTTCTGTTCTGTGTGCGGCTCGAACCTCTTTGGCGGCGGCTGGCCGGAGTCGGAGGAGGCCAGCATCCGGCTCCCGGCGATCGACACGCCCTTCGACGAGCGGCCGAAGTCGCACGGGTGGGTCCGTTCGGTAGCGCTGTGGGAGACGCTGCCGGACGACGGCCTCGAGCGCCGGGACTAGCCCCCGTTTAGACCTGGAGCTCGGCTTTGCGAACCCGATGGAAGCCGGCCGCGCCGAGGACACTCGCGTCCACGAGGCGCGTCATCCAGCCGTGACCCTTGTCCGGATCCCCTTCGTCGTCCGGGCTGCCTACCGAAGCGAAGATGCGGCCGTCGCGGAAGTCCCACTCCTCGATCTCGTCGTGGTCGCCCTCGACGTCGCCGCGGAAGCGCTCCAGGTCTGAGCTCAGCCGCTCCTTGACCTTGCCGAGCCAGGTGTCCTGCGGATCGGTGCCCGGATCCACCCCGCAGAGCTCGAGCAGGTCGTCCTCGATGATGTCGAGCTCGATCGCCGCGAGGAACTCCTCTGCCTCCGCCCAGTCGGGTGCCTGGCCGGCCTCGAGCGCAACCAGCTCGATCGCCAGCCCGCCCGCCTCCACGCGGTCGAACGTCTCCTGCGCGCCCGCGGGAAGCTCGTCCCTCCGGGCCATCGCGTGCTCGAGCTCGTGGTTAGGCAGGTCCTCGACCTCTCCGAAATCACGTTCCGCGACCAGGTCGAGATACGGCTCGCCAGCGTCGTCGTAGGCGAGGTTTTCCGCATTCACGTCCCAGCTGACCGGGTGGCCGTCCTCCGCGGTGGAAAATGAATGGCCGACGCGAGGGGCGTCCGGCCGCCAGCGGCGGAAGGCGCCGAGCTCGTCGTGGCTGTCGGGGTGGCGGAGGCGGATCCGGTAGCGCGCCGGTTTTGCGTACGCACGGTCGTCCTCGAGCCGCTCGATCATCCAGTCGCGCCCTGCAAGGCGGATCACCGACCCGGGCTCGAGCGGCTCGTCCGACGTGTAGGGGTGCTTGCGCTCTCGACCGAGGCGGTTGAACGCATGCACCTCGTATCTGGACGCCACGAGGTGAAGTTAAGCGGGTTGCAGGAGCGAGCGCGTGGTCTTCCCCCACGAACACTGAGGCCCCGGCGTCGCCGGAGCCTCGAGTGCCTGGGGAGAGATGAAGCAGGCGGCTTAGTGCTCGCCCTCTTGCTGGGTGTCGGCGTTCGGGCTGGTGTCCGCGTAACCGCCGGGCCCGTCACTCGGGCCTGACTCGGACGCTGACTCCGACGCCGACTCGGCAGGCTCACTCGCGGAGTCGGCCTTCTCGCTCGCGTTGTCGGGAGCCGACTGGTCACCTTCCTGGACGTTGTCGGTGTCGGGCGACGCAGCCTCGTTCTTGCTCGCGGCCGCAGCGGGCTTCGCCTTCTGGCTCTTGGCGGCAGCGGGCTTGGCCGCCTGCTTCGCCTTCTGGCTCTTGGCGGCAGCAGGTTTAGCCGGCTGCTTCCCATTCGAGCCGGCCGAAGCGAGCGCGGAGCCACCGACGGCGAGTGCCGCGATCGCCACCAGGGCCGCTCCGGCTTTCGTGAGTCGACTACGCATGTGATTCCTCCTTGTGGTTTGCATTCGAATCGAACATGCGCGTCCACCGTAGAAGGGCGTTGTGAAACAGATGTGAAACGGTGTTTCTCACCTTTTTCTCACATCCTGCGGGCATAGTGGTCGCATGCGGATCCTCGTCGTCGAGGACGACCCCAAGATGGCGGCTCTCCTTCGCCGAGGGCTGAGCGAGAACGGCAGCGCGACCGACATCGCCCAGCGCGGGGAGGACGCGCTCTGGATGGCGCAGGCGCACGAGTACGACGCGATCGTCCTGGACGTGATGCTGCCGGAGCTGGACGGCTTCGCGACGTGTGCCTCCCTCCGTCGCGAGGGAGTCTGGTCGCCTGTGCTCATGCTCACCGCCCGGGACGCAGTCGAGGACCGGGTGGCAGGCCTCGACGCCGGCGCCGACGACTATCTGACGAAGCCGTTCTCCATCGCCGAGCTGCGAGCCCGCCTCCGGGCGCTCATGCGGCGAGGCTCCGCCGAGCGGCCGGCGGTGCTCGAAGTGGGCGATCTCCGGCTTGACCCTGCAACCCAGCAGGCCTGGCGCGGCGAGACCGAATTGCAGCTGTCGAGCAAGGAATACGCGCTGCTCGAGCTCTTCATGCGCCGGCCGGGCGAAGTGATCACCCGCTACGAGCTGCTCGAGCACGGGTGGGACATGGGCTACGAGAACCGCTCGAACGTGATCACGGTCTACATTCGCTACCTGCGCGAGAAGATCGACCGCCCGTTCGACCGGCACGCGCTCGAGACCGTGCACGGCGCGGGCTACCGGCTGCGCAAGGACGGCGGTTGAGCCGCGTCCCCATCCGGCTGCGGCTCACGGCCGCGTTCGGGCTTGCGATGGCCGTCGTGCTCGCGGCGACCGGGTTCCTGCTCTACCACCGCCTCGGGACCTCGCTGGACCGCACGCTCGAGCAAAGCCTGAACGCTCGCGCGGCCGATGTCACGGCTCTCGTCAAGCAGGCCGATACCGGGCTCGCCGAGTCGACGACCGGCACCGGGTTCGCACAGATTCTCGACTCGCGCGGGAAGATATTCGACCAGACGCCGGGCTTGGCCAGGAAGCCGCTGCTGACCCCGGAGCAAGTGGCACGCGCCCAGCGCGGGCAGCTGCTGGTCGGTCGCACCCACCGCACCGGAGAGAGCGTGCGGCTGCTCGCAAAGCCGGTTTCCGCCCAGGGCCAACGGCTCGTCGTCGTGGTCGGCACGCCGCTCGAGACACGGGACGACGCGCTCGCAACGCTGCGAACCGAGCTCCTCGTCGGCGGGCCGATGGCGCTGCTGCTGGCCTCCCTGGCCGGCTACCTGCTCGCGGGAGCGGCGCTGCGCCCTGTCGAGCGGATGCGTACGCGCGCCGCAGAAATCTCCGGGAAGCGCCTCTCCGAGCGGCTGCCGGTGCCGCCCTCGCACGACGAGGTCTCTCGTCTCGGCGAGACCCTGAACGAGATGCTCGCGCGGCTCGAGACGGCGCTGGAGCGCGAGCGGAGCTTCGTCGCGGACGCCAGCCACGAGCTGCGGACGCCGCTCGCGCACCTCCAGGCAGAGGTCGAGCTCGCACTCGAAAGCCCTCGCAAGCGCGAGGAGCTGGAGGCCGCGCTGCGAGCGGTCGGGTCCGAGACCGACCGTCTGTCACAGCTCGCTGCCGACCTCTTGCTCCTGGCGCGAATGGACGAGGGGGCCCTGCCGATCCGCCTACAGGACGTCCAGCTCGGCGATCTCCTCGAAGGCGTGGCCGCACGTTTTGAGCGCCGCGCGAGCGAGTCAGGCCGCGTGATCGAGACGCAAGGCCGCGGACAGGCGCACCTCGACCGGCTCCGGATCGAGCAGGCGATCGGCAACCTCGTCGAGAACGCCCTTCGCTACGGGGCCGGCACGATCCGCATCTCCGCAAGCCAGGACGGTGACTCCCTGGAGTTTCGAGTCACGGACGAAGGCCCCGGCTTCCCACCAGGCTTCGCACCGCACGCGTTCGAGCGCTTCAGTCGTGCGGAGCAGAGCAGAACCAGTGGCGGCGCTGGGCTTGGGCTGGGGATCGTTTCGGCAATCGCGCAGGCCCACAGCGGTAGCGCGGCTGTCTCGGATGCACGCGGCGGCGGCGCGGAGGTCTCCATCCGGGTTCCCAATCCGTCCCGGAACGACCGGGACGGTGACGTGTCGCCGGAGTCGTCCGAATCGGTTGTGCTCGGGCGTCCCTGAACGGTCAGAGGCGAGCGCGAACTGCGAGCACGTTAGCCGCGAACCACCGGCCTGCCGGCGAGATCCCGTGCCGCCGCACGAAGCCCGGTCCCGTGTACCACGCCGCGAGGGCCCGGCGCTCGCTGCGGAAGTCCCGCAGTTGCTGGCGTAGGAAGAGCAGACCGACTCGGACGTTCCCGGTGACCGTGCGCGGGTAGCGGCGGCCGGCGAGCACGGTTTCGACGTAGCGCCAGGTGCCGGGCATGATCTGGAAGACGCCCCAGGCGCCGGTTGACGAGGTCAGGTTCGGCTGGTACCCCGACTCCACCCAGGCAAGGGCGCGGGCCAGTCTGTCGTCGACCCCGTAGTGATGCGACCAGTAGACGATGCTCGTCCGCACGTCTCGCTGCACGGGAACGCGGGCGATGTGCCGGTGGCGGCGACTCTTGAGCGCGGCGATCGTCCTCCGTCCGACGAGACCGTCCGCTCGAAGGCCCGCTGCGCGCTGTGCGCGGATCACGGCCCTCCGGGTGCCGGGGCCGAAGATCCCGTCGATCGAGACGCGGACGCCATAGCGGCGCAGGAGAAACTGCAGCTCGGCGATGTCCCAGCCGGACCGACCGCGCCGGAGCAGCCTGTGGCCGAGCTCGTGGCGGGCCCAGCGGCCGAGCTTGCGGCGGGTCTGCGGGCCCACGACGCCGTCGATCTGGAGGCGATGGCGGCGCTGGAATCGCTTGATCGCTTGGCGTGTGTGTCGCCCGACCACGCCGTCCAGGGGCCCGTGGTAGAAGCCGCGCTTGGCGAGCGCCAGCTGCAGGGCAGCGATCTTCGGAGAGGCTGCCGAGGCGGGTCCGGCGGTGACGAGCGCGGTTGTGAGAAGCAGCGCGACGAGGCAGGCGCGGCGGCGCATGAGGAACAAGGTTTCCGGTCGGAGCAGGGATTTCCTCCCACGGGTCCTCTCGCGAAAGGAGGGCCGGGACAACCCGGCCCTCCTTTTCAGCGCCGTCGTCGCGACTCTCGGCCGTGGCTTAGGGCTGGTACTGCTGATCGAGCGAGAGGGCCGGGTTCGGGTACTTGTCGCCGACCCGAAGCCAGAAGCCCAATCCGTTGTCGCGAGAGAACAGCCGGCGATGCCTGGGGTTCTTGCCCTTGACGATCTGGGCCAGCTCGGAGACCGGGATCCGCACCGAGTGGAGGTCCCTGTTCAAGACCGTGACGCGGGCGTTGGTCGGAACCACGTAGGTCAGCTTGCGATGGCTCTCGTCGACGACGTAGTAGTCGTTGGCGACTTTCTGTCCGTCTTCAGCCGCGACGCGATCCGCCGTCACTCCGTGCAGGAACAGGGCGGGATCGAACCGGAGCTCGAAGTGCCCGCCCTTGTGCTTCAGCGACTTGATGTGGCCCCACAGGGCGGTTTCGCCCGCCGGCGTCGCCGTCGGCAGTCTCAGCATTGCGCTGACCTGGTGCGCCGTTCCGCGGACTGGCACTACCGCGACTGGCTGCTCGGCCGAACCCGCTGCGGGCCACCTGTGCCCAACGCCGACCTCCATGCGGCTTGGGCCGCGGATGCGAAAGCGACGCGGGTGAAGCGAGCGTTCCTCGCCGTCTTCGACCCGCTGGCGCGGCGCTTCGACCAGCGCGTCTGGAGAGCCTCCGAGTTCTAAGTTCTAGGCTTGCTGCGCCACGCTAGGCGATCGGCTGCCAGCAATGAGTGCAGCACGCATAGGCCAGAGGCGGCAGACGGGTCGACCAACCGTCGCGACGCCGATCAGCTGCGCGCCGCAGTCCTCCACGAGGAGCTTCGCGGCTCGGGCCTGGCTTGCGGTTTCGATCCAGTCATCCACGAGCAGCACTCGATCGTCCGCGACCTTGGTCGCCTTTCCGCGGAAGGGCTCGACGAGCGCGGCTGCGATCGTACGCAGCAACGTGGCGTCATCGAATAGGCGCCAAACGCCTGCGTGGCCGCCGACGATCTTGATCTCGGCCGCCAACCGGTTGCCCAGCTGCTCGTCAGCCACGGTGGTCTTCTAGGCTCGAAGGATGACGGACGAGCTCGCCCCTCACTGCGAACTACTCCGGTCGCTGCACGTTCCGGGCGATCCGCTCGTCCTGCCGAACGCCTGGGACGCCGCGTCGGCCAGGGCCGTCGTGGCCGCGGGCTTCCCCGTCGTGGCGACCACGAGTGCGGGCGTGGCCGCGGTGCTCGGCTACGAGGATCACGAAGGCGCGCCCGGCGACGAGATGCTGGCCGCCGCCGCGCGGATGGGCCGCGCCGTCGACGTTCCGCTGACCGTCGACGCTGAGGCGGGCTACGGGATGGAACCGGCGGAGCTCGTTGCTGCTCTGAAAGGCGCCGGAGCGGCGGGTTGCAACCTCGAGGAGACGGATCACGCCACCGGGAAGCTGCGCGATCCAGCTCCGCACGCGGATTGGCTGCGCAGCGTTCGCGAAGCCGCTGCAGCCCAGAACTACTCACTGGTGATCAATGCGCGCATCGACGTGTTCCTCTCAGGCGAAGAACAAGGTGAGCTTCTGCCCGATGCGCTGGAACGGGCACAGGCCTATCTCGAAGCCGGTGCCGACTGCCTCTATCCGATCGCGCTGTGGGAGACGCAGACGGTGGCCACGTTCGTTCGCGAGGCACGAGGCCCGGTCAACATCCTCGCGAGCCCGCGGGCGCCGTCCCCGGCCGAGCTCGCCGAGCTTGGGGTGGCCCGGTTGAGCTACGGCCACCTGTTGCACAAGCAGGTGATGGAGCAGTTCGAAAGCACCCTCGCGTCGATCTCCGCTGACGGCCGCTAGGCTAGATACATGTGCCGAAACATCCACACGCTCTTCAACTTCGAGCCTCCGGCCACCGACGACGAGGTGCGTGACTCCGCGCTTCAGTACGTCCGCAAGATCAGCGGTTTTACTAAGCCCTCGCGGGCGAACGAGGAAGCGTTCGCACGCGCGGTCGATGAGGTCGCTGACGTGACCCGGCGGCTCGTCGACTCGCTCGTGACCTCGGCCGAGCCGAAGGACCGCGAGGTCGAGGCGGAGCGCGCCAGAGCCCGCGCCGCGAAGCGATTCGCCACCGTCTAGGACGGTAGCCCTGCGCCGGCGAGCGCCGCGATGACGCCTGCGATCCCTGCCGCGATCAGAGTCACGACGACGCCGCGCCGGAGCACGAACAGCGACACGGCCGCTCCGGCCAGGATTCCGAACTGCCAGAGCTCGGACAGCGGCCAGGCAAGGGGGATCGCCGAGCCGAGGATGGCGCCGATCGCGGTGGGGCCGGCTCCTTCGAGGAACGCGCGGGCGACGCCGTTGGAGCGAAGCTTGTCGAAGCGACTCCCGCCGAGCAGGACGAACGCGAATGACGGCGCGAAGGCGACGAGGGCCGCAAGCAAGCCTCCGCCGACCCCGGCCGCCGCATAGCCGACTGCCGCCACCGTATGGACGACCGGGCCCGGCGTGATCTGCCCGAGCGCGACCGCATTCAGGAACTGCGAGTCGCTCATCCAGTGGAAATGGTCGACCGCGTCGCCGCGCATCAAGGGGACGATCACGAAGCCGCCGCCGTAGGAGAGCGCGCCGACCTTGAGCGAGACCCAGGCCAGGGAAAGCAGGCCGCCGGTCCCGGCCGTGGCGGCGAGGAACGGAGCCGCAACGCCGGCCGAGCCCGGAATCGCACGCTGAGCGAGTACCTCATTGACGCCGAATGCGAGCAGGACCAGCACAAGCCACGGGCCGGAAATGGCAGCGGCGACCATGCCCACCCCGACGTAGATCACCCAGCGCGCGCGATTCGCATTCGCTGCAACCGCCACCCGCTGCCAGCTCCCCGGGAGCAGGGACCATCCTGCGTGGAGAGCGACCGCGGGAACGGCCGCGCCGGCACCAAGTCCCGCTCCCTGGAGCCAGGTCGGCGGCGAGCCGGCCAGGAAGACCGCGGCGAGCGCGAGGATGAGGATCAGGCCCGGGACGACGAACGCGAGCCCGCCGACGATCGATCCAATGCGGCCGCGCACACGGAAGGCGCAGTAGATCGCGAGCTGGGTCGACGCCGGCCCCGGCAACAGGTTGCAGGCCGCGAGCGCATCCTCGAAGTCGCGGTCGGTCAACCAGCGGCGCCGCTCTACGCAGAGTTTCCGCAGCAGCGCGATGTGGGTCGGCGGGCCACCGAACCCGATGCAGCCGATTCGCCCCCAGTCGACCAGCACCTGAGCCAGCGACGCCGGCTGACGAGGGCGGTCCGTCACCTGACGAGCCTACGAGACCGGCGATGAGTTTCGATCCGGCTCGCGGTCTTAAGCGTAGGTTGTAGTCACTAGGCGCCGGGCCGCCGGCGCGGGAAGGAGAGGGCATGGGACAGGCAGTAGTCCACTTCGAGGTGATCGGGAAGGACGGAGAGAAGCTGCAGAGCTACTACTCCGAGCTCTTCGGCTGGGAGATCAACCCCGACAACCCGATGAAGTACGGGATGGTGTCCCGCGAGGGGAACGTCTCGGACGACGGTGTCGGCATCGGCGGCGGCGTCGCGAGCGGGCCCGAGGGGTACCCCGGCCACGTCACTTTCTACGTCGCGGTGCCTGACGTGGAGGCCGCGCTCGCGAAGGCCGAGAGCCTCGGTGGGACGCGAGTGATGGGCCCGGAGAAGATCATGGACATGGTCGAGCTGGGCCAGTTCAAGGATCCGGAAGGCCATGTGATCGGCGTCGTCAAGGACCAGACGCCGTAGGAGCCTGATGGTGCAAGGGCCCGCCGAACGGGGGCCCTTGCGCTGGTGCTAGGACCCGGCCCAGGGTTCCGCCTCGAGCGCCCGCTCGTACGCGGCCCGGTCGTGCACTGGCTCGCCGTGGGAGGCGGACGTGATCCGGCTTCATCACGGCGACGCACGTCGTTGGCCGCCGACGGCGACGTTGTCGAGAACCCCTTCGAGTACCGCGAAGGCGCCGTTCAGCCAACCGTCAGAGAGAGGTCGGCTAGCTCCACGAGTTCCATGGTGGTGCATTCAATAGCCTCGTAGACTGACGCGGTGGTCGAGATCAACGAGAAGGCGCCGGTCAAGTGCGCGGGCGAGATCGAGATCGCTGCGCCGCCTGAGATCGTCTGGGACGTGCTGACGGCGATTAACGATTGGCCGAGCTGGAACCCCCACGTGAAGTCGGCGTCGCTGCAAGGCGGGCTCGAACCTGGATCGGAGTTCCGCTGGAAGGCGGGGCCGAGCAAGATCGTCTCGACGCTCCAGCAAGTCGAGCCGCCGCGCCTGCTCGCGTGGACCGGGAAGACGATGGGCATCAAGGCGGTCCACGTCTGGCGACTCGAGCCCCGGAACGGAAGCACCTTGGTCAGAGCCGAAGAGTCGTTCGACGGCCTGCTCGCGCGGGTCTTGCGCGCGCCGTTGCAGAAGATGCTGGACAAGTCGCTGCAGGAGGGTCTCCAGCACTTGAAGGCGGAGGCCGAACGCCGCGCGGCTACTTAGGCCGCAGCAAGAACTCAGCTCGCTCACCCGCGGCGAGGGCGTCGTCGAGCTCGAATTCGACCGCTACGAGCCGGTCCGCGGTGAGTTCCCAACCCGATCCCGATCGACGCAGAACCCGCTCAATCGCAAGGCGTACCTCCTGCACGTCGAGGGCAGCCGGGTGCGCTAGCTCGGGTACTCCTCGAACTGCGGCAGGTCGGCGAACGCCTTGAACGCCAGCGGGAGGCTACGACCCGTCGGGGAAGCTGAACGTCAGATGTGCGACGCCGGTCGGCGACGTGGCGTGCCGAGAAAGCTCTAGGCGCTGCGGGATCGTCTCGATCCCGTCGAAGAGCCGCGCGCCGGCGCCGAGCAGTACCGGGACGGCGTGGATCAAGAGCTCGTCGACGAGGCCGGCGTTGACGGCCTGCTGGATCGCGCTGGCTCCGCCGCCGATGGCGACGTCCTTGCCGCCGGCGGCCTCGCGGGCCTGTTTATGTGCGCTCTCGATGCCGTCGGTGACGAATGTGAAGGTCGTGCCGCCCTGCTTGACCAGCGGTTCGCGCGCGTGGTGCGTGAGGACGAAGACCGGAGTGTGGAACGGAGGGTTGTCTCCCCACCAGCCGTCGGCGTTCGGATCGTCTTCCCACGGACCCTCGCCGCCGCTGAACATCCGCCGGCCCATGATCTCGGCGCCCGTCGCGCGCACCGTTTCCGCCATGAGCTCATCGTCGGGGCCGGTCTCGCCGCCCTCCCTCCCATGCATCTCGCGGAAGGTCTTGAGCGGGAACGCCCACTCGTGCAGGAGCTCGCCACCCGCGCCGAGCGGCTGCTCGAGGTTCTGGTTCGGCCCCGCGACGAAGCCGTCGAGCGACATGGAAATCTCTGCTCTGACCTCTGCCATGGTCTCCTCCCGGTTGGGTTCGTTGTGGAGTAAGACAGTTCTCGCGCGTTGAACTCACGGGTCACGTTTACGCTGCTGCGGAATGGCCGATGCGGCGGCTCGGCTCCCCGTAAGGAAATGCTCCGCCGCAGGATCGTAGAATCGCCGGAGAGAGCCGTGCCGGCCGACCAAGGATCCAGGAGTGAACGAGGGCGACGACGAGGTGCTCCTGTGGGCGTACGGCGCCCCGCCCGAGTCGGGCGGGGCGGAGTGCCTCGAGTCTGCGGTCTAGAGCGGAGGAGGTTCGATGGACGCTTATTCAGTCGCGAAGATCGACGAGATCGAAGAGATGGACGACGGCCGCTCTCCGTACCGGCCGATTCGCCATCACTTCGGCATCACGTCCTTCGGCTTCAACGCGTGGACGGGTCGTAGCGCCGGAGACCGAATCATCAACGAGCACGACGAGGACGAGGAAGGCGACGAGGAGCTCTACTTCGTCCAGAGCGGTCGCGCGCGCTTCGAGCTCGACGGAGAGCAGGTCGACGCGCCCGTCGGCACGTTCGTCTTCGCCCGGAGTGGGGTGAAGCGGACCGCATTCGCCGAGGAGGCGGGAACGACGATCCTCGCCGTCGGTGCGACGCCGGGGAAGGTGTACCAGCCGTTCGGGTGGGAGCTATGGGCGCCGGTCCGCCCGCTGTATGAGGCCGGCGAGTATGCCGAGGCGGCCGACCGCGCTCGGGAGATCATCGAGGCCAATCCGCAGTACGCGGGCCTGGCGTACAACCTCGCCTGCTGTGAGAGCCTCGCCGGGCGGAAGGACGACGCGATCGCGCACCTCCGGCAAGCGATCGAGTGGAACGAGCAGTTCCGCGACTTCGGCGCCGGCGACTCGGACCTGGACGCGATTCGCGACGAGCCTGGGTACAAGGAGCTCTTCGCTCGCTAAGGGAGCGACAGTCCGGCGAGCCAGCGGGCCACGGCTGCCTCGACCGCGGAGCTGCTTTTCAGCGAGTGGGTGCCCGGGATTTGGACGACGGTGCGGTTCGGCCCCGGGGGCGGAAGACCGAACGGGTCGCGTTCGCCCTGAACGACGAAGGTTGGCACCTCGACCGCGTTGAGTTCCCCGAGCCGGCTCTTGGCGGGATCGGCCGCCTTGCCCGGCGGGTGAACCGGGAACGCGAGGCAGAGGACGGCAACGGCGCCGAGCTCACCGGCCGTCCGGCAGGCCACGCGCGCGCCCGACGAGCGGCCGCCGACGAGGAGCGGCAGCCCGTCGAAGATCTGCGGGACGACAGCGACCCAGGCCTCGTCGAGTTGGCGCGCAGGCGCCGGGCGCCGGGCTCCGGCGACCCGGTACGGCTGCTCGACGAGGG
>JALYTD010000044.1 GCA_030854475.1 Actinomycetota bacterium
GCGTGGTGAAGATGACCTTCGCCAAGGGCGCGTCGCTGAAAGACCCTTCGGGCCTGTTCAACTCGAGCCTGGAAGGCAACGCCAGGCGCGCCATCGATTTTCACGAAGGCGACAAGATTGACGAGAACGCTCTCAAGGCTCTCGTTCGCTCCGCCGTTGCCCTGAATACATCAAGCAGTGCCTAGACGTCTACGTGCCGACGCGGCATGCTGGTCTACCCCTGTGCCCAAGCTGCCATCAGCAACGGGACTAACGTGGCATTTCGGCAATCGAGAACTCTAAAGTGGACTAGGTTCGGACTAGGGTCCGCACTCGCAGTTGTGGTTGCAGGCAAGGCGCCGAGCGGGGCGCCAGGCAGTGGCATTGCCGCCCAAACGGGCAACCGCGCGGCAGCAGTCTGCTGCATAACCGACTTGTTCCGGGTCAGCCTGCCCCGGCAGCCGGTGCGTCAGATACTCGAAAACCGGGGTGTTCGCGGCTGGTACATCTTCGACACGTCTGCGTCCTCGAGGCGCCTGGTCTTTTCGCACGGTCCGAATCTGTTCGTCGCCACCCTTGCTGGGAAGCGGATTCGCAAGGTCGTCAACCGTGAAGTCCTCGATGCCAGACTGTCTCCGAATGGTCAGGCCGTGGCGTTTGTCGCCGCCGACCCTGCTGGCACGTCGGCCCCGTGCGCTGCGTCGCAGATCTGGACCGTCAACAGCGACGGCTCCACCTTGAGGAAGGTGAGTGATTGTGCCGCCCATCCCGCGTGGGGCGCCAGCGGGGGCCGGATTGCGTTTATTGGCCGCCTGAGCGCTGACTGGCGATCGGGAGAGGTGACGAGTGCGGCGGCCGACGGTAGCGGTCGGCGCGAACTAGCCGCGTGGACGTCTATCTTCGCTCCCGAAATCACCTGGTCGTCGCGCGGAGGGTGGCTCGCGTATGTCGACGGTATGCGCTCGCAGATCGTGCGTGTCGCACGCTTTGGGCGCGGGCCCCGAACGCTCGGGCCTGGGTCTTCGCCAACGTGGTCGCCTAACGGAAGTCACGTGGCGTTTGTGCGCCGCGAGCACGGACACGCACGCTGGTCGCTGAGCGTCATACAACGAGACGGCCGCAATCTTCGGCGGCTCGATCGGCTTGGGCAACCCGGCTCTCCCGAGTGGGCGCCAAGAGGTAGTCGCATTGCGTATGTGGGCTACGTCCTGACGCGATGCCAGTGCAACTCTCAGGTTTTTCTGGTCAGCCCGGAAAGCGGTCGCCGCATCCAGGTGACGCACGAATCGCCTGGCACGATTTTTGGTCGCCTCTTCTGGACATCGGAAGCGAAGACGATCGTGTTTGAAGCGATGCCGCCCAATGGTCACTAGCGCCGGATGACCGCTACCAGGGATGGGACGCCTTGCCGACCACAAGGCGCCCGACACCGAGATCCTGCCGGCGGGTGCTAGCTCTCGGCGGGCCGGTACTGGTCGATCAGCAGCCGAGCCATGACCCTGGCCCGCTTGGCCGCGTCCTTGTCGCCCTCGGCCGCCTGGACGATCGAGCCCTTCATCAGGATGTGCCAGGAACGCGCGAACTCCTCGGTGTCTCGCAGGCCGGCTTCGTCGGCGAGGCTACGCACGACCGAGCGGATGTTCTCGAGGTAGTCGATGCTCGCCTTGCCGGCCTCGTGCTCGGCGCCCATCTCGAGCAGCACGTTGATGAACGAGCAGGCCTCGAAATCGTCGCGGGCGAACCACTCGTCGAAGACGTCGAAGATCGCCAGCAGCCTTGCCTCCGGCGTGAAGCCGCGGCGCCGAGCCTCGAGCTCGACGAACCCGAGCGTCCACAGCTTCTCGCGCTGCGCGAGGAAGGCGAGCACCAGCTCGTCCTTGGTGCGGAAATGCCGGTAGAGCGTCGCCTTGGCGACGGAGGCGCGCTCGACGACCTCGTCGATTCCGACGGCGCGGATCCCTCGCCGGGAGAAGAGCTCGTAGGCGCTCTCGAGGATGCGCTGACGAGCTGACGGGCGGGGGGAAGCGACTGTCGCGGTGGCGGCGGTGTCGTTCAAGGCGGTCAGAGCCTAGCGGTTTCCCCGTCGCGGTGAACAGACAAGTCTTCTCGCGATAAACAGCCGCAAATCGTGCCTTTTTGTACTAGGCATGTGCGAACGGACGCGTCAATCTCGTTGCAGCGGCGACGAAGACCGTCCCACGACGAGGGCGACCACCGCCACTGCCGCGACGACACCGAGCACGTCCCCGGCGAGCCCGAGCTCCAGCGGCACGGCTGCGGGGAGGAGGAGCATGGAGCCGACGAACACCGACGCGACCGCGACTCCGAGCACGAGCGCGGCCCGCCTCCATGCGACTGCGCTCTCCTCCTGCGCGACGAGCCGTTCGAGCGACCAGAAGGCGAGCTCGGCGCTCGTGAGCAACGCCGCAGCGACGACCGGAGCCTCGAGCGGCACGTCGGCGCCCCGAGTCCACGCGGCGAGGCCGTACGCCGCGCCGACGCCGGCGAGACCGAGGGTGGCGCTGAACGGCTCCCGCGCAACCAACCCGAGCGTCAGCAGCAGGAGCCCGCCCAGCCCGGCGACGGACACGAGCTGCTCGAGCCGGTCGGCGTACAGCGCCGCGTACACGACGGCCCCGGCCGCAACCGCGAGAGCGGCCGCCGCGGTCGCTAGCCGCGTGCGAGTGCCTGCCGCCTGTATGCGCTCACCTCCTCGATCGGAGCCGCGAGCGGCACGCCCTCATGCCACTCGACGACGGGGATTCCGGCGCGCTGGTACTCGGTCCGCCGTGCTTCGCGCTGCAGCGTCCACAGTCTCAGGGCCAGCTCGGCCTCTGGAGTCTGCGGAGGGTCCACGAACGGCAGTGGCGAGATCTCGACGACGCTGAGGTCGAAGCCGCGCGCCCGTAAGTCGAGCAGCGCGCTCAGCGCCCGCTCGTCCAGCAGCGGAGTCAGTGCCAGCACGAGCGCCTTCGGCGGCAGTGTCCGGGCGGGCAGCACGTCGACGTCCTTCCAGGCGTAGCTGAGCATCACCTCGGTGCTGATCAGCGAGTCGACGATGCGGTAGAGCTGCGCGATTCCGCTCTGCACGCGGAGCCAGCGCAGCACGCCGCCGAAGCTGACGAGCCCGACGCGATCCTTGTGCTCCAAATAACGCCCGGCCAGGGCCGCCGCCGCTCGCACCGCCTGATCCAGCGTGCCCGTCGCGCCTCGCCGTGCCTCGGCGAACGTGTCCAGGAACAGGACGACATCGGCATTGCGCTCGGCGTGGTACTCGTTGACCCAGAGCTCGTTTCTCCGGGCGCTCGCTCGCCAGTTGATCCTGCGGAGCCGGTCGCCCGTTTGAAAGGGACGCAGGTCGGCGAACTCGAAGCCCTCGCCCTTCTCGCGCGAGACCTGATTTCCGGCGAAGACCTGCGTCTCTCGCGGACGCAGCAGTTCCCGCAGTGCTTCCGGCCTGGGATAGACGCGCAGGGGCTCGTGCCAGTCGATCGTCTGATCCCACGCCACGAGGCCGAGGCTGTCCCGGAGGCGGAGGTGGATGGGCCCGACCCTCCACGCGCCCCACCGCGCGCAGCGGATCCGTAGCTTCAGCTCCCGCTCGTTGTCTCCCGCCAGCGACATCGAGACCGGGTTTTCGCCTTCGGCGACCTGGAGCTCGGCCGGAAGGTCGACCCGGAGCTCGACGCGCGGCGCCGAGGTGCGTGCGTAGATGTCGAGCCGCAGCTCCACCTCGTCGCCCTCGATCACCCGCTCGCGCTCGAGCTCGGGCGCGACGCGGACATCTGGCCTGCCGGCAACCATGAGGCTGACGGCGAGCACGACGCCGAACGGCGCCGCCAGCACGGCAAGCTCCGGCCGCCTGGTGACGAGCGCGCCGATCAGCCCGAGCGCGGTCAGGCCCGCATACGCCCCGAGCTTCGGCGAGAACGATCTCACCCGGACAGCCGCAGGGCGTCCTCGGCTGACGGCGTCGGCACCTGCTCGAGCACTTCCCGCACGACGTCGTCGCCGGTCACCCGCTGGACCCAGAGCTCGGGCTTGAGAGTCATGCGGTGCGCCAGCGCCGGGACCGCGATCGCCTTGACGTCGTCCGGCGTCGCGAAGTCGCGGCCCTCGAGGGCGGCTCGGCAGCGGCAGAGCTTGAGCAGCGCCAGCGTGCCGCGCGGGCTCGCCCCGACCTGGACTCGGTTGCTCTTCCGCGTCGCCGAGACGAGGTCGACCATGTAGTAGCCGAGGCTTTCGGCCACGTAGACGTCCTCCGCCGCGCGCTGCATCTGCAGCAGGGTCTCGCGGTCGACGATCTCTGAGAGCTCCAGCTCGTCCGCGCGCCGCTCGACACGGTTCGCGAGCACCTGCCACTCCTCCTCGCGGCCGGGGTAGCCGACGTGGATGCGGAGCAGGAACCGGTCGAGCTGGGCCTCGGGAAGCGGGTACGTCCCCTCGTACTCGATCGGGTTCTGGGTCGCCAGGACGAGGAACGGCAGCTCGAGCGGATGCGTCGTCCCTTCGATCGTCACCTGCCGCTCCTGCATCGCCTCGAGCAGCGCAGCCTGGGTCTTCGGGGGCGCGCGGTTGATCTCGTCGGCAAGCAGAAGGTTCGCGAAGATCGGGCCCGGCCGGAACTCGAAGTCGCTCGTGCGCTGGTTGAAGATCGACGAGCCGGTGACGTCGCCGGGCATCAAGTCGGGTGTGAACTGGATCCGCGAGAAGCGCATCGAGGTCACCTGCGCGAACGAGCGGGCGATCAACGTTTTCGCGAGGCCCGGATAGTCCTCGATCAGGACGTGGCCGTTCGCGAGCAGACCCACGAGCACGAGCTCGAGCGCGTCACGCTTCCCGACGATCGCGCGTTCGAGCTCGTCGAGCACGCGGCCGGAGAGCTGACCGACGTCTGAGAGGGTCACCGTCACTGGATCGCCTCCACCGCGTCGACGAGGCTTCGAGTGTCCGCGAGCGGCAAACCGGGGTCTGAGCGGTTTCCGAGCTCCCGATCAGGCCGGACGAGCTCCCACAGGTCTTCGCCGGTCGCTGTGCGTGCGGCGTCGGGCATCCGGTCGAGCTCGATCCCGTGGCCGGCGAGGCGGGCGGAGACGAGCTCGCGCAGCAGCGGGCGTAGCCGGTAGTGTAGGTCGAAGGCGCTGTCACAGCTGAGCGCGACGATGCGCTCGAACCGGTCGAGCTCCGGGAGGCGCTCCGTTCCGGTGGGCAGAGCAGGGAGCGGGCGATCGATCGGCGACGCCGGGCGCTCTTCGAGTTGGCGGGTTCGCCTGACCAGGGCGGCGAGGGCAATCGCGCCCAGGGCGAGCACGTAGGCGTCCAGTGCTAGCACGGCGTGGCCCGGAAACACCATCAGAGCCGCGGCGAGGGCCACGGTGATCACCGCGGCGATGAGGGTGGCCTGCGGGTGCCGGTTCGTCACGCTGCGGCTTCCGCCTCCGCCTCCGCGCGTTCGAGGTCGGCTTGAAGGGCTTCCACGGCGACGATCGCCTCTTCCTTCATCGTCGCGTCGATCGTGTGCGGGCTGAAGCGCGCGCGCTCGAAGAGGTGTGTGATCGCGCGCACCGAGCGTGCCCCGCCGCCGAGGTCGAGCAGCACGCGCGACATGTATTCGAGGGGCGCCTCGAAGGGATGGCGCGGCAGGCCGCTCTCGCCGAGCAGCCGCTCCATTCGTGCGTAGGCGGCGATCACGGCGCGGCGCGGGTCCTCCTCCGCGCGCAGGTCTCGGAGCGTCTCCTCGAGCTCGGCGGCGAGGGCCGCCGGGAGGGGCTCCTGTGGGGGGCGGCGCATGCGACGGGAGCTGAGATACAGCGCAGCCCCGGCCGCTCCAAGACCGCCGAGCACCGCCAGGAAGGGGATGATCCGGAAACGCGCGCGATTCTTCTCGTTCGCCTTCTGCTTCGTGCCTGAGGCGTTGGTTCCCAACGTGGTCTGCATCGTCGGCGTGCGTGGGCCCGCGAGGTGGAACCTGCCGCGCAGCCGGTCGCCCGAGACCAGGAGGAGGGCCAGCAGGACCAGCACGAGCGCCGGGCGGACACGGTGCGCCGCCTTCCGCTGCACCACGCCGTAGCGGCGGCTCCACTCGCCACGAGACCAGACGAGTGCTGCGAAGAACACGATTGCGCCCAGCACGTAGATGGCCAGCAGCGCGCTGATCAGGGTGTCGATCACTCCGCCGGAGAGCTTTTCCCTGGTGCCTCCTCCGGTCGCGACATGGCCGTGCGCGGCGAGCACCACCAGCCCTACGAGCGCGATGAGCACAACGCCGACGAGAAACGGGCGCCTGAGCCACGAGTCGCGGGAGGCGTCCAACGCCGAAAAGCGTAGCTACGTTCGACGGAAGTGTTTTGTTCTACGCCGCGCGGTCGAACTGCGCGTGGAGCTCGATCAGGGCGTGTCCGAGCTCCTGCTGGCGGCGCACGATCTCACTGCGATTGCGTTCGAGGGCAACCGGATCGCAGCTGCCGTCGGCGCGCAGACGCTGCCGTTCCGCGACGAGATGCTCGAGGACGCGCTTGAGGTTCCCGACCCTGGTGTTGTTGATCGCCGGCATCCCAACATGAGACGCAAAAAAGTCCCGTTGGATGTGCCGGCGACGTAAAGGTTTTGTGAAAAGCGCGGCGCGTGTTCTAGCGCTTCTTGGCGGCGGCCTTCCCGCCCTTGCGACCGGCGGCTTTCTTCTGCTGCGTCGTGCCCCCTTGTCGCGAGTTGCTGCGCGTGCTGCTCGCGCTCGAGCCGGACTTCTTGCCGCCGCGGCTCGACGCTCCTGGCGAGTTGGCGATCTTTGCCGCCCGCTCCTTGGACATGCCCTTTTCCTTCAGCTTCTCGTATTGCTTCTCGTTCTTGACGTTGGCTTTCTTGCTCGGCACTTGGAACCCCCGTTGGTGAGATGTGACCCGGCGGGTGCGAGGCCCGCCGGGTCCGAGACGTCGCTACTTCGAGATCTGCTCCACGACCTCGCCGGTCTTCGAGTCGTCGCCTTCGCGGGCGACATCGGCCTGCGAGATGATGCCGACGAGCTTGCCGTCCTCCTCGACGACCGGCAGCCGGCGCACCTGGTTGCGCGCCATCAGGCGCAGCGCCTCGTCCAGATCCTGCTGTGGGTCGACCGTGACGAGCTCCTTGCTCGCGACCTCTTCGACTCTGGTCGAGCTCGGTTCCTTGCCCTCCGCGAGCACCCGGATGACGATGTCGCGATCGGTGATCGTTCCGATCAGCCGGTCACCTTCGACGACTGGGACGATGCCGGTGTCCTCGGCCTTCATCACCCGTGCCGCTTCAACCACGGTCTGGTCGGGCGAGACCGTCGTCGGATTCGAGGTCATGAAGTCGCGAATGCTCTTGCCCATCTGCGGTGCCTCCTTATCAGTTTGAAGCCATAAAAGGGGTACCCGGCCCTCCAGAGGCCAAACAGCCTCGCCACCACCCGCGATGGCTCTGCGGGACCGATCCCGAGTTCCCACGTCCTGTTGCCTGGCACCCTGGCTCTGCGGGACCGCTCCCGAGTTCCCACGTCCTGTTGCCTGGCACCCGGACACGTCCCGGCCTGGCAGGTACCGGAATGGGTCAACCAGGCGGTTTGTGGATTGTTCGTTTCACTTTCGTTGCGAACTCGTTGCGCTCTCGTCACGGTGCCTGGCACCGGGACACGGCCGCACCGACCAGGTCCGGCCGGGACGAGGCGCCGTCAGTCCGCGCCCGGATCGTCTGAGGCGTCCGTGTCCTTCGCCTCAGGGTCCGGAACCGGCGTCTCGTCGAGCTCTTCGTTGCGGTCGTCCGGCCGAGACTCGGAAGTATCCTGCTCCGTCATGAAGGTCGTCCTTCCCGACTCGTCCGAACTTGAACTTCCAGAGGACGCAACCGGCCTGGACGCAGCCGCCGCGATCGGCCCCAAGCTCGCCGAGCAGGCCGTGCTCGTGCGCTCGAACGGGCGCGTCCAGGACCTGCGCCAGCCGCTGGAAGACGGCCAGCAGATCCAGATCCTGACCACGAGGGACCGCGACGACCCGGACGCCCTCCAAGTCCTCCGGCACTCCGCCGCCCACCTGCTCGCCGAGGCCGTGCGCCGGCTCTACCCCGGCACGAAGGTCGCGATCGGCCCCCCGATCGAGAACGGCTTCTACTACGACTTCGAGTTCCCCGAGCCGATCGGCGAGGAGGCCCTCGAGCGCATCGAGGATGAGATCCGCAAGGAGATCAAGGAAGGCCGCGAGTGGGAGCGCAAAGAGATCGACCGTGACGAGGCGAAGCGGTACTTCAAGGCCGAGCAAGAGCCGTACAAGGTCGAGCTCGTCGACACGGCGGAGGGCGAGATCTCCCTCTACACCCAGGGCGAGTTCACCGACCTCTGCCGTGGGCCACACCTCCAAAACACCAAGCCGATCAAGGCCGTCAAGCTGACCGGCCTCGCCGGCGCGTACTGGCGCGGCGACGAGCACAACACCCAGCTGACCCGAATCTACGGCACGGCGTTCTACGACCAGGCCGATCTCGATGCCTACCTCGAGCGGCTCGAACAAGCGCGCGAGCGCGACCACCGCCGGCTCGGCGTCCAGCTCGACCTCTTCCATCTCTCCGATCACGCGCCCGGGATGCCGTTCTGGCACCCGAAGGGCATGGTGATCTGGAACGAGCTCGAGGACCTGCGCCGCCGCGAGAACTCGAGCCGCGGCTACGTCGAGGTGAAGACGCCGCTCATGTATGACGTCGAGACCTGGATCACGTCAGGCCACTGGGAGAAATTCCGCGACAACATGTTCCTCGTCCCCTACGGCGAGGACCGGACGCTCGGCCTGAAGCCGATGAACTGCCCCGGCCACATGCTCCTGTTCGGCAACGACACACGGAGCTACCGGGATCTGCCGCTGCGCTATGCGGAGGCCTCGACGTTGCACCGCAAGGAGCGCGCGGGAACACTCCACGGGCTGCTCCGCGTCCAGCACGTGACGCAGGACGACGCGCACATCTTCCTCGCGCCCGAGCAGATCGAGGACGAGATCTTCGCCTGCCTCGACTCCGCGGCCTACCTCTACGACCTGTTCGAGATGACGGCGCGCTTCGAGCTCTCGACGAGGCCTAAAAACAAGCTCGGCACCGACGAGGAATGGGACTTCACCGAGGGAGCGTTGCGGGCCGCGCTCGAGCGGCGGGGCCTCGAGTACGACTTGAACGAAGGCGACGGCGCGTTCTACGGGCCGAAGATCGACCTCCATATGACGGACGTCCTCGGCCGTTCCTGGCAGATGGGCACGATCCAGCTCGACGCGCAGATGCCGCAGCGCTTCGGGCTCACCTACGTGGGCGCCGACAATCACGAGCACACGCCGTACGTGGTCCACCGCGCGCTCCTCGGCTCGCTGGAGCGGTTCATCGGCATCCTGATCGAGCATTACGGCGGCGCCTTCCCGTTCTGGATCGCGCCCGCGCAGATCCGGGTCATTCCGGTCGGGGAAGGACATCGTGTTTTGGCGCACAAGCTGGCGGAACGGCTGCGCCCGTTCCGGGTCGAGGTCGATGACTCCGACGAGACCGTGAGCAAGCGGATCCGCAACGCCGAGGTCGAGAAGATCCCGTACGTGATCGTGTACGGGGACAAGGAGTCGGACGAAGCGCTGGCCGTGCGCGAGCGCGGGGGCGAGCAAACGACCAAATCGCTGGACAAGTTGCGCGACGAGCTTGCTACGCTGCAACCCTGAAAAGCAGGGGCGGACCCGTTCCTCACCTCGCGAGCCACGAGCTCTGCCAGGTTCAACCGAGTCGAAGGACGAGGAAACGGGCCGCTGCTTGCAGCGGCTTTGTCGTCTTCAAGGGAGGAGCTAGCAGCTTGGTGATCAGTCTTTGAGGCCGCGCCGAAGGCCACAAGGGCCTGAGGACCGGCCCCAGCAGGACCGCACGCGGATCAACGACGCGATCCGGGTCTCGAAGGTCCGGCTCGTCGACGAGAAGGGCGGGCAGCTCGGGATCAAGACCTCGGACGAAGCTCGCGAGTACGCATACGGGAAGGGCCTCGATCTCGTCGAGGTGGCTGCACAGGCCGACCCGCCGGTGGCGCGGGTCATGGACTACGGAAAGTACAAGTACGAACAGGAGCAGAAAGCCAAGCTCGCTCGCAAGCACCAGTCACAGATCCACGTCAAGGAGATCAAGTTCCGGCCGAAGATCGGCATTCACGACTACAACACGAAAAAGAGCCACGTCGTTCGCTTCCTCAACCAGCGCGCGAAGGTCAAGGTCACGATCATGTTCCGCGGGCGTGAGACGACGCACCCGGAGCGTGGGCGGGACCTGCTGATGCGACTGGCGGAAGACGTCAAGGAGATCGGGCAGGTGGAGCAGCAGCCGCTCCTCGACGGGAGAAACATGACGATGTTGCTCGGCCCCTCGAAAAACGCAGGAGTAACCAAAGAAGATGCCAAAACAGAAAACATCGAGAGCGGCGAAGAAGCGGTTCAAGGTGACCGGAACGGGGAAGCTCTTGCGGCGCAAGGCGATGCAGAGTCACCTGCTCGAGAAGAAGAGCTCCAAGCGTAAGCGGGGCTTCCGGAAGCTCACAGAGGTCAAGGCCCAGGACAAGCGCGAGGTCGTGCGCCTGCTCGGAGGAAAGAAGCGCTAATGCCGCGCGTCAAGCGATCCGTGCATGCCCGCAAGAAGCGCCGCAAGGTGCTCAAGCAAGCGAGCGGGTACTGGGGCCTCAAGCACTCGAGCTACAAGCGCGCCAAGGAGCAGGTCGAGCACTCGCTCGTCTACGCCTATCGCGACCGCAAGGCGAAGAAGCGCAACTTCCGGCGCCTCTGGATCCTGCGCATCAACGCTGCGGCGCGCCAGAACGGCCTCTCGTACAACCAGTTCATCGCCGGCTGCCGGAAGGCCGAGATCGGGCTCGACCGCAAGGTGCTCGCCGATCTGGCGGTCAGCGACCCGCCGGCGTTTGCGGCGATCGCCGAGCAGGCGAAGGCCGCGCTCGCGAACTGATCACCTCGGCCGCCAACCCGCGGCTCAAGCTCGTACGCAAGCTCGACTCACGGCGCCAGCGCGACAAGCTCGGGCTCTTCGTCGCGGAGGGTGAGGATCTCGTCGAGGCGGCGCTCGAATCCGGCCTGGAGCCGGTCGACGTGCTGATCGCGGGCGAGAACGTTTCGGCCGAGTTGCTGGCGGAGGTCTCGGCGCTGCCGCACCCGGCCCGGCGCATCGGCGTCTTCCGGCGGGGCGATCTTCCTCGCTACGAGGAGCGCCCGGTCGCCCTCGCGCTGTGGCACGTCGCCGACCCCGGGAACCTCGGGACACTGCTGCGCAGTGCGGATGCCTTCGGTGCCGCCGTCGCGCTGTCGCCGGCCTGCGCCGACCCGACCGGGCCGAAAGCGCTGCGGGCCTCGGCGGGGGCGGCGTTCAGGGTTCCGATCGGCGGCTTCGACGATCCCCGCGGCCGGCGCATCGCGCTCGCGGCGCACGAGGGCAAACCGCTGCCCGAGCTCGAGCTCGACAAAGGCACGGTGTTCGTCCTCGGCGCGGAGCGCATCGGGCTGCCGCCGGAAGTGATTGCCCGCTGCGAGGAGACCGCAACGATCCCGACCCCCGGGCCGGCGGAGTCGCTCAACGTGGCGGCGGCCGGCGCGATCGCGCTCTACGACTGGAGCGGGCGCCGGGCGGCCCAGACAGAGTCTTCGCCGCCGCGGTAGGGGCGGCGGTCGAACCAGCCGTAGCAGGCCTCGACCACGAAGCCGGCCTGCTCCAGTAGCGCGCGCCATTCGTCCGTCGAGAGCCACGCGAGCTTCATCGTCGTCTCGCCGCCCGGACCGCGCACCGACAGCGTCAGCGTCTGCCTGCGTGTGTCCCACTGCGCTCGCTCGAAGATCTCCGGCTCACGCTCGAGCCAGCGGTCGTGCGTCTCCGCGATGTCGTCGGCGCCCGGCGCGAAGACGTCGAACACGAGCTTCCCGTCGGGGACGAGCAGCTCGCGCGCGGCTTCGAGCGCGCGCAGCCGTTCCTTGTCCGTGTGCAGGTGCAGGTAGGAGCGGAAAGGCACCATCACGAGCTGCACGTGCTCCTTGACCGGAGGATCGGCGAGGTCGCCGACCCGCAGGTCGAGCTGGTCGGCCACGTCCAGCTCCTCCGCGCGAGCGCGACAGACTTCGAGCATTCCGGGCGAGGAATCGACCCCGATCACCCGCACACCGGCCTCCGCCACCGGCACGCCGATCCGCCCGGTTCCGATCCCGAGCTCGACCACCGGCCCGTTGCCGGTCGCTCTCGCTTCCTCGACGTAGAAACCGACGTCCTCGACCACGCTGCGGCTCCACTCGTCGTAAAGCGCAGCAATCGCGTCGTATCCGGCGGCTACGGCTTGCAGGTCACCCACACGAACTCCCGGCTCTCGGCGTCGAACGGCCGCTGGTCGAAATCGCCGTACAGCGCCTCCACCTCGAGGCCGGCGACGTCGATCAGGCCTTCCCATTCCGAGCGGGCGATCCACCAGAGCGAGACCTTCCGCTCGTCGGAGCGGTCCTCGCGCTCCCAGACGGTGATGTCGATTCGTGTGTCCGTGGCGTCGTACTCGGTGTCCACCCAGACCCGAGCGTCCTCGCGGAACTGGGTGCCGGCGGCTTGCTGCGCCGCGACGAGCGGGTCGAACACGAACGCGTTCCAGGCGAAGCGACCGCCGGGCTTCAGCGAGCCCGCAACTCGCTCGAACACGCGACGCCGGTCCGCCCAGGTCGGCAGGTGCAGCAGCGACCGGAAGGGGCAGTAGACAAGCCCCGCCGGCTCGTCCAGCTCGAAGTCGCGCATGTCGGCCTGCCGGAGCTCGACGTCCACGCCGGCGGCCTCGACGGCCGCGTGGGCCTCCTCGAGCATCCCCGCTGAGTTGTCGAACCCGATCACCCTCCGTCCGGTCTCGCGCGCGACCGGAACCGCCACCCGCGCAGTGCCCACGGCGAGCTCGACCAGGGGGTCGTCGCTCTCGCGGGCGAGCTCGACGTAGAACGGGACGTCCTCCGTCATGTGCGTCGACCAACGCTCGTAGATGGGCGCGAACGCGTCGTAGTAGCTCACGAAGGCCGATGCTACAGTCGCCCGGTGGACGCTCAGAAGCTCGAATCCGAGGCAAAAAGCGCCATCGAGGCCGCCGGCACGGCCGCCGAGCTGGACGACGTACGAGTCCGTTACCTGGGACGGAAGAGCGAGCTGAAGCAGGCTCTACGCGAAGTGCGGGACCGCGAGTCCGGCATGGCGCTGAACGCCGCCCGCGAGGCGCTGGAGGCGGCGATCGCCGAGCGCGAGGCGGCCTTGAACAAGAGCGAGCTCGAGCGGCGCCTGAGTGGGGAGTCCGTCGACGTCACGCTTCCCGGCACGCCGATTCCGCGCGGCCACCTGCACCTGATCACCCAGATCCGGCGCGAGGTCGAGGACATCTTCCTCGGCATAGGCTATTCGGTCGCCGAAGGCCGTGAGGTCGAGACCACCCACTACCTTTTCGATGCCCTCAACATGCCGGCCAGTCATCCGACACGCTCGCCTCAGCACACCTTCTACCTGAACGGCGACGTCGTCCTGCGTACCGAGACCTCGCCGGAGCAGATCCACACGATGGAGCGCACGAAACCCCCCATCTACATGGTCTCGCTCGGCCGCTGCTACCGACGAGACACGCCTGACGCGACGCATTACCCGGTCTTCCACCAGGTCGAGGGCCTCGCCGTCGACCGCGGGATCACGCTCGCCGACCTGAAGGGGACGCTCGACCACCTGCTGAAGGCGCTCTTCGGCAAGGACCGGAGGTCGAAGTTCGTCACCAACTACTTCCCGTTCACGGAACCGTCGATGGAGGCGCTCGTCTCTTGCTTCGTCTGCGACGGCTCGGGTTGCCGCACATGCCGCCAGTCGGGCTGGATCGAGATCGGCGGTTCGGGGGTCGTCGACCCGAACGTGCTGCGGTTCGTCGGCTACGACCCGGAGGAGGTCTCCGGCTTCGCCTTCGGCTGGGGTCTCGAGCGCATTGCGATGTTCCGCCACCGCATCCCGGACATCCGAATGCTCTGGGAGAACGACCTCCGGGTCCTGAAGCAGTTTTGATCCGCGTCCCGCTCAGCTGGCTCCGCGAGTACGTCGCGGTCGAGGCGCCGGTGGACGAGCTCGCCGAGCGCCTCTCCGTGTCCACGTGCGAGGTGGAGCGCGTGGTTCGGCGCGGCGTGGCCGACTCGGACGGCAACCTCGGCCATTTCCTGGTCGGGCGCGTCGTCGAGGCCGGGAAGCACCCGAACGCGGACAAGCTTCAGCTCTGCCGCGTCGACGTGGGGGAGGGTGAGCCGCGTCAGATCGTCTGCGGCGCGTGGAACTTCGGCGCCGGCGCGACGGTCGCCGTCGCGCTCCCGGGCGCGGTCATGCCCGACGGCCTGGAGCTGAAGCGGGCCAAGCTGCGCGGCGAGACCTCCGACGGGATGATCCTCTCCGAGCGCGAGCTGGAGCTCGGCACCGACCACACGGGGATCCTCGTGCTGGAGGACGGCCCCGCGCCCGGGACGCCCCTTGCCGACGTGCTGCCGCTGGGTGAGGTCGTGCTTGAGTGCGAGACGACTCCGAACCGGCCCGACCTGTTGTCCATCTATGGCATGGCGAGAGAGGTGGCGGCTCTGTTCGAGCTGCCTCTGGCGCCCACGCCAGAGGGACAGTCCCTCGGGACTGTCCCTGACGACGCGCCGGTCGACATCCGGGTCGAGGATCTCGAGCGCTGCCCCGTCTACATCGGGCGCCTCTTCCGCGACGTGAAGGTCGGGCCCTCGCCGGCCTGGCTGCGGGCGCGCCTCGTTGCGTCGGGCCTGCGGCCGATCTCCAACGTCGTGGACGTGACGAACTACGTCATGCACGCCCTCGGCAATCCGCTGCACGCCTTCGACCAGACGAAGCTCGCGGAGGGCCGGATCGTCGTGCGCAGAGCGAGGGACGGCGAGGAGCTCAAGACGCTCGACGGCAACCTGCGCCGGCTCACCTCCGAGGATCTCGTGATCGCGGACGCCGAGAAAGCCGTGGCGATCGCCGCGATCATGGGCGGCCTCGACTCCGAGGTCGACGAGTCCACGACCGACGTGCTGCTCGAGGCGGCGAACTTCGAGCCGATCGGGATCCTGAGGACGTCAGAGCGGCTCGGCCTGCGCACCGACGGCTCGAACCGGTGGGAGAAGGGCGTCGACCCCTACCTGGCCGAGCCCGCCGCCAACCTGGCCACCCGGCTGATCGTCGAGCTCGCCGGCGCGCGCTGGACGGGCCACAACGAGGTCAAGGGTGAGTTGCCCGAACGGCCCGTGATCGAGCTGCGGCCGGAGCGAACGAGTGAGCTACTCGGGCTCGAAGTCCCCGCCGAGCGGCAGCACGCAATTCTCGGCCGCCTCCAGTTCGATGTCGATCCGCCGCGCGTGACGGTGCCGACCTGGCGCCTGCGCGACGTGACGCGCGAGATCGACCTGGTCGAAGAGGTCGGTCGGTTCGTCCTCGACGAGGTGCCGCTCACGCTGCCGAGCCGGGAGGTCTTCGGCCGGCTCACACGCGAGCAAAAGCTGCGCAGGCTGGTCGAGGAGGCACTCGTCGGCGCCGGCCTGTCGGAGGCGTACACGTCGAGTCTCGTCGCCGAGGATCCGAACCCCGACGCCATCAGGCTGCCGGTGCCGCTCTCCTCCGAGCAGGCTGTCCTGCGCACGACGCTCCTGCCGAGCCTGGTCGCGGCGGCGCGTCACAACGTCGACGCCGGCAACCACGACCTCGCGCTGTACGAGATCGCGGTCGTCTACCTCCCTTTCGGAGAGAAGCTGCCCGAGGAGCGCACCCGCGTAACCGGGATCGTCCAGGGCGACTTCTTCCACGCCAAGGGCGTCGTCGAGACGCTGCTCGAGGCGCTGAAGATCGAGCCGCGATTCGAGCGCGAAAGCTCGCCGCCGCAGCTGTTCCACCCGGGCAAGACCGCGAAGGTCGAGGCCGGGCTGGTGGGCGAGCTGGCCCCGACCGTGCTCGAGGGAGCGTGGAGCGCCTTCGAGCTCGACCTCGGCACGCTCGTCGCGCAGGCGCCCGAGCTCGTCGTTTACCAGGACGTGATCACGCACCCCGGCGTGCGCCAGGATCTCGCCTTCGCCGTGGACGAGGCCGTCCCCGCGGGCGAGCTCATCGACGCCGCACGGGAAGCCGGTGGGCCCGAGCTGAGCGAGATTCGCGTCTTCGACGTCTACCGCGGCGAGCAGGTGGGCGAGGGCCGCAAGTCGATCGCCCTTGCGATCGTCTTCCGGTCGCCGGAGCGGACGCTCTCGGACGAGGACGCTGCCGCCCTGCGAGACCGCATCGCCAAGGCGTTGTCCGAGCGCTTCGGCGCTGAGCTACGAAGCGGCTAGTCCGAGCCTTCGCGCGCGGCGGCAGTCTCGCGGATCGTCGCGTCGAGGTCGGGATGCTTCTCGAGCAGCCCGCGGAACTCCTGGTCGCGAATCACGAGCACCTGGATCGGCGATGTCGCGACTACCGTCGCAGTCCGCGGCGTGTGCTCGACGAGCGCGATTTCGCCGAGGAAGTCGCCTGGCCCAAGCGTCTGTACTTTCTCGCCGCCGACGCGCACGTCGGCTGTGCCGTCGACGATCACGAAGAACTCGCGCCCGAGATCGCCTTCGTGGGTCAACTCCTTGCCCTCCTGCAGGTCGACCTCGTCCGTGATCGAGGCGAGCGTCGCCAGGCCGCGGTCGCTGCAGTTCGCGAACAGAGGCACTTCCTTGAGCAGGTCCACCTTCGGGTCTTTGTGACCGCGCATGCGCGGAGTCTAGGCTGCGGCCACCGCGCGAATCCACTCCGGCCCGTCCCCCGTACAGGGCTGAACACGGATCTGCTGTCACGATGGAGGAGCCCTTGAGAAATCTCGCACGACTCGTTTTCCTCACCGGCCTGGTCGTCGTGGCCGTAGGCGTGCCCGGCGCAGGCACCGCCGTGACTCAGCCGCTGGTCGCCACCGTCGGCCCCGGATTCACGATCAACCTGACCGACTCGGCCGGCGTGCCGGTCTCGCATCTCGACCCGGGGGCGTACACGATCAAGGTCTCCGACAAAGGGACGTTGCACAACTTCCACCTCACCGGTACCGGTGTCGACCAAGCCACGGACATCGACCTGACCGAGAACAAGACCTGGTCGGTCACGTTCACGGACGGCACGTACACCTATATGTGCGACGCGCATCCGGTGCAGATGAAGAAGACGTTCACGGTCGGGACGGTCCCGCCACCGCCTCCTCCGCCGCCGACGAAGCCGAAGCTGTTCGGCCGCGTCGGCCCGGGCAAGACGATCTCGCTGCGTACTGCAGCCGGCCGCAAGGTGGCCTCCGTCAAGGCGGGCGCCTACGTGCTGGTGGTCAACGACCGTTCGAAGAAGGACAACTTCCACCTCTCGGGCAAGGGCGTGAACAGGAAGACGAGCGTCAAGGGCCTGGGCAGGAAGAGCTGGCCGGTGCGACTGGCCAAAGGCGTCTACAAGTTCCGCTCGGACGCGAGCAAGAAGCTGCGCGGCAGCTTTCGCGTTACCTAATTCACTCTGCGGGCAGGCTCCGTCAACCCGGCCTTCGGCCCGCCCGCCGCGTGGATGTCCGCCTGGCGGTCGAGCTCCGCATTGAGCTCCGCGCCGAAGAGGATCGCCCAGGCTGAGTAGTTCAGCCACAGCAGCAGGATGATCGCGCCCGCGACGGAGCCGTACGTCTTGGCGTACGAGCTCGAGAAGCTCGTGTAGAGAGCGAAGAGGCTCGAGAGCACGAGCCACATCACCGCACCCACCAGCGATCCGGGCGTGACCCATTTCCAGTTGCGCTGGTCCTTGTTCGGCGCCAGGTAGTAGACCAGCGAGAAGAAGAGCAGGATCGCGACGAACACGACCGGCCAGCGCGCGATGTTCCACACGAGCTTGAAGGCGCTTCCGAGGCCTGCCTTGCTGGCGATCGCGTCGCCGATCGCGCCGCCGAAGATCAGGAGGACGAACACATCGGCGAGCACGATCCCGTTGACGGCCACGAGCAGGATCGCGATCCCGCGCACCTTCCAGAACGGCCGGGTCTCCATGCGTTTGTAGGCCTTGTTGACCGCCTTGATGATCGCGCCCATCGCGCCGCTCGCGGCCCAGACGGCGCCGAAGGTGCCGACGACGAGCGCGATCGCGGAGCCGCCCTTGTTCTGCGCGGCGTCTTTCTCCGCCAGATCGATCATCTTGATCACGCCATCCGGCGCCACGGTGTCGATGAAGCTCTTCAGCGAGTCGAAGGCTCCGGTGCCGAGCAAGCCGAGCAGGCCGATGATCAGGATCACGGTCGGGAGGAAGGCGAGCAGCGAGCTGTAGGCCACCTGCTGCGCGAGGCCCATGCAGTCGTCCTCCATGAACTGCTTGGCCGTGCGCTTGAAGACGTCGAGCCACTCCCGCGCGCTCAACCGCTGCGGGCCCGACGGGACTCTTCCTACGTCTGCGTCAGTCGCGGTCGACAACGGCGAACCGGCCGGCCTTCGCCTTCGTCGTGCCCTCACGCCCGCGCCGCATCAGCAGCCGCATCGTCGCACCGACGCCGCCGGCGAGCACGAACCCGGCCCCCAGCGCGCCGGCAGCGACCACCGGAAGCTTGGAGCGGAGCTTTGCGGAGACGTCCAGGCCGCCGCGGAGGTCGTCGACCGCGGTCGCGAGCTGCTCTCGCTCGGTCTCGATCTCTCTGCGGACCTGCTCCGCGGTCCTGCCGTTGCTAGTGGCCATCGGACTTCAGCGCCTCCGTCGTCAGCTTTGCCTCGTGGATCGCCTGCTCGGGCATGGGCGGGGTTCCCTTCTTGATCTGCCCGATTGCGAGCACGCCAAGGGTGACCGTCAGCAAGAAGAGGCCGCCGGTGACGATCAGCAGCGCGGCCCAGGTCGACATCACCGTCGCCAGGGCGGCCGCGATCGTGGCGAAGCCGAAGCCGAGCGCGAAGAGCAGGACGACGAGCGCGCCGACTCCGAGCCCGATGCCGACTGCGAGCGCCGTGACCTTGTGCTTCAACTCCAGCGTCGCGAGCTCCAGCTCGAGCCGGAAGAGGGCGCTCGCGTGCTCGGCCACGTGCTTGGCCGCAGCGCCCAGGCCGCCGTGGTTGGCGGTCGGTTCGTTCACCTGGGTCTCGGCCTTAGTCCCGCGGGTGCGCATGGCCCCTCCAGTCCACGAACTTGGCGAGTGCGATGCCGGCGACGAGTGCCACGCCGGTGACGAGAAACGGGTTCGGCCCGCGGCTGCGGCGCTTCTTCTTCTGCTTGGGCTTGGGCCGGGAGCCCAGCTGCGGCCCTGGGGGCGCGGGTGGGGCGCCGGTCCCGGGCGGCTGGTCGGTGGGGGCCTGGCCCTTGGCCCGGGCCTTGATCAGGCTGGGCTTCAGCTTGCGCAGGAACGCGGCGTCCTCCGCAAGGAGGTCCGCGACCTTCGCGCCCGAGCCGCCCTTCGCGGCGGCCTCCCTGGCCAGGCGCTGGAGCTTGTCCGCGCCCTTTTCGATCAACTGGTCGCCCTTGGTCACTGTTTCGTCGGTGGATCTTCGCCTGTTGCCATCCGCCAGATGCGTGTTGCGACCACGCGGCTCGTCAACGCGACCGCGGCCGTGAAGGCGGCCAGAAGGGCGGACCACAGTGCTTTCCTCAGCATGGGGAGTAGCTTGCCTCCGTTCTTGGCGTTGAAACCTGGATAAGTATGCTCGTCTTATGCAGCTTGCGGAGCGGCGGCTGGAGAAAACCGAGCGCCAGCGGCTGATTGGGAGCGTCGTCAGCCGGCGCCGGATCGGCAGCCAGCTCGAGTTGCTGGACGCTCTGGCCGAGGCCGGCTGCTCGGTCACCCAGGCCACGATCTCGCGCGACATGCGCGAGCTGGGCCTCGAGAAGACGCACGATCTGCTCGGTCGCCCGCGCTACGGCCTGCCGGATCGCGGCCGCCGCGCCGACCCTCGCGACACGCTCGCTTCGGTGCTCGGCCAGTTCGGGCATGGAGCGGTCGCCGCACAGAATCTCGTCGTCGTCCAGTCCGAGCTTGGGTCGGCGCCCGCGATCGCGCGGGCTCTCGACCAGCTCGTGCACGCGAAGATCGTCGGCACGCTCGCCGGAGACGACACGTGCCTCGTGATCGTGCGCGACGCTGCGGACGCCCGCGACGTCGCGCACGAGTTGTCGGCCGCGATCGGCTGACTACTCAAAGAGGCCGAGGATGGGGCCGCAGGCCCACCCCGGCCTCGAACCTACAGATGCAGCGGATGTCGAAGACCTGCGGCGCTACGGGCTGAGCACGCGCTCGCTCGGCGGCGGGTCCGAGGCGTCGCTTGCGACGCCGATTAGAGGCTGTGCCGGCTTTGCCGGCGCGGCCGTCTAAACAACGCTCGTCCCGTCGTACGGGGGCAGGTTCTTTGCCTCGTCGTGGGAGATCGAGAGGTGGACCTCGCCCTCCCGGATCTCTGCGACCTGCTCCGCGGGCACGTAGCCCGCCTTCTCCAGCAAGCCGACGTTCACGGTGATCCCGTTGAAGATGTCGCGCCCGGAGTCGCCGACCGTCTCCTCGACCTTGCCGACGTGCTCGCCCTCGCGGTCGACGACCGCCCAGCCCCGCTCGATCACCAGCCAGGAGACCGGGTCGGGCAACTAGATCACCTTGCCGGCGTCGTACCAGACCGGCCCTTGCGTGTACGCGTGCTTCGTGTCCGAGAGCACCCGGACGATCCGCAGGCTGCCGTAGATCGCCCGCTCGTCCAGCCGCTCGAGGCAGCGGCGCACCATCTCCGGCGCCGCCCCGTAGCCGGACCGACGCGCAGCGCGGAAGCGAAAGCGCGTGCTTGCCCCTTCCCGCACCGGGTTGAGCGGGCTCATCGCGAGCGCGGCGGGCTCGATGTAGTCGCTCGAGAAGACCTCGACCTCTGCGACGAGGTCAGTCCAGTCCTCCGGAAGCTTCGCGAGCTCGTCGTCCCACGCCTTGGCCAGCGATCTCTGTCGCGGCGACTCCGCCGGCGGGATCTCCTCGGGCGTGGTGACGTCCACCAGCTTGAGATCGCCGCCGATGCCCTCCTCGTCGAGCCTCCGGAGCAGCGCGCTGACACTGAGCGGGCTCACGCCCGCGCCCCCGCGTGCCGTGACGAAGTCGATTACCCGGCCGCGCAGTCCCGGATTGGTCGGGCCAAGGAGCGCTGCGGCGCGTTCGCTGTCCGCTTCGTCGGCGGCTGTCAGCTCGAGGTGCGCGGCGCTCCAGGCGTCGGGCAGAGTCGCCTCAAGCTCGCGGAATTGATCGACCAGCCGCACTGCGGTCGGAGCGTACACTCATGCCCGTGGCGAAAGTCGAGCGGAAAGGGGCGGTCTCGGAGGAGCTGCTGCGCGAGTTCTTCCGGGAAATGCTGCTGATCCGCCGCTTCGAGGAGAAGGTCGAGGAGCGCTTCCGGGCGGGTGATCTGCCGGGGTTCCTACACGTCGCAATCGGTCAGGAGGCGGTGGCGGTCGGCGTCTGTCGCGCACTCGAAGACGGCGACGTGATCGCGTCCACGCACCGCGCCCATGGGCACACCCTCGCAAAGGGCACGCACCCGAACGAGGTCATGGCCGAGCTGTACGGGAAGCTCGAGGGCTGCTCGCACGGCTACGGCGGCTCGATGCATCTGTACGACGTCGAGCGCGGCAACCTCGGCGCGAACGCGGTCGTGGGCGGCGGGCTCCCAGCGGTCGTCGGCTCCGCGCTCGCTTTCCAGTTCCGCGGTGAGCCGCGCGTCGCAGTCGCCTTCTTCGGGGACGGTGCGACGAACATCGGCACGTTTCACGAGGCGCTCAACCTGGCTCAGCTCTGGAAAGTTCCCGCCGTCTTCGTGCTCGAGGACAACGGGTGGGCGGAGTCGACGCCCGAGTCGCAGCACTCGCCGATCCGGGATCTCAGCAAGCGCGCCGAGGCGTTCGGGATGAAGTCAATGAAGGTCGACGGCCAGGACGTCGAGGCGGTGCTCAAGGCCTCCCAGCGTGCGGTCAACCATGCGCGCGAGGGCAAGGGCCCGGTCTACCTCCACGTCGAGACGGTGCGCCTGGTCGGGCATTACGTCGGCGACCCGCAGGTCTATCGCGACAAGGAAGAGCTGCAGCGGCTCCAGGAGACGAGAGACCCGGTCACGCTCCTGCGCGAGAAGCTAGTCCTCTCGGACGAGGAATTCGAGGCCGTGGACAGCGAGGTGCAGGAACTGGTCGACGCCTCGGTCGAGTTCGCGCAGGCCGGCACGGATCCGAAGCCGGAAGACGCGCTCAAAAACGTCTATGCGTAACGCCGTTCCGGGCCGTTGGTTCTTGTGCTCCAAAACACAAAGGACGTCTTGTGGCTGAGCTGAGCTACCGCGAGGCAGTCCGCGACGCGCTCGTCCAGGCAATGCGCAAGGACGAGGACGTCTTCATCATGGGCGAAGACATCGCCGAGATGGGCGGCTCGATGGGCGTCACGCAAGGGATGCTCGACGAGTTCGGGCCGGAACGGGTTCGCAACACGCCGATCTCCGAGAGCGCGCTCGTCGGCACCGGCATCGGCGCAGCGATGCAGGGCATGCGGCCGGTCGTCGAGGTGATGTACGAGGACTTCCTGACTGTCTCCATGGAGCAAATCGTCAACCAGGCGGCCAAGCACCGCTACATGTCGGGCGGTCAGCTGAAGGTGCCGCTGACGGTGCGTACCCAGGGTGGCGCGGGTTGGTCGCCGGGTGCCCAGCACGCGCAGCAGGTCGAGGCCTGGTTCGTGCACGTCCCGGGGCTGAAGGTCGTCTTTCCGTCCACGCCCACCGACGTGCGCGGGCTGCTCTTGTCGGCGATCTACGACGACAACCCGGTGATCTTCTTCGAGCACCGGACGCTGTACGGGATCAAAGAGGAGGTGCCGGACGAGCTCGAGCCGATTCCGCTCGGCCAGGCGCGCGTGCACCGCGAAGGCGAGGACGTGACCGTCGTCGCGACCGGCCGGCTCGTGCACGAGTCGATCGCTGCCGCGGAGGAGGCGGAGAAACAGGATGTCTCGGTCGAAGTGATCGATCCGCGCACCCTCCAGCCGCTCGACGAGGAGTCGATCTTGGCGTCCGTGAAGAAGACGAACCGCTGCGTCGTCGCCCACGAGGCGATCACGCGCATGGGCTTCGGCGCGGAGGTGGCGGCCGTCGTCCAGCACCAGGCGTTCGATTGGCTCGACGCCCCGGTGGAACGCGTGGGCGCGAAGTTCACGCCGCTGCCGTTCGCGCCGGTGATGGAGGAGTACGTGATCCCGCACGCCAAGGACGTGCTCGCGGCGATCCAGAAGACGGTGCAGCGCGATGGCTAGAAGCCTGGGGACAAACAGTCACGCTTTCGTTCCACCTTCGGCCATGTCCGGGGTCAGACCCCGGACCCCTCCGAAAGGGACACCATGGCCAACGAGGTGAAACTCCCGCGCCTGGGGCAGGGCATGGAGGCCGGGACGATCACGAAATGGCTCAAGTCGGAAGGCGACCAGGTCGAGAAGGGCGAGCCGCTGTACGAGCTTGATACCGACAAGGTCACCCAGGAGGTCGAGGCCGAGGTCTCGGGCGTGCTACTCAAGATCACGGTCCCGCAGGGCGAAGCCGAGGTCGGCAAGACGATCGCCGTGATCGGCGAGCAAGGCGAGGAGATAGCCGAGCCGGCGGACCGCGGCGAGCCGGAGGGCGACGAGACCGGGCCCGCGCCGCCGGAGACCGAGACCGCCGAGGACGACGGCGCCGAGGAAAGCGCCGAGAAGCCGGCCGAGGCTCCCGCGCGTGAGCAAGAGAGAGAGCGGGGGAGAGAAGCGTCGGCCCAGCCCGACCAGGCGCCCTCCTCGTCGAACGGGCAGGACGCCGGCGGCCGCATCAAGGCCTCCCCGCTTGCCCGCCGCATGGCCCGCGAGCGCGGTGTCGACCTCGGCTCGCTGAAAGGCACCGGCCCTGAGGGCCGCGTCGGCGCCGAGGACGTCGAGCGCGCGGAGGCGGCGCCGGCGCCCGAGGCGGCGCCCGCGCCTGCCGCTTAGAGCTGCTTCAGCAGTTGCTGAAACTCAGCGGGGCCGTCGACCACCAGGTCGGCGGCCTCGCGCAGCGCGGGCGGGCCCTCGGACGAGGCGACCGCGACGCGTACGCCGAGTTCGAGGCCTTCAACTGCGCGGAAGGCGTCCAGGTCGGTCGTGTCGTC
>JALYTD010000047.1 GCA_030854475.1 Actinomycetota bacterium
TCGCTGAGCTCGAGGTCGGCAGCGTCGGTACCGGTCTCACGAGCGATCGCGTCGCGTGCCTCGGTCAGCCAGTGGTCCACGCGCGTGATTCTAAGAGGGCGCTCTCTCGGCCACGCGCCCGGCCAGCTGGCCGAGGCCTAATCCATCGAGGAAAGTCGACGCCTCCGCCCAGGCGGGTGTGTGATCCTCGAGGAGAGGGAGGGGGGCGGAGGCGTCGAGTGTCGCTATTCGGCGGTACAGCCGCAGTTCCTCCGCCAGAGGGGCAAAGCGTCCGGCTGCGAGGGCGCCTTCGAGTGATCCGTGATCGCGCAGGATCTCGGCCGCCTTCTTGGGACCGATCCCTGGCGCGCCCGGCAGCTTGTCGGAGGGATCGCCTCGGAGGGCGATGAAGTCGGGGACCTGCTCCGGATCGACGCCGTAGCGCTCGCGCACCTCGTCCGGTCCGATGCGGGCCAACTCGGAGACGCCTCGTACGGGCTGCAGGATCGTCGTCCGCTCGCTTGCGAGCTGGAAAGCGTCCCGGTCGGAGGTGGCGACGATCGTGGTCCCGCCGCGGCGTTCTTCGTCCGCGACGGCGGCGGCGAGAAAATCGTCCGCCTCGTAGCCCGGGGCCTTCGCGCGCGCGAACCCGAAGGCGTCCACGAGCTCCGGGAGCAGGTCGAGCTGCTCGAGCAGCTCGTCATCGAATTCCCGTCCGCCCTGGTAGCCCGCGAACGCTTCGTGCCGGTAAGTCGGCACGGTCAGCGTGTCCCAGGCGACGAAGAGCGCTCGCGGCGATTCGGCGTCCCAGAGGCGCAACATCATGTTCGCGAAGCCGACGAGCGCGTTGCTGGGCCGCCCCTCGGCGCGGCGCAGCGTCTTCGGCAAGGCGTGGTAAGCGCGGTGCGCGAACGAGTCGCCGTCGATCACCAGCAGCGGACGTGTCCCGGTGCCAGGCACCGCTACGAGAGTGACGCCTCGAGGTCACCGATTGCCGTCATCAGCCGGTCGGTCGCGATCTGCGCGGCCTCCTTGACGTCCTTGTCGCGCAGGTGGCCGGTCTCGATCGGCCGCCCGTACGCGACTCGGATCGGCCCGAGGCGGCTGAGGCGGTCGGTGCCGCGAATCGCGGCCGGGACGAGCGGAACGCCGGCGGTCAGCGCGATCCGCGCGGCCCCCGAGTGCGCTCGCGGCTGGCGCGTCTTCATCAGCCCCTTCGCCCGCCGCGTACCCTCCGGAAACATGACGACGATCTCACCCGCTTGAACGAGCTCGACCGCGGTGCGAATCGCCTCCACGTCGCGTTCGCCGCGCCGCACCCGGAACGCACCCCCACCGCGCAACAGTGGCCCGAGCACCGGGTTGAACAGCTCCGACTTCGCCATGAACCGAAGCGTCCGTCTCGGAAAGAGCGGCAGCGCCAGCGCCCAGGGGTCGATGTTCGAGAGGTGGTTTGCGGACAGCACGAATCCGCCCTCCGGGAGATGCTCGAGGCCTGTCGCCCGCAGCCGGTACAGGAGCTTGAAAACCGGCCAGCTGAGAATTGCGGCAACGAGGTAGACCGGAGGCGGCATCAAAAAATCGTCACAGTTTCGTTACTCATTCGCGCCAATATGCGCGCTACTCTGGGCCCCCGGCGACGTTTGGACCGTCCGCTAAGGTGATTTTCCCATGAAGACACTCGTCGTCGCAGAAAAGCCATCCGTTGCCCGTGACCTAGCGGACGCCCTCCCGGGCTCGTTCCAGAACGAGGACACGTACTACGAATCCGACGACTACGTGGTCACGTTCGCCGTCGGCCACCTCGTTCAACTCGTCGACCCCGAGCACTATGACGAGAAGCTGAAGAAATGGAGGATGGCCGACCTGCCGATCGTCCCCGAGGTGTTCAAGCTCCAGCCGCGCGACGCTAAGGCCAAGAAGCAGCTGAACGCAATCCACAAGCTGATCAAGCGCGACGACATCGATCGAATCATCAACGCGTGCGATGCCGGGCGCGAGGGCGAGCTGATCTTTGCCTACATCTACGAAACGTCAGGCACCGACAAGCCCGTCGAGCGGCTCTGGATCAACTCGATGACGAAGGCCGCGATCCGTGACGGCTTCGAGAGGCTACGCCCAGGAGAGCAGCTCGCCTCGCTCGAGGCCGCAGCGCGCTCCCGCTCCGAAGCAGACTGGCTCGTCGGCATGAACGCCACTCGCGCCGCGACGATCCGCGGCCGTGCCTGGGTCGGAGGCGTCGTCTCGCTCGGCCGGGTCCAGACGCCGACGCTCGCGATGATGGTGCAGCGCGAACGCGAGATCCAGGCGTTCACGCCGGAGCCGTACCGCCTCGTCCGCGCGCAGTTCGGTCCTGAGGCGTCGCTTGCGATGCCGATCGGAGGACGTGGTGGCTCCGCCGCCGCGTCCGGGTCCTCTTACGAGGGCCTCTGGTTCGAGGGCGACGAGACGAGGATCTTCGGCGACCTCTCGCGTGCGGACAAGATCGTCGAGAAGGTCACCGGCAGCGACGGCACCGTCGAGTCGGTAGAGCGCAAGGAGCAGTCCGAGCGCGCGCCGCTGCTGTACGACCTCACCTCGCTGCAGCGCGACGCAAACCGGCGTTTCGGCTTCTCGGCCCGCCGGACGCTCCAGGCCGCGCAGTCGCTGTACGAGGACAAGAAGGCGATCACCTACCCGCGCACGAGCTCGCGCTTCCTCTCCGGCGACATGGTTCCGCTGCTGAAGCCGACCGCGGAGACGCTGCGGCCGATCGACGAGTACCGCCCGTACGCCGAGTACGTGCTCAGCCTCGACCAGCTTCCGCTCGGCCGGGTCGTGAACGACGCTCGCGTCACGGACCACCACGCGATCATCCCGACCGACGTCGAGCACGACCTCGACCGGTTCAGCCCCGACGAGCGCCGCATCTTCGCCCTCGTCGCGAAGCGCTTCCTCGCCGTCTTCCACCCCGCAGCCCGCTACGCGCGTACGACGATCGTCACGCTCGTCGAGGAAGAGCGGTTTCGCACGCGCGGCAAGATCACCCTGGAGGCCGGATGGCGCGGCGTCTACGGCCTCGAGTCCGACGAGCAGAAGAAGCAGGAGGAAGAGAGCGAGGGCGAGGGCGTCGAGCTGCCGCAGCTCGAACAGGGCCAGAGCATTCGCTGCGTCTCCGCCGAGCTGGAGGACAAGCAGACGAAGCCGCCCCCGCGGTACACCGAAGCGACGCTGCTCTCGGCGATGGAGACCGCCGGCAAGCGAATCGACGACGAGGAGCTGCGCGAGGCGATGAAAGAGAGCGGTCTCGGCACCCCAGCCACACGCGCGGAGATGATCGAGACGCTCATCCGCAGGGAGTACATCGAGCGCGCCGGCAAGGATCTCCAGCCGACGCCGAAGGGCCTCCAGGTGATCACGATGCTCGAGCAGCATCCACTCACCTCCCCGGAGCTCACCGGCGACTGGGAGAAGCGGCTCTCGGACATCGAGCGCGGGGAAGGCGACCGCGACGCGTTCATCAAAGGCATCGTCGACCTGACGACGCAGACCGTCGAGCAGATCGCGGCCCTGGACAAGGAGAAGCTGAGGCCCGAGCGCGTCGAGCTGGGGCCGTGCCCCCGCTGCGGCGCAGAGACGGGCGAGATCATCAAGGAGAACTCGCGCGCGTACGGCTGCACGAGCTGGAAGAGCCGCGAGGAGCCGGGCTGCGGATTCGTGATCTGGAAGCGCGTGGCCAGCCGGACGCTGACCCCCGAGGTGGCGCGCCAGCTGCTCGAGAACGGGCGCACAAATGACGTAATTTCCGGTTTCCGATCAAAGGCCGGCAAACCTTTCCGGGCGCGTCTCGTCTTGAACGATGAAGGCAAAGTCGAGTTCGACTTTCCTGCGCGTGCGCAAACCAAAGAGGCCGCTGTCGCGGAATAACCTCAGGCAGGAAGGCGTTTCGACCGAACGAGGGCCGGGTCAGAGGGCAGTACCCCCTGGTCGGTCGAGGAGAATCGTCCTACAGTGCGAAAGATCGAAGAGCCGCAGACGTCTAAGGAACTAGAGGAGAAATTGACCGACCAGCACCTTCAGGAACTACTGGAGTCCGAACAGGCACGCTCTCTAATCGAGGGCGCGGAGGAGCGCGGGCATCTCGAGCCTGCAGAGCTCGAGGCCTTCGCCGTCGAGCACGACCTCGGTGACGCCGACGTCGAGCAGCTTCAGCGTGAGCTCGAGGCGATCGGCCTGCAGATCGAACAGCAGCCGCAAGCTGCAGCCGCGGGTGCCAAGCCCGAGGCTCCCGCCGAGCAGCCGCCGGCGCGAGATCCCGACGCGATCGTCGGTTCGGCGGACTCGCTTCAGCTCTTCCTGGCCGACATCGGCCGGCACAAGCTGCTCACCGCACACGAGGAGGTCGTCCTCGCGAAGGCGATCGAGCGGGGAGACCTGCTCGCAAAGCGCCGCATGATCGAATCGAACCTCCGCCTGGTCGTGTCGATCGCGAAGGGGTACCGCGGCCTCGGCGTGCCGTTCCTGGATCTGATCCAGGAGGGGACGCTCGGTCTCAACCGCGCGGTCGAGAAGTTCGACTGGCGGCGGGGCTACAAGTTCTCGACTTACGCGACCTGGTGGATCCGCCAGTCGGTGCAGCGCGCCGTCGCGAATCACGCGCGCACGATCCGCGTGCCCGTCCACGTCGTCGAACGGCAGCAAAAGCTCGGCCGCGCTGCGCGCCGGCTCGAGGTCGAGCTCGGCCGTGAGGCGACGAAGGAAGAGCTCGCCGAAGCGACGGGGCTGCCTCTGCAGCACGTCGACGAGGCTCTCGGCGCCGCGCAGGCGTCGGTGTCCCTGAACCAGACGGTCGGTGCGGACGACGAAGGCGAGCTGGGCGACCTCTTCGCCGATCGCGAAGCTCCCGACCCGTTCGACGAGGCCGAGGAGTCTCTACGGAGACAGGGTGTCCGGCGTGCGCTGGACGCGCTGCCCGAGCGGGAGCGGCGGATCCTCGAGCTGCGGTTCGGCTTCGAGGGTGAGCCCTGGACGCTCGAGGCGATCGGCCACGAGCTCGACCTGACGCGCGAACGCGTCCGGCAGCTCGAGGCGCAGGCGCTGGCGCGGCTGTCCGCGCTGCGCGAGCTCCAGTCCGCCGCGGCTTGAAACTAATTCGGGCGGTCGCCGGATTCTTCTGGCGACCGCTCAGTTTTCGCGGTGCGCTCGTGGCCTGGGTTTTGATCACGCTGCCCGTCTTGCTCGTCGCCGTCTTCCTGGCCGCGCACACGTACAACGACCGGAAGGTGACGGACTGCGCTGCGACCGCGGAGACGATCGGATTGTCAGGTTCGGGAGTGAAATGGCACTGGTGGCCACCCGGGTTGAAGTGCACCTATGGCCGATGACCAGCGCAAGGTGGCCGTGGGGCTAGCGCCGGTTCGGGCGGAACCGGACGGCTCGTCGGAGCAAGTGACGCAGCTCCTACAAGGAGAGAGCGTGACGGTCGTCGAGTCGAACGCAGGCAGCTGGGCCAGGATCCAGACGGAGTACGACTACCCCGGCTGGGTCCGCGCCGATGCCCTCGGTGACGCTCCCGGGTCCCGAGAAGATTGTGTTGCATGCCACGATCCAATCGAAGCCGCCCGTCATTACCTCGGGTCGCCGTACGAATGGGGCGGCATGACGAAGCTCGGGATCGACTGCTCGGGCCTCGTACACATGGCATACCGGGCCACCGGACGGCTCATGCCGCGTGATGCGGATCAACAGGAAGCGGCGGCGGACCCGGTGGCCGAGTCGGACCTGCGTTACGGGGATCTCGTCTGCTTCGGCCGGCCGACGGTGCACATCGCCTTCTGGCTCGGAGACGGCCGCATCCTGCACGCGACGAGCCGCGAGGGCCTCGGCGTCGTAGAGGAGCCGCTGGAGAACGTCGGCGAAGAGCACGTCCGTTTCGTCAGGCTGTAGCCGTGGCCGTTCGTCAGGGCACCGACCTCTTCGCCCGCGCCCGTGCCGTGATCCCCGGAGGCGTGAACTCCCCCGTGCGCGCGATGAAGTCAGTCGGGCTCGACGCACCGCTGTTTGCCAAACGGGGCGACGGTGCGTACCTGTTCACCGAGGACGGTCGCCGTCTCGTGGACTGGGTGCAGTCCTGGGGCCCGTTGATCTTCGGCCACGCCGATGCCGAGACGCTCGAAGCGGTGATCGCCGCGGCGCGAAACGGGACGACCTTCGGCGCGACGACGGAGCTCGAGGTGGAGCTTGCGGAAGAGATCGTCGACGCCGTGCCGTCGGTCGAGCAGGTCCGGCTCGTCTCGTCGGGCACCGAGGCGGCGATGAGCGCGATCCGGCTCGCCCGGGCCGCGACGGGCCGGGACCGGTTCGTCAAATTCGCCGGCTGCTACCACGGACACGCCGACTCGCTGCTCGCGAGCGCGGGCTCGGGGCTCGCGACGCTGGGGATCCCTTCGACACTGGGCGTAACGGCTGCCACGGCCGCCGACACGCTCGTCCTTCCCTACAACGACGCCGAGGCAGTCGAGCGCTACGCCGACGGGCTCGCAGCGATCATCCTCGAGCCGGTGGCCGGGAACATGGGCGTCGTCCCGCCGTCGGAGGGGTTTCTCGAATCGCTACGTCGAATCGCCGACGACTCCGGCGCCCTACTCGTCTTCGACGAGGTGATCACCGGCTTCCGCGTCGCGCGCGGCGGGGCGCAGGAGCGTTTCGGTGTTCGGCCCGACCTGACCGTCCTGGGCAAGATCGTCGGGGGCGGCCTTCCCGCGGCGGCGTTCGGCGGACCGGCGGAGCTGATGGAGCGGCTCGCACCCGCCGGCGACGTGTACCAGGCCGGCACGCTCTCGGGCAACCCGCTCGCGACCGCCGCCGGAGTGTCGGTGCTCAGGCGTCTACGCGACCCGGGCGTCTACGAAGAGCTCGAGCGCCGCGGCGCACGGCTCGAAGCGGGGTTACGCGGTGCCGGCGTAACCGTCCAGCGAGTGGGCGCCATGGCAACGGTGTTCTTTCACGAAGGCCCGGTCCGTAACTACGACGAGGCTTCGCAGTCCGATTCCGAGCGCTACGCGGCGTTCTTCCGCGCGCTGCTCGAGGGCGGCATCTACGTCGCCCCGTCGCAGTACGAGGCGATGTTCATCTCGCTCGCGCACGGCGATGACGAGATCGACGCGACCGTCAACGCGGCCCGCGAATTCCTAGGGCAAGCGAAACAGATCGCGTAAAGCCGCGCCGTCTGCCTTCGCCGCCTCGATCGGGGCGTGCAGGAGGTTCGAGACGATGCGCCTCGTCAGCTGGTCGACGACCTCCTCGTCCGTTTCGGAGAGGCGGGGCCGAGCCCGGGCCAGCTCGTTCTGGCGGATCGCCTCCGCGGTCTCGAGCAGCGATGAAATGACCGGCCCCGCCTCGGCGGCCTTGCGGGCCAGGCGGAACTGATCGGTCTCCTCCGCGACGATCGCCTCAGCGGTCCGCGCGGCCTCGTCTCGCCGCTCCGCGCCACCGCAGACCTCCGCCTGAAGAGCGGCGAGATCGTGCAGGCTCACCCCCGGCAGTCCACGGACGTCCGGGTCGATGTCGCGTGGCACGGCGAGATCCACCAGGACGAGCGGGCGAGTGCGCCCTGCAAGCGTCGAAGCGTCGATGACTGTCCCGAGGGCGGCGGTGCAGCACACCGCCCCATCGGCGTCTGCCAACACACCGGCGAGGTGTCCGAGTGAGTCGTGGCGCGCGCCATGGATCTCGGCGAGCGCTCGTGCGCGCTCGTCCGACCGGCCGACCACCACCACACGCCGGGAGCGAGCTCCGTTTTCCAGCAGCTTGCGGACCGTTGCGTCGGCGATCCGCCCGGCTCCGACGACGACCAGGGTCGCGTCTGCCACGCCGCCGAGGCCGCGCTTCAGCAGCTCGGACGCCGCGGTCGCGAATGAACCTGCATGCCGCGAAAGCTCGGTCTCGGCGCGAACCCGCTTCCCGGTGCGCAGCGCATGGTCGAAGAGCGTGGAGAGCTCGCCGCCCGCGGTTCCCTCCGCAAGCGCTGTCCGCAGACCGCGACGCACCTGGCCGAGGATCTCCGGCTCGCCGACGATCATGGAGTCGAGCCCGGCCGCGACCCGGAACAGGTGCGATGCCGCGGCCTCGTCACGGTGTGCGTACAGGCCTTCGTCAAGCGTGCTCGGATCGACTCGACACGCCTCCACGAAGACATTGCGAATCGACTCGACCGCGGCGTCTGCGTCCGGGCCGGCGGCGTAGACCTCGACGCGGTTACAGGTCGAGAGGATGACGGCCTCGTCGATTGGCTCGCCGTCCACGAGCGCATGCAGCGCGTCGGCGGAATGGTCCGGCGGAATCGCGGTGCTCTCGAGCAACTCGAGCGGAGCCGACTTGTAGCTCAGACCGACGAGGACGACCGGCACGGTTCGAGTCTACGCATGGGCCGAAGCCAGCCCCGCGGGCAACAGTCGCTCCACTTCGTCGGTGAGCGCTTTGCGATCGACCTTGTTCGTGCCTGAGAGGGGGAGCTCGTCGACGAAGAACACACGTCGCGGGTGGGCGTACGCCGCCCCTCGCTCGAGGAACCATTGTTTGAGCTCGTCCTCGGTCGCCTCGTTTGCAGCATGCAACACAACCCAGGCGACCGGCGCGGCGCCCTTGACCTCGTGGGCGGCCGGCACGACGCACGCGTCGGCGACCGCTGGGTGCTCGAGCAGGATCGTCTCGACTTCCTTCGGGTACACGTTCTCGCCGCCCACGCTGATCATGTCGTCGACGCGGCCGCAGATGTAGACGTAGCCCTGGTCGTCCGCCTTCACGAGATCGCCGGTCTTGAGCCAGCCGTCCTCCGTGAGCTTGGCCGCCGTCACGTCCGGTTGCTTCAGGTAGCCGATCGCGTTCGCGCCGCAGCGGCTCCAGAGCTCACCAACCTCGCCGGGCGCACAGTCGCGTCCGCTCTCGAGGGCGACGATGCGGATCTCGACGCCCGGGACGGGCAAGCCGGTCGAGCCGAGCTTCTTGATTCCCCAGCGCGGCGAGATCACGGTGGCGCCGCCTTCCGTCAGGCCGTACGTCTCGCACACCTCGCAGGCGAAGATCCGCTTGAGCTCGACCATCAGCTCCTCGGGCACGGGAGCCGACCCGCACTCGAGCAACTCGATCGACGAGACGTCGCAGCGTCCGAGCGTCTCTCGCTCGGCGAGCAGCATGGAGAACATCGACGGGGTCCCCGACGTGTAGGTCGGCCGGTAGCGGTCGATCGCCTCGAGCACTTCGGCGGGATCGAAGCCGGGCAGGATCACAAGCGAGCCGCCGACGTAGAGCATCGGGAGCAGGCAGGCCCAGAGCGCGTTCGCATGGTAGAGCGGGCCGGTGACGAGCGCCTTGTCGCGCGGCTTCCAGAGCATCGTCTCCGCGGCCGAGGCTGCCTGCCACCACTTGTTTGCGTGCGAGAGCTGGACGCCCTTCGGTCGCCCGGTTGAGCCTGACGTGTACATCAGCAGGGCCTCGTCACGGCCGGGATCGACCTCGACCGTCTCGAACTCGGCCGGCGTCGCCGCAAGCTCGTCGTCGTAGCTGCCGTCCAACGTGAGCGAGCGGGGGAGCGGCGGGATCTTGCCGACCAGGTCCGCATGCCCGATCGCGGCGACCGCCTCGGAGTGCTCGGCGATGTAGGTGAGGTTGTCGGCCCCGACCTTCACGTTCGCCGGCACGGCAATCGCGCCGACCCGCAGCGTCCCGAGCAGGCACTCGGCGAAGCGGTAGTCATTGCGGAACAGGAGCAGGACGCGGTCGCCCTTGACGACCTCGAGGCGCGCGAGCATGGCCGCCGCCTGCCTCGTTCGCCGCTCGAGCTCCGCATACGTGACGACGAGCTCGCCCTGCTCGAACGCGACCTTGTCGGGATAGAGGCTGTGCCCGCGCCAGGCCAGCTCGCCGAAGTTCGGCGGATCGATCCTCACAGCGAGGAATCGCTGTGCGTCAGCAGCTCGCACCCGTGCTCGGTCACGACCACGTCGTCCTCGAGCTTCATCACACCCGCGCCCGCCACGGCGATGCCGGGCTCGATGCAGATCGTCACTCCCGGCTCCAGCTCGGCCTGTTCGTTGGCCACGTCCGGCCACTCGAACGAGGTCGCAAGCCCGATCCCGTGCCCGATCCGGTGCGCGAGCTCGTACCCGGCCGCGCCGGCCGCCTCAGCCGCTTTCTTGTGCACCAAAACACAAGGCACTCCCGGCTTCGTCGCCTTCATCGCGGCCTCGTAGGCCCGGAGCACAGCGTCCCAGACGCGGCGCTGTTCAGAGTTCGCCTCCCCGAGCACGAAGGTGCGGGAGGCGTCGGCCTGATAACCCTCGTGCGCTGCGCCGATGTCGACCATGACCGAGTCGCCGGCCTCCAGCTTGCGGTCGGTCGGCTCGCGGATCGGGATCGGATCGTCGTTGCCGCTGATCACCGTTGGCGGGAAGGCCCATTCGGGCCCGAGCGCCCGGCCGATGTCGGCCGCGAGCTCGCGCTCGGTCACGCCCGGTTGTGCGCCGGCCCGAGCCGCGTCGAGACCCACGTCGGTCAGGCGGGCGGCCTCGCGCAGCTGCTCGACCTCGAGCGGCGTCTTGCGGCGCCGCAGCTTGGCCACGGACGGCCCCACGTCCAGGAACTCCGTCCGGTGGAGCGGCTCGCGCAAGGTCTCGAACGCGGTCACGGGCAAGCGGTCGAGGCCCGCCACGCCCACGCGGGACGGCGACGCGCCCGCCAGGATTTCCCCGACGAGGGATGCAGCGCCCAGCTGCCCCTGCCACTCCTCGATGCCGGAGCGCCGCCTGGCCTCCTCGAGCTGCCACCCGAAGTCGAGCACGCAGGTTGCCTCACCGTTCAGCAGCAAAAGCCATGAGTCACCCAGCACCGGCGCGAAGTTCGTCAGGTAGCGAAAATGCTCGGCGTGACCGTGCGCCCCGAACAAGAGCACCGCATCACACTCCTGCTCGCCCGCGATCGACTGCACCGCGGCGCGCCGGCTCTCGAGCTCCGCCTGCCAGTCCTCGGGGGCGACCATGCCGCGCTAGTAAACCAGCGTCGCCGATGACGGTCGCCGCCGGAGCGACGATGCGCGCCATCGTCTTCCACGAGCACGGCGGCCCCGAGGTCCTGCGATTGGAGCCAGAGTGGCCGCGCCCGGAGCCTCGAGAGCACGAGACGCTGGTCGAGGTGAAGGCGTGCGCGCTCAACCACCTGGACGTCTTCGTCCGCCGCGGCATGCCGGGCGTGCAGACGGATCTGCCGCACATCTCGGGCGGAGACATCGCCGGGGTCGATACCGAGACCGGGCAGCGAGTCCTCGTCGACCCGCTCGTCCCCGAGGGCGCGATCGGCGAGAACACGCAGGGCGGCCTTGCCCAGTACGTCGCTGCCCCCCGCGCGAATCTGATCCCGCTCCCCGACGACGTCGAGCTCGAGGACGCGGCGGCGCTTCCGATCGCATACGGGACCGCCTGGAAGATGCTCGTCGACCGCGGCGCAGTGCGCGAAGGCGAAAGCGTGCTCGTGATCGGCGCGAGCGGCGGTGTCGGCACAGCGGCCGTGCAGATCGCCAAGCTCCGCGGCGCCGAGGTCTACGCCGCCTCGAGCGACGACGTCAAGCGCTCGTTGCTGAGCCAGCTCGGAGCCGACCACGTTGTGGACACGAGCGCCGCCGACTGGGGCAAGGCCCTGTGGCAAGCGACCGGCAAGCAAGGCGTGGACGTCGTCGTCGACTACTCGGGCCAGGCCACGTGGCCGACGAGCATCCGCTCGCTCAAGCACGGGGGCCGCCTGCTCACCTGCGGAGCCACGAGCGGCTACGAGGCCGTCACCGACCTGCGCTATGTGTGGACGCGCGAGCAGACGATCATGGGCTCCGACGGCTGGACGCGCGACGGCCTCGAGACGCTGCTCGACCTCGTCCGGCAAGGACGCATCCGCCCCGTGATCGACCGAGTCCTGGCGCTGACGAAGGCCGCCGAGGCGCACGAGGCGATCGAGCAGCGCAAGGTGTTCGGGAAGGTGATCCTCACGCCGTGAGCAACGTGAAACACGAGTTCGAGACTTCGCCCTTCCATGTCTTCCTGGCGCTCGAGTTCGAAAGCGAGGAGCCGGGCACGGCAGAGGTGCGGATGCCGTTCAGGGAAGAGCTGGTCAGCGACCCGGACGTCCCCTACTTGCACGGCGGGGTGATCGCGTCCTTGCTCGACATCGCAGGCGACTACGCGATCGCGACCAAGCTCGGCCGCGGGGTGCCGACGATCGACATGCGCGTCGACTTCCTCAAGACGGCGGGCCGCGAACCGCTCGTCGCCCGGGCGCGCGTCGTGAGGCTCGGCCGCTCGGTTGGCGTCGCCGACGCAGAAGTCGTCAACGAGTCCGCAGAAGTCCTCGCGCTCGGCCGTATCCTCTACAGCACGCGTGAGGCGTAAGGCCACAATTGCCGCGCTCGCAGTGCTGGTGGCCGCAGCGACGGCCACCGCAGCCGTGCTGCTCACCCGAGACGAGCCGCGACCCTTCTCCGCCAGGGTCGCGAAAGTGCGCAACGGGATGACCAAGCAGCAGGTTCGCGCGGCCCTCGGGCGTCCCGAGCAAACGTCGTTCATCCCGTACCCCACCCCCGGCGAGGTCGACGAGGGCTTCCAGGAATGTTGGGACTACGGCCTCAGCACGCTTCCCAAGACGCCGTACTACCAACTGTGCTTCTGGAACGGCAAGTTGAGCTCGCAGGCGCGGTACGGAGAGTAAAACCGCAAGCGGCCGCCTAACCGTACCGCCTAGCAAACGTCACAGTCGCCAGGGGAGAAACTCTGCGAAGATAGGCGCGAGCAGAGCTTTACGACTCGTTACTCGGGTCCCAACGGGAGGTGTGAATGAGCATTAGACAACGGTGGATTCGGGTCGCGAGCGTGCTGGCGATCGTGACCGGAATCGCCCTTCTCACCGCGGCCTACGGCGTGAGCGCCAATAGCAAGCCGCACGCACAGAAGGCGAAGAAATTCGGGAACTTCAGGGCCGTCTACGACACCGTGGACTACCTCGATCCCGCTCAGGCCTACACGGGCCAGAGCTGGTCGCTGATGTACCACGTGTTCCAGACGCTCGTGACGTATCCGCATCAGGCAGGCAAGGCTGGCGGCCGCCTCGTTCCAGGGCTGGCAGCCAAGCTGCCCAAGATCTCGCGAGCGGGCAAGCAGTACACGTTCACGCTCCGCAAGGGGCTGAAGTACTCGAACGGCAAGCCGATTCGCGCGACCGACTTCAAGTACACGATCAAGCGCCTGTACCTCAGCAACTCGCAGGGCGTCGGGTTCTACACGAACATCGTCGGCGCCGAGAAGTTCTCGAAGACGCTCAAGGGCGACATCCCGGGGGTCATCGGGAACAACAAGAAGCGCACCGTGACCTTCCGGCTCGTCTCGCCTCGAGGCGACTTCCTCTCGATCCTGGCGCTGCTGTTTGCGTCGCCGGTTCCGGCCGGGACGCCCAACACCGACCAGTCGACGAACAACATGCCCTCGAACGCTGGGTACCGGATCATCAACTACGTGCCCAACCAGGGCTTCACGCTCGTTCGGAACAAGCGCTTCAAGCCGAGCAAGTGGATCAAGAAGCCGGGACCGAACAAGATCACCGTCAAGCTCGTCGGTGATGCTTCGGCGGCGATCGACCAGGTGATTCGCGGCCAGGCCGACTACACGGAGCACGCGATTCCGACCGACCGGCTCGGAACCGTCAACAGCAAGTACAAGAGCCGGCTCCGGCTGTACGCCTCGGCGAACACCTACTACTACTGGATGAACACCCGCAGCCCGGTCTTCAAGAAGCTGAAGGCACGGCAGGCGGTCAACTACGCCATCAACCGGAAGGCTCTGGGGACGGCGATCTACGGCGGGCTCGCACAGCCGACGCAGAACGTTCTGCCGCCGCCGTATCCGTCGTACAAGAAGCTGAACCTGTATCCGCGGAACCTCGCGAAGGCACGGCAGCTGGTCACCCAGGCCGGCGTGAAAGGCGCAAAGATCACGGTCTGGGGCCGCTCGGTGCCCGACAACCAGAAGGCGACGGAGCTCCTGGCGGCGACCCTGGACTCGATCGGGTTCAAGACCACGATCAAGATCCTGCCTCGGTCGACCTACTACACGACGATCGGCAACCAGTCGACACCGAACCGTGACATCGGCTGGGCCCGCTGGTTGGAGGACTATCCGCATCCCTCCGACTGGTTCGACGTGCTGCTGAACGGCAACCGCATCACCGACCAGAACAACAACAACTTCTCGAACGCCAACGTGGCGGCGATCAACAAGCGGATCGAGCAGTTGAACAGGCTCCCACTGACGAGCTTCGTGAACGAGCAGTGGGCGGCGGTCGACAAGATGGTGATGCAGCAGGCGCTGTGGGCGCCGTACGTGAACCGCGTCTTCAGCGACTTCTTCGGGCCTCGCGTGAAGATGAGCTGCTATGTCAACCAGCCGATCTACCACTTCGACTTCGCCAGGATCTGTCCGAAGTAAGTCCGGCGAATTGCAGGGTTAATACGACGAGGGCGCCGCGACCGGCGCCCTCGTCGTTTGCGTAGACTCGCCCCGCGGATGGCGATCGAGCCCGCAACCGAGTTCTCACTCGATTCGGCCTCAGTTCTCGCGGCAGAGGAACACGGCGTCGCGATCGTCGGCCGCAGCCCTTGGTACCTGGCGTGGCGGCGGTTGCGCAGGAACTGGGTGGCGCTCGGCTTCCTCGGCCTCTTCGTCGTGATCGTGGCCGCGTGCGCGCTGGCGCCGGTCTACTCCCATCGCGTCGCACACATCGGGTACAAGCAGGTGGTCGAGTCGGTCGTCAAGGACGGGAAGCGGGTCCAGGTGGTCAAGGCGTCCGAGACGACGTTCGACCCGGTCACCGGTGAGGTGCGGCAAGCCGGAAAGGCGTCCATTCTCGGACCGTGCTGGTGGCATTGCCAGGGGAAGATGGTGCTGGGGTCCGACGATCTGGGCCGCGACGTCGCCGTCCGGCTCCTGTACGGCGGCTCGAACTCGCTCAAGGTCGGGATCGGCTCCGCGCTCCTCTGCACGCTCGTTGCGATCGTCCTGGCCCTGTGCGCCGGCTATTTCGGCGGCTGGGTGGACTGGATCATCACGAGGTTCTTCGATCTGATCTGGGCGTTCCCCGTGCTGCTGTTGGCGATCGCGCTCGGCAGCGCGCTGGCGATCGGCGGCTTCCACCACTTCGGGATCAACATCCAAAGCGGCAGCCTCTGGATCCCCACGCTGGTGATCTCCTACGTCCTCATCCCGTACATCGGGCGGCCGCTCCGGGGGCAGATCCTGTCGCTGCGTCAGAAGGAGTTCATCGAGGCCGCGATCGGACAAGGAGCCAGCCCTCTCCGGGTGATGTTCTCGGATCTCCTGCCGAACATCGCGTCATCCGCGCTCGTCTTCTTCACGCTGATCATCGCGAGCAACATCCTCACCGAGGCCGGCCTCTCGTTCCTCGGCGCGGGCGTCCAGCCGCCTAACCCCTCGTGGGGGAACCTGACCGCCGAGGGCCAGGCCCGGATCGTCACGGCGCCGTGGCTCGCGATCGTGCCCGGGATCGCGATCGTGCTCACGGTGCTCTCGCTCAACGTCTTTGGTGACGGCCTGCGGGACGCGCTGGATCCCCGGGCGAAGGTGCGGGTGGAGCATTGATCGCGTTCATCCTGCGGCGCTTGCTCGGGATGCTGATCGTCCTCTTCTTCGTCAGCCTGATCGTCTTCGTCGTCTTCGTGCTCGTTCCGAACGGCGACCCCGCCGAGCGGATGGCCGGCAAGAACCCGACCAAGGCGAACGTGGTTAACATCCGCAAGAAGTGGGGCTTCGACAAGCCCTTCTACGTCCAGTACTTCCGGATGATGCAGAAGGCGTTCAACGGCGTCGCTCCGGGCAAGGACGGCGAGTACGACAAGCTGCGCTCCTTCCAGAACCAGACCGACGTCGTCCAGCAGATCAGGCTCGGCTTGCCGGCGACGTTCTCGCTCTGCATCGGGGCCGGGATCATCTGGCTCTTCTTCGGGATCGTCGTCGGAACCGTGGCGGCGGTGACCGCCGGGAGGTGGATGGACCGACTGGTCACGATCATCGCCTTGGTCGGGATCTCGATGCCGGTCTTCTGGCTCGGGATCGTGGCGCGCTATTTCCTCGCCGAGAAGCCCAAGCACCCCATCTTCCCCGACGGCGAATACGTGGCGCTGACGCACGACCCGGGGCAATGGCTGTACCACATGATCCTGCCGTGGATGGTGCTCTCCGTGCTGTTCATCGGCTTCTACGGGCGCGTGCTGCGCTCGAACATCCTGGACGTGATCAACGAGGACTTCGTCCGCACCGCCAAGGCCAAGGGCCTGACCCCCAGGCGAGTGCTGCTGAAGCACGTCCTGCGCAACTCGCTGATCCCGATCGTGAGCCTCTTCGGCCTCGACTTCGCCGCCGTCCTGGGGGGTGGGGCGATCCTCACGGAGACCGTGTTCGACCTCCACGGCGTCGGCCAGTACGCGGCGAGCTCCGTCGGTGAGCTCGACCTGCCCCCGATCATGGGCGTGACGCTCTACGGTGCGTTCTTCATCGTCTTCGTCAGCGCGCTGATCGACCTGTTCTACGCCTACCTCGACCCACGCATCAGAGCGGTCTAGGCCAATGTCCGAGCGACTGCTGGAGGTGCACGGCCTCAAGGTCCGGTTCACGACGGAGGACGGGATCGTGCACGCCGTGGACGGGGTCGACTTCGAGCTCGACCGCGGCAAGGTGCTCGGCGTCGTCGGCGAGTCCGGCTCCGGCAAGAGCGTGACTGCGCTGACACTGCTCGGGCTCACGCGCGCGAGTAACACCGTGTTCGAGGGCAGCGTCAACTACCGCGGCCAGGAGCTGCTCTCGATGCCCGAAGCCCGCCTGCGCGAGATCCGTGGCTACGAGATCGCGATGATCTTCCAGGACCCGATGACCTCGATGAACCCGGTCTACCGGGTCGGCGAGCAGATCGTCGAGGCGATCCTGACGCACGAGAAGGTGGGCAAGCGCGCCGCCCGCGCCCGGGCGATCGAGCTGCTGCGGCAGGTCGGGATCCCCAACCCCGCCCAGCGCGTGGACGACTACCCGCACCAGTTTTCGGGCGGCATGCGCCAACGGGCGATGATCGCGATGGCGCTTTCCTGCAACCCGGACATCCTGATCGCCGACGAGCCGACAACTGCGCTCGACGTGACGATCCAGGCGCAGATCATCGAGTTGATCGACCAGCTCAAGGACGACTTCAACTCGTCCGTGATCCTGATCACGCACGACCTCGGCGTGGTCGCGGACGTCGCGGACGAGATCGTCGTCATGTACGGCGGCCGGATCGTCGAGCGCGGGTCGAAGCGGGAGGTCTTCTACGACCCCCAGCACCCCTACACCTGGGGGCTGCTCGGGTCGATTCCGCGGCTCGACCGCCCGAAGAGCGAGAAGCTGTACTCGATCCCCGGCGCTCCGCCGTCGCTGATCAACCTGCCTCAGGGCTGCAAGTTCCGCCCGCGCTGCCCGCACGCGTTCGACAGGTGCTTCGAGGAGCCGACGCTCGAGAACCGTGTCGATCAGCCGGATCACGTCGACCGCTGCTGGCTCCCGGTCGAGGACAAGCGGCGCGTACGCGATGACACGATCCACGGCCGGATCGCAGTCGCGTGAGCACGAATGCCACTCCGCTCGTCGAGGTTCGCGGCGTACGCAAGTACTTCCCGATCCGCAAGGGCGTGCTCCAGCGCGAGGTTGCGCGCGTCCACGCGGTGGACGACGTCACCTTCAGCGTGCGCGAGGGGGAGACTCTCGGTCTCGTCGGCGAATCGGGTTGCGGCAAGTCGACCCTCGGCCGCTGCATCGTCCGGCTCCACGAGCCGACCGCCGGAGACGTCCTCTTCGGCGGCAGGTCGATCGGGAAGCTGGGCTCCCGCGCCCTGCGCCCGCTGCGCCGGCAGATGCAGATGATCTTCCAGGACCCCTACGCGAGCCTGAACCCGCGCAAGCGCGTGGGAACGATCATCAGCGACCCGTTGCGGGTCCACGGCATCGGCGACCGCGGGGAGCGCAAGCGGATCGTCGAGGAGCTCTTGGAGCAGGTCGGGCTCTCGCCGGAGCACTACAACCGCTTCCCGCACGAGTTTTCCGGCGGCCAGCGCCAGCGGATCGGCGTCGCCCGAGCGCTCGCGCTGCGGCCGAAGCTGATTGTCGCCGACGAGCCGGTTTCTGCACTCGACGTCTCGATCCAGGCGCAGATGATCAACCTGCTCGAAGAGCTGCAGGACAAGTTTCAGCTGACCTACATCTTCATCGCGCACGACCTTGGCGTCGTGCGCCACGTCTCCGACCGGATCGCGGTCATGTACCTCGGCAAGCTCGTCGAGCTCTCGCCGGCGGAGGAGCTGTACGAGCGGCCGATCATGCCTTACACCGAAGCGCTGCTCTCCGCGGTGCCGATCCCCGATCCCGACCTGTCGGAGCAGCGCGAGCGGATCGTGCTGCAGGGCGACGTCCCCTCGCCGGTGGATCCGCCCTCCGGCTGCCGATTTCACCCCCGCTGCCGCTACGCGACCGAGATCTGCTCCCAGGTCGAGCCTCCGCTCGTGGATTACGGCAACGGGCACCTGGCTGCCTGCCACCATCCGCTGAATGTCGACCAGGAGACGCTCGCGCGCGTGGAGGCCTCGCTGGAGCACACGCCGGATGATGCGGACGAAAGCGCTCTGCCAGCCGAGCCGGGCCACGCGGCGGCTAAGCGCGGAACCGCGCTTTCTTAGCCGAGATACCCCCCAAAGGAGTTACCTCAAATCACTAAAGCGCCCTGTAAGCGAGGCCGATACTCGCACCATGGACGCTGCAGAGCGCAAAGAGATTCTGTCCCGCTACATGGACCACAAGAGTCGTTTCGACGCTGTGGCCGCTCGGCGGAACACGAACGAGGGCGCGGAGGTAATTCCCTTCGCCGGCCCGCTCCAGGAGCTTGAACAGGAGCCGACCGCCCGTGAGGTCGAGGTGCTGCAGCTGATCTCCGAGGGCCTCGTGAATCGCGAGATCGGCGTTCGTCTCTTCCTTTCCGAGGAGACGGTCAAGTCGCACGTCCGCCATTTGCTCGCGAAGCTGCAGGCGCGCTCCCGCGCCCACGCGGTTGCAGTCGGCTTCCGCCGCAGCATCATCGGTTAGAGCAAGCGGAAGTAGCGCAGCCCGTCACGGGCGAACCCCCTACGTTCGGCTCGCCGAGACGGCGTTCCTGCCTTGTTTTCCCCAACCCTGTGGAAATCCCTCAACAGGGGGATGTCCACAGTCTGTGGAAAACGGATGCTACGCGGGCTCTACCAGTCCTTCGAGAACCCGACTACGGTCACTCGACCGAACAAGCGGCGTACGGCGCTCATTCGAACTCCTTCATCTTGGGGACTAACGGCAACTAAAGGTTATACCCCTTTTGGGGGAGGTTCAAGGCCTTGACCGAAATTTCTGCAACCCACCGTTCCGCGCGTGCTGCGCCCGACCATCTTCTGGCTGCTTACGTAGCGGGCCTAGCTGTTCTCGCATCGACGGTCGGAGTCGTGGTCGCGGGCATCGAACGGCCTTCGCCCAATTGGTGGGCCGTACTCGGACTCGCTGTCATCGCGCTCGTCGCGGAGCGGGGGAGCATCCGACTTAGTCACACCACCGAGAGTTCGATTGCCCTCCTTCCAACGCTGCTTGCCGCAGTTCTCTTTGGCCCCTTCGCAGCAATGTTGGTCGCTGCAGCCTCTCAGCTTGGCGATTTCCGACGCCCGTACATGAAGTGGGCGACTTACACGTCGATCCGCGCGATCACAGGCGCAGCTACGGGAGCAAGCGCTGCGCTTGTGATGGCAATCGCCTCCGACAGAATTGCTGGCGTCGTCGTTGCGACGATGCTCTGCGCGGCTACTGCGGAAATCCTTGATGTCGCATTCACAGCCGTGACGCACCGAGTGCGAAGAAACGGCGACATGGTTGACATTGTGAGGTTGCTAGGCCCACTAGTGGCTGCCTCAATTCCCTTGTACACACCCGTGGTAGCGCTGCTGGCCATCGCGTATGCGGAGTTGTCGCCTTGGACGCTTCCCTTGTTCGCCGTACCGGCTCTAGCCGCCCAACGCCTTTTCCTTCTCTACCGAGAGCAACGGAGCCTTACGGAAGAACTCATCGACGCGAATGCTCGTCTCGAGCGCGCGAACCTCTCCTTCGCGACGGCTCTCGTCGCCACTCTTGACGCACGGGATAGGTATACAGCCGGTCACTCCGCCGCAGTTGCAGTTTACGCTCGCGATATTGCAGAACGGATGGGCTTGTCAGAGGACGATCAACGCCATGCCCATCTCTGCGGGCTCGTTCACGACATCGGAAAGGTCGGGCTCACTCCGGGATTGCTGGAGAAGCCGGGACCATTAACTCTCGATGAGCGGAGACAGATGGAAGAGCACTCCGCGATTGGCGAAAGGATTCTTGCGAACGTTGAAGATTACGCCGAGACTGCGGCTGTCGTTCGCCATCATCACGAGCGCGTCGATGGTCACGGCTACCCGGACCGCCTGCAGGGGTCCGCGATTCCTTTGCTGTCTCGAATCATCGCGGTGGCAGACTCATACGACGCAATGACGTCGGATCGCCCTTACCGTGATGCGATGCCTAGCCGTGTGGCTCGGCTTCGTCTCGCCCAAGCTGTTGAGTCCCAGTTCGATACGAGTGTTGTAGCTGCGTTCGAGGCAATTCTAGCCGGCGCTTCGGAGGATTATCGCTCCGGCAAGAGTCCCCAATTCAGCTTCAGCAAACGCGCGGCTGCAGCGATTAATGCGGAACCGCGTCTCGTTGCGTCCGTAGCGCTGTAGCTTTCCCGGCGGCCTCGGTCCGGCTGCGCACGCCAAGCTTTTGAAGGATGTGGCGTACGTGGACCTTCACCGTCACTTCGCTAATTACCAAGACCCCCGCGATTTCCTTATTCGTGAGGCCCTGAACGACCAGGTCATAGACCTCCTCCTCACGAGGTGAAAGCAGATTGTGGTGGTCGCTAAATCCGGCTGGAAGTGCAATTCCTAAGCGCGATGCGAGGTCTGCGTCGCCGGCGTCGGCGAGGATTCTCCCAAGCTCGTCAGATCGTATCCGCGATGCCATAGCGGTCAGGACAGCAGGTACAGAACGGTAGGTGACTACGAAGCTGTCGATATTGCCGGTTGAGCAAGACGCTTGAAATGCCTTTTTAAGTGCCGATGATGCGCTCTTCGTTCCTGAGGCCACGGCAATCGCGGCAGTCGCCCAAAGCGCTAAGACGCTTCCTTCGATGGTCTGAGCCAGTGAAAAGGCTTCCCTGGCTAGGCCTCTAGCCTCTGCCCAAGACCCCTGTCCAGACAAAGCGAGTGCACGGCTCGCCATGAACTCGGCACGGAGCGTTTGGTTGATGTCGCTATGCAGTCCTATGCCCGTCGTGGAGACAGCCGATTCAAAAGCACGTTGCACCGATAGAAGCCGACATCGAACGGCAGCGGCCTCTATGACGTTGTGACCATCACCCAGTGAGACAGCCAACTTTTCGGTACGGTCAAGGGCGCTTGCGCAACGGCCGAAGTGCCGGGCGCCCAATTCGGCAACAGCCTTCGCGATCAATGCGTGCGGGAGTACGAAGGTAAGGCGGAAACGCTCGGCATCGCGGGTTACTGCATCAGCTGTGTTCGCGGCCTCGAGATAGTCGCCAACGAGTCCAAGACCGCGGGCACATGTATGGAGAAAAGCTGTCCGTACAAGCGCATCATCAGCATGGGGCGCGAGATCTCGCATCATCAGCATTCTTGGTACCACCTCGCGGATTCCGCCTCTCCTAAGCGCCACTACGAACTCAGCGGTTGCTGCGCGGACTGCGTCATTCACGGATACCACGCTCAGGGTTTCAAGCTCGGAGAGAATGCCTTCGACCTCTGGCCCGTCAATCTGGTTGGCACAAATCAACTGGCCCCAGAGCGCATTTCTCAAGTCCACGTGTGTGGTCGCCAACGTACGGGCTCGCGTGTGATAGTTGAGGCCCGATGCCTCTTCGTTCAGGAGATGGGCAGCGTGGCCAGCGATGGAGAGAGCTCGTGGTGCCAGGGGATGATCATCCCCAAACGTATGCGCGGCCTGAAGAGCCAGAGCTTTTGCCGATCCGTGCCTTCCTTGTCGAAAAGCGACTTCCGCTCTCGCGAGCGCGATGGCCGGTGAATCAAACCCACAGTCATGGGCGTACTCGGTCCATCGTTCTAGTGTCGCTAATCGTCCGGAAGAGACGAGATCGGATAGCGATACTTCGATGAGTTTGTCCATCAGATCTGGGGGGCCTAATCGCTTGATCAAAACGAAGACGTCGTCCCAGCGGCCGCATTGAAGCAGCGTCTCGGCGGTAAGGCGGACTATCAGAGCGCTTTCATCCGTAGGCGTCTCATTGAATTTCGTCGTTAGGAACGACTTCAGCAGGGGGTGAAGTTCGGAGGAATGTCGTGACAAGCTGAAGAATCCGATTCGTGCTGCTTCCTCCAGAATCTCGATCGAATCCGTTCCCAAGACCGCACACGCCACTGATTGGTCGAGGGTCGGGAGAATGGCGAGGCGACAGAGGGCTTTCTGGACGGTGGGCGTCGCTTCCTTATAGAGCTCGGCCGCGAAGTAGTCGTACAGCGCGTTTGGTACTTCGCTCTCCGGAAGTTCCGTGTCAGTCAATGCCGCGAGCCCAATCACGGCTGGCCAGCCTCCGGCTAATGCAACGAGCCCTGGCATTTGAGTCAATGGCCGGTGAGCTAGCACCGCGCTTGCCTCTTCTTCGTCCATCGTGAGCGCGGCTTGACCGATTTCGTAAATCTCTCCGTAAAGCAACCTTCGCGCGCTAGCCCACGTCGGGCGGCGTCGACTGGTCAAGATGAGCTGTACCGGTGCTTCAAGGGCGAGTTGCCCGATGAACCGTTCCGCGAAAGGAGATTCCATCGCGAACTGGTAGTCGTCGAAGGCCAACCAGGCGCCCCGAGGCCACCCCGCGAGGGCTTCAACCATGAGATCGACAAACACATCGACTTCACGTTCGGGCTCTGGGCTAGCCCGTAGTCGTGCCTGAAGCCGCTCACCGGCCCCCGGCACGAGATCTGAGACGATGCCGGAGAGGATTGCGGCGAGGGCGGCCACGTCTTGGGACTCAGACGCTCCGCGGTACCACGCGTGCGGCTTGTCCGCGAGCCATTGCTGGGCCAGCGTCGTTTTTCCGTAGCCGGCAGGCGCGACCAGCATGATGATTCGCGACGCCGTCTGGTCTAGCAGGCGCGTTAGGCGCGGCCGCTCGATGATGCGTCTACGGCTCGCTGGGACATTCTTTGGCTGACCTTCGCCCATTCCTCTCCCCACGCCGGTGACGCCACCCCGTGTTCAGACCCTAGCGCGGCTTCGTGCCAAAATCGAGACCGTCCGCCTTGCGGACTGGCCGCGCCTGCGGCTGAACGCCGCAGG
>JALYTD010000078.1 GCA_030854475.1 Actinomycetota bacterium
GGAACGCGGCGTGATAGCCGCCGACGAGTGCCGCTAGCGGGCTGTCGCCCGAGGCGCGCAGGCTGTCGGTGCGGGAGGCGGCGATGCTGGCGAGGACGGCAAGGCCCAGCGCGCCGCCCATCATGAATGCGGTGTTGACGACTCCCGAGGCGAGCCCGGACTCCTCCGGCTTGACGTCGCTCATCGCCGCGAGCAGCACCGGGTTGAACGCCATGCCGGCGCCGAAGCCGAGCAGGATCATGCTCGGGAGGACGTCGACGACGAAGCTCCCGTCGACAGGCGCCCGCACGAACAGCACCAGCCCGACCGTGGCGAGCGACAGGCCGGCCGCCAGTGGGATTCTGAAGCCGAAGCGCAGCACGAGCTTCGCGGAAAGGCCGAGCGAGAACGCGCCCATGATCAGGTTGGCGGGCAGAAAGGCGAGGCCGACCTGCAGCGGGCTGTACCCGAGCACCACCTGCAGGTAGAGCGCGGCGAGGAAGAACCAGGCGAACATCGCTGCCGCCCACAGGACCCCGACGATGTTCGAGACCGCGACGTTGCGCAGCCGGAAGAGGCCCAGCGGCACGAGCGGTGAGCGAACCCGCGACTCGATCGTCAGGAAGAGCGCGAGCAGCGCCACCGCACCGCCGAGCAGGCCCAGTGTCTGGCCTGACGTCCAGCCCTCCTGGTTGCCGTTCACGATCGCGTAGACGGCGAGCATCAGCGCGGCCGTCACTGTGACCGCGCCGGCGACGTCGAGACGCCCGCGCGCCGAGCTTGGCGCAGGCGGCAGCAGGCGCAGCGCGAGGAAATAGACGAGGGCGCCGATCGGGAAGTTGACGAGGAAGATCCAGTGCCAGTTGAGCACGTCGGTGAGAATGCCGCCGACGAGCACGCCGATGCTGCCGCCGCCGGCGGCGACGAAGCCGAAGACACCCATCGCCTTCGCCCGCTCGGCCGGCTCGGTGAACAGGTTCATCATCAGCGAGAGCGAGACCGCCGACGAGACAGCCCCGCCGAGCCCCTGCACGGCTCGAGCTGCCACAAGCATGCCCTGCGAGTTCGACAATCCACAGACCAGCGAGGCCAAGGTGAAGAGGGTGATGCCGAAGAGGAACAGGCGGCGGTGCCCGAACAGGTCGCCCAGCCGGCCACCGAGCAGGAGGAAGCCGCCGTAGGTGAGCAGGTAGGCGTTCACCACCCAGGCCAGCGAAGTCTTGGAAAAGCCGAGATCGCCCCTGATCGACGGCAGCGCGACGTTCACGACCGTCACGTCGAGGACGATCATCAGGCTGGCGAGGCAGAGCACGTACAGCGCCAGCCAGCGGGTTCGGCTATCGGTGGCGGTCATCGGCGAGTTCCTTTCGGTTCGTCCATGTGCGATCGAATGCTTAGACCATGGCGCGCGCCAGAACTCATCGGTCGCCGCGGCGATGAGTTTTCGCCGGCCGAGCGGTCTATCTCCCGATGGCTCCTGCGCCGCAAGCGATTGCCTTCGCAATCGACGGCCCCATCGCCCGCGCCGACCTGCACGGCCTCTGCGAGCGTGTCTGCGCGTTGCTCGAAGGGAGCGGCGCCGGCGTCGCTCTGTGCGACGTGAGCCGTGTCGAGCCCGACGGTGTGACGATCGATGCCCTGGCGCGGCTTCAGCTCGCGGCCCGGCGGCACGGCTGTCAGGTCCGCCTCCGCCATGCGTCGAGCGAATTGCTCGAGCTGGTCGGCTTCATGGGGCTGCGCGACGTCCTGCCGGATTGACTTGACTCTCTCTACGAATCGAGCCGGGCGGGTAGCCCGAAAAGGGGGAACACCCGCTCCGTGTCGAGGAAGAACGTGAACTCGACGATCTGTCCGTCGGCGACCTCGAGCACCTGGAGCGCCCAGGGGTCGTAGCCGCTTCCGGATTCGCTCGGCTTGTACTGCCCGAACGCCGGCGAGCCATTGGCCGCCACGGTCGGGATCACTCGTGACCCGCGACAGCCGGCCCCCGTGCCGACCCACCAGCGGAGGATGTTCTCGCGCCCGCTCAGCCACAGCTCGTACGGCGGCATCGACTGCGTCGCGTCCTCCTGGATCAGCGCGGTGAGCGCGTCCATGTCATAGCGCTCGAACGCCTCGACGTAGCGCGCGAGCAGCTCCCGTTGAGCCTCGTCCATCACGGGCGCCGGGTCAGTCGAGCTGGCACCGCTCGCCTCGAGCGTCGCCCGCGCGCGCTGGAGAGCGCTGTTGACCGACGCCACGCTCGTCTCCAGAAGCTCTGCCACCTCGGTCGCCTTCCAGCGCAGGACCTCGCACAGGATGAGCACCGCGCGCTGGCGGGGTGGAAGGTGCTGCAGGGCGGCGACGAACGCGAGGCGGATCGTCTCGCGCGAGACGGCCACGTCCGCGGGGTCCCCCTCAGACGGTACGACGAGGCCGTCCGGGACCGGCGCGATCCACGTCACCTCCGGGAGCGTGCGGCCGATCGGACCGTCGGGGTTCCACGCCGGCCCGAGATCCATCGGACGGGCGCGGCGCTCCCTCCCGTTCAGCAGGTCGAGGCAGACGTTCGTCGCGATGCGGTAGAGCCATGAGCGCAGCGCCGAACGGCCCTCGAAACGGTCGTAGCTCCGCCAGGCCCGCACGAACGTGTCCTGCACCGCGTCCTCGGCTTCGAACGGCGAGCCCAGCATGCGGTAGCAGTACGCGGTGAGCTCAGCCCGATGCTGCTCGAGCTGCTGCTCCAGCTCGTCCGCGGCGGGCTTGACGGTGAGTGACGAGTCTTGCACCGCAGCGCATCGTACGCGGTCACTGCGACGTGCCGTCATCGTCTTCAGGTCGTCTCCTCCGGCTTCGATCGCCACAGACGCTAGGACGGCGAGGAGATCGAAAACTCATCGGTGGTCAGTACCGGTCGATCTCGATTAGGCGCTGGTCGCTGATGCCGAAATGGTGAGCGAGCTCATGAAGGACGACGCGTCGCACCTCCTGGCGGAGACGTTCCGGGTCGTGCGCGTAGAGGCGCTCGAGCGGGCCTCGGTAGATGGTGATCTTGTCCGGTAGGACGCCTCCGTAGTTGCTGCTGCGCCTGGTCAGCGGCACGCCCTGATAGAGCCCGAGCAGCCGCCGGCCCGGGGGCGGTTCGTCCTCGACCACGAGCTCCATGTTCGACATTCGGGCGCGCAGGTCCGGCGGCACCGAGTCGAGCGCCTCTTGCGCGGTCGCCTCGAACCACGCCTGCGGATCGGTCGGATCGATGTCCATCTCGGGAACGACTAGCGCCCGAGCCGTGTCCGCCGCCGGATGCCGAGGCGCTTTTGGAGGGCACGGTCCTCTTCGCCGTCCCTCTGCGCAGCCCACACGAAGACGACGCCGACGACGAGCACGGGCAGGAGGATGAGCACGGCGAGGACGATCTCGGCAACGGTGGTCATACACCTCGAAGTGTGCCATCGGAGCGAAAGAAGCCCGCCGGGTGGGCGGGCTTCTTCGCGACGACGTAGTTGCCTGGCTGACTAGTGGGCGGGTGGGTTGTCGAGGCAGATCGTGTGGACCTGAATGGTGTCCTCTGTGCTGTTGTTGACGAACTTCACCCGCCACGTGTCCTGTGGATTTGGGGTGAACGGCTCGCTGGCGACGAGACGCGTGCCGTTGTCGATCTCGGAGAACCCGCCGCTGACCATCACGTCACCCGTGTCGCAGTAGTACCCGCCAGCGAAGCAGAGGTCGCCGCTTGGGCACGTGCCGCTTGCGTTCGCGGAGCCATCGGTTGTCTTCGTCAGGACGTACATCGCGTTCGGAGCGAACGAGCTGGAGTCGCGGCCGTCTAGAAGATTGGAATCCGCAACCTTGCTCCCGGAGGCGTAGAAGCCCGTGGAGTCCACACCGTCGAGGAGGTTTGCGTCCGCCGCCTTTCCTGTCGCGGGCAGAAAGGCTGTGGCGTCGAGGCCGTCGAGCAGGTCGGAGTTGAGGAAGTTGACCTTCCCCGTCGAGCCGACCGCGAACGGAGCCTTGCCGGCCAGCACGCTGAAGGCCGCTGCGGGCCCGCCGCCGTTGTTGCGCGCGAACACAGCAGCCGCCGTGGTCGAGTTGTTCACGCCCGCGATGCTCTGAGAGCTCGCCCCGGTGCCGTTATTGGTGACCTGCAGCTGTGGCCCCAGCACCGCTCCGCTCAAGCCGCTCGTGGCGTCCACCGTATTCGACTCGCCAAGGTTGAAGATGCCGCCGAGTCCGGTGCCGGCGATGGCGGAGCTCGCAACGAGCACGAGCATGGAAACGACGGCACCGAGCACGATGCCCTTGTAGAACGTCGGTTTCATCTGGCCCTCCCAGCCGACCGCGGATCGAGCCGCAGCCCTTGGTCGCTAGTCCTCGGTAGCCGTCATCCGGGTGGACAACGGCTCGACGCAAGAATCCAGCGTACGTCCGTATTGGTTTGAGTACAAGCGGGTGGCCGATGAGTTCTCACCGGTGCGGCGGTCTAACGGGGAAGACGCGGCGCCGACCGGCGGCGAAAACCAGAAAGGACGACGCAAATGCAGAAGATCACTCCATTCCTGTGGTTCGACATCGAAGGGGAAGAAGCGGCGAGCTTTTACACGTCCGTGTTCCCTAACTCGAGGATCGTGGACGTTGCGCGCTACGGCTCGGCGGGGCCCAGGCCCGAGGGAACGGTGATGACCGTCAGCTTCGAGCTGGACGGGCAGAAGTTCGTCGCCCTCAACGGCGGGCCCCAATTCACGTTCAGCGAGGCGATCTCATTCCAGGTCAGCTGCGAGAACCAGGAAGAGGTCGACGCGTTCTGGACCAAGCTCTCCGAGGGCGGGGAAGAAGGCCCGTGCGGGTGGCTGAAGGACAAGTTCGGCTTGTCTTGGCAGATCGTTCCCACTGCCCTGCCCGAGCTCCTCGGCGATCCGGATCCGGAGAAGGCTCAGCGGGTCATGCAGGCGATGCTGAGCATGAGGAAGATCGAGATCGACGAGCTCGAGCGGGCGGCAGCCGAGACGTAGGCGGCGGTAGCGCTTGCCCGCGCAACCCACGGGCTTGAAACCCGTCTCACCCAGCGCTATGGGGCGGGTCATACTTCGACGCCTAACGGCGACTCGCGCGGGCCGCCGAACGAGACGGAGGAACAATGCCGCTCTATCTATCGAAGTTCAGCTACACGCCGGAGACCTGGGCCAGGCTGATCGGCAACCCAGAGGACCGCCGCAAGGCCGCTGAGTCCTACATTGAGTCGGTCGGTGGGAAGCTCCACGGGTTCTGGTACGCCTTCGGCACACACGACGGCTACAACCTGTGGGAGGCCCCCGACAACGTGTCCATGGCCGCCGTTGCGCTGGCGATTAGCGGCGGCGGTGCGCTTAGCTCGTTGGAGACGACGGTCCTCATGACCGTCGACGAAACGATGGATGCCCTGCGTAAGGCCCAGCAAGTCCAGTACCAAGCGCCCGGCGCGCGGTAAGGACGGCGGTCTGCACGGCACAACTGACCCTTGAGGGGTCCCTACTCCTCGGAGGTGAGCAGGTCGCCGGGCTGGCAGCCCAGGGCTTCGCAGATCGCGGTGAGGGTGGAAAAGCGGATGGCGCGGGCGCGGCCGTTCTTGAGGATCGAGAGGTTGACGACCGTGACGTCGACCCGGTCGGCGAGCTCGGTCAGGGTCATTCCGCGCTCCTCCAGCAGACGATCGAGATGGACGGAGATCTTGTGATCGCGGGAATCGGGTGTCATGTCAGATCGTGGCCGCGACGTCTTCGCGTAGCCGCGCACCGTGCGCGAACACCTCGGCGAGGACGAACGCACCCAGGCCGGCGAGCACCAAGACGAAGGGGAAGCTGAACCCCGGGAAACCGACATCTCCGAACGCCAAGAGCGCCCCGGCCAGGAGTAGGACGGGGCCGACCACGGTGCCGTCCGACAGCAGAAGCTGGGTCAACTTTCGCTATCTCGGTGCTGCGAGATGGATCCTGCGCGTTCACGGAAACCACCATATCGAAAAACGTTAGTATCGAATGACGATAACAGCGAATATCGATATGTCAAGCGCCGCCTGTAGATCTAGATCGCGGAGACGGCGTAGGGTTGCCTCAAACGACAAGGAGGCTCCGATGGCCATCGCACGTGTCGTGTCCTTCTCAGGCGTCAACAGTGACCGGATGGAACAGATGAAGGGCGAGATGCAGGAGGGGGATCGGCCGGAGGAGATCCCCGCAACAGAGATGATCATGCTCCACGATCCCGAGGCCGACGAATCGGTCGCGATCCTCTTCTTCGAGACCGACGACGATTACCGGCGCGGCGACGAGTTCCTGAGCGCGATGCCTGCCGGCGACACCCCCGGTCAGCGCACGTCCGTGAGGAAGTACGACGTCGCCATTCGAATGAGCGGCTAGCGGGCGAACGTCTAGACAAGGCGCACGCACGCGCCAGGCGCTTCGGCAGGGATCGAGCGCGGCCTAAAAGCGGCGGATCAGGCGGGCTAGCCGGCGAGCCCGAGCGCCACGGACTGCTGCTCTGCCGAACCGTCGACCTCGTCGCCGAAGTGGCAAGCGACTGCGTGCCCGGCCGATAGCGGGCGTAGCTCGGGATCCACGCTCGTGCACTCGTCTGGATTGCCCAACTTGGTGCGCAACCAGCAGCGCGTATGGAAACGGCAGCCGCTCGGCGGAGCGGCCGAGCTGGGGAGCTCCCCCGTCAGTATGATCCGCTGACGCTGCGCTTCGACGACCGGGTTGGGGATCGGGATCGCGGAGAGCAGAGCCACCGTGTACGGGTGCAGGGGATGCAGATAGAGGTCGCGCGGCGGCGCCGTCTCGACGATCCGGCCCAGGTACATCACGGCGACGCGGTCGGCGATGCGACGAACCAGCGACAAGTCGTGCGAGATGAACAGGTAGGCGAGGCCGAAGTCAGCCTGCAGACGGCGTAGGAGGTTGACGATCTGGGCCTGGATCGACACGTCAAGCGAGCTCACAGGCTCGTCCGCGACGATGCCGTCCGGGTTCAGGGCGAGCGCGCGCGCGATTCCGACGCGCTGGCGCATTCCGCCGCTGAGCTCGTGCGGGTAGCGCGTTGCCTCGTGCGTTCGCAGGCCGACCCGGTGGAGAAGCTCGGCCACTCGCTCGCGGCGCATGCGGGCGGACGCGAGACGATGGATCCTGAGCGGCTCGCCGACGCTCGCACCGATCGTCATGCGCGGGTCGAGCGACGCGTAGGGATCCTGGAAGATCATCTGCAGCCGCCGCGGCAAGTGCCGCAGCGTCTCGCGGCTGGCGTCGGCGATGTCCTCGCCGTCGACCAGGATCGCCCCGGCTGTCGGCCGGTAGAGGCGCACGACCGACCGACCGAGGGTCGTCTTGCCACAACCTGACTCGCCGACGAGACCCAGCGTCGTTCCACGCTCCAGCGCGATCGAGACACCGTCCACGGCTCGCACCGCGCCGATCGTCCGCTGGAGGACCGCGCCCCGGGTGATCGGGAAATGGACCTCGAGCTCGCGCGTCTCGACGAGTGGGGGTGCGTCAGACACGCTCGACGAGGGCGGACGGCTCGGCGGCGGCCGCGAAACCCGGGCGCAGTGGGTGGCCGGCGAGCGCCTCTTCATCCGTCGCCGGGTTGTGACAGGCGAGCAGGTGTGCTGCGGCGACTGCGACGAGCGGCGGCATCTCGCTCCAGCAGGCCTCGAGTCGCCAGCGGCAGCGAGGGGCGAACGGACAGCCCACCGGTTCGTGGGTTTGGTCGGGCGGCGCTCCCTCGATCGGAGTCAGTTCATCGTCCGGCTCGGTGTCGAGACGGGGGATCGAGTGCAGCAAGCCGACCGTGTACGGATGCCGGGGGTGCGCGAACAGCTCCGGAGTGTGCGCCGACTCGACCACGAACCCCGCGTACATGACGGCGACGCGCTGGGTCGTTCGCGCGACCACGCCGAGGTCATGGCTGATCAGGATCACGGCGGTGCCGGACTCGGCGGTCAAGTCCTGCATCAACTCGAGGATCTGCGCCTGAACGGTCACGTCCAACGCGGTCGTCGGCTCGTCCGCGATCAGGAGTTTCGGCTGCAGAGCGATCGCGATCGCGATCATCACGCGTTGGCGCATGCCGCCCGAGAACTGGTGCGGGTAGCGCCGCAGTTGTTCCTGCGGGCGCGGAATGCCGACGAGCTCGAGCAATTCCAGCGCCCGCTCTCGCGCCGCCTTCGAGCGGATTCGCTGGTGTGCGGCGATCGTCTCGACGACCTGCTCCTCGATCGTCAAGACCGGGTTGAGGCTCGTCATCGGATCCTGGAAGACCATCGCGATCTCCTTGCCGCGATAACGGCGGAGCGCACTCTCCGCGAGGCTCGTCAGGTCGACGTCGTTGAAGACGATCTCGCCGCGCTCGATCCGTGCTCCCGTACGAGGCAGCAAGCCGATGATCGCCAGGCTCGTGACGGTCTTCCCGCTGCCGGATTCGCCGACGAGCCCGAGCGTGTCGCCTTCGTCGAGCTCGAAGTCGACGCCGTTGACGGCATAGACGGGCTCGGCTTCGGTCCCGAACCGGACAACGAGGTCCCGGACCGAAAGCAGGCTCACGACGGTGCTTGGAGCGGTGTTCGGGCCTCTTCGGGCGCTGCGGCGAACGAACCGCCGTAAAGCGGGAGCTCGAGCGCCGGGCCCTCCTCAGCGATCTGCTTCCAGAGGCGGTTCATGCCCACAGAGCCGTAACGCCGGACCCGTGCCGAGGCATCGAGATCAAGGACCTCGGTCTGGTATTCCTCGCCGTCGCCGGCGAGCTGTACGACGTGGCCCTCTGGATCGACGATGATGCTTCGCCCGGGCCCCGGCCTTCCACCCATGTTCACGTTGACGACCCAGACCTGATTGACGATCGCGTTGGCGCGCGCGAGCACGAGCTCCTGGTCTCGGTCGGACGTCGCGGTCGCAGTCACCTGGAAGATCACCTCGGCTCCCATCCAGGCGAGATGCCGCGAGACCTCGGGGAACCAGCCGTCGTAACAGATCATCAGGCCGGCCTTGCCGACGCCGTCGAGATCGAACACGACGAACTGTTGCCCGGCGGCGACCGACTCCCAGGGGCGCCACGGAAAGCACTTGCGGTAGTGAGCCGCGATCTCGCCGAGCGGCGAGACCGCGATCGCGGTGTTGTAGACGGCTCCATCTTCGGCACGCTCGTAGAACGACCCCGGCACGAGCCAGACGTCGAGCTCGCGCGCGAGGGCGCAAAGACGGTCCGTCAGCTCGCCGGGGACCGGCTCGGCGATCGCCTCTTGGGACCAGCTCGGCGGCGGGGCGCTCGCCGGAGGGCCGAGCGCCGAGAGGTAGAGCTCGGGATGCACGAACAGCTTCGTCTGCGGGAACATCCCGAGCAGCACTCGCGTCTCGGACTCGAATTTCGCCCACGTGCCCTGTACGTCCCAGGCGACGGGTGCCGCCTGGACGGCCACTATCGGAAGGTGCCGGCTCATCGTCGTCCTCCTTGTCGCAAATCACGCCCCTCGTAGCTTGCCTCGCAACCGCGGGTCGAGCCAGTCGCGAAGCCCATCGCCGAACAGGTTGAACCCGAGCACGGTCAGCGCGAGCGCGAGCCCGGGGAAGGTCGGATACCACCACGCGTCTTGCAGGAAGGCGCGGCCGTCGGTCATCATCGCGCCCCACTCGGGAGTCGGCGGCTGCGCGCCGAGACCGAGGAAGCTGAGCGACGACGTGAAGAGAATGGCGTAGCCGACGTCGAGCGACCCCAACACGACGATCGGGGGCAGGACGTTGCGGAGCATGTGCCGGAAGACGATCGAGATCGTGCCTGCTCCAGCGACGCGCGCTGCGAGCACGAACTCGCGCTCACGCAACGACAGAACCTGCCCCCGGGCCAAGCGCGCATACCACGGCCAGTAGACCGTCGAGAGGGCCATGATCGTGTGCGACAGGCTCGGCCCCAACGTGGCTGCGATCGCCGCCGCCAGAATGAGGGCCGGAAACGCGAGGAACAGGTCGGTTACGCGCATGATCAGCTCGTCGACGAGGCCGCCGGCGAGCGCGGAGATCGTGCCGAGCAGCGTGCCGACCGTGATCGAGATCGACAGGATGAGCGCCGCGACCTCCAGCGAGATGCGCGCTCCGGCGAGCACTCGGCTGAAGATGTCGCGACCGAGGTCGTCGGTGCCGAAGAGATGAGCGCCAGAGGGCGGGCTGAGGCGATCGAGGAGGTGGAGCTCGTTCGTGTCGCTCGGCGCGAGCACTCCGCCGAACACCGCGAGGAACAGGACCGCAACCACGATCGTCGCGCCGATCACGTTGAGCCAGGAGGCGCTGAGGAACCGCCTCGCGCCCCGCCATGCCCGACCGTAGGGATCACGCCGCGGTTGATCGAAGGCGAGCTCCACCATCACGCGTACTTGATCCTTGGGTCGAGGTAGAGATACGCGAGATCGACCAAGAGGTTGACCACGACGTAGACCATCGCGACGGCGAGTGTCACGCCGAGGGTGGCGTTGTAGTCGGTCGCGCGGATCGCGTCGTACGCGTAACGGCCGATGCCCGGCCACGCGAAGATCGTCTCGACCAGGAAGACGCCGCCCGCAAGCAGTCCTAGCTCGAGGCCGAGGACGGTGACGGACGGCATGAGCGCGTTCCTGAGCGAGTGCCGCCAGAGGATCCGTCCTCGCCGCAGGCCCTTCGCCCTGGCGGTCCGCACGTAATCCTCTCCCAGCACCTCGAGCACGCTCGTTCGCGTGATGCGCGCCATCAGCCCGATCTCGGCGAATGCGAGCGTCGTCACGGGCAGAACCAGGTGTTTGATGGCCTCCATGAATGTGCCGGCGTTCCCGGTCAGGAGGCTGTCGATCGTGTAGAGCCCCGTGATGTCGGGTGGCGGAGTCGCCCCCGTGTCCAGCCGCCCTCCGAACGGAAGCCAGCCGAGCTGAACGAAGAAGATCAGCTGAAAGAGCATCGCGAGCCAGAAGGCCGGCATCGAGAGCCCGGCGATCGCGATCAGCCGGCCCACGAAATCGATCGCCGAACCTCGCGTCATCGCCGCCACCACGCCGATCACGAGCCCGAGCAGGGAGCCCAGGACGAGTGCGCCGAGTGCGAGCTCGAGCGTCGCCGGGAAGAAGTCCCGCATGTCTTCGACGACGTGGCGGTGAGTCACGAACGAGGTCCCCAGATCCCCGTGGACCAGGTCGCCGAGATAGCGCCAGTACTGGACCACGAGCGGCTTGTCGAGCCCGTACAGCTCCCGCACATGCTTGAGCGCGGTTGCGTTTGCATGCGGCCCCGCGATGAACCTGGCTGGATCCCCGGGCGCCACCCGAGCGAGGAAGAACGTGATCAGCGTGACGCCCCAGACGACGAAGACCATGAAGAGCAGGCGCCGCAGAATGAGGCCCTTCATGACGTGCTTTCAGTCACGCGCGTCTCGCACGCGCGGTGCTGGCCCCTCAGCCGCGGGAGAGCGCGTAGTAGTCCCAGGTGAGGATGTACAGGGGGTTGAAGACCTGCCCTTTGATGTCCTTCCGGAAGTACGTCTCGTCGAGCTGCTGGCCGACCGGGATGATCGGAGGATCCTGCCGGGACATGATGTCCTGCGCCTCCTTGAACATCGCGCCGAGCTTGGCGTCGCTTGTCTCTTTGAAACCGGCGTCGATGGTCTGGTTGACGCGTGCGTTGTCGTAGTAGCCGCTGTTGTAGCAGGGGCATTTATCCGGCGCGGCGTCGCGGTGGAACGTGACCCAGGAGAAGTTCGACGGGTCGTTGTAGTCGGGCCACCACCCCCAGTAGTACATGTTGGCCCGCCGGGCAACGGGGCGATCCGTCGTGAGATCGGCGTTCATCGCGGAGAAGCTCTTCTCGATCAGCTTCAGGTGCATCCCGATCTTCGCGAGCTCCTCCTGGAGGACCAGGCCGGCCTCTTTCCCGAAGCCCGTGTAGAACTCGTACGTGAAGGTAGTGCCTTTCGGAACGCCCGCCTTGGCGAAGAGGTCGCTCGCCTTCTTCGGGTTGTGGTCGTAGAGGAACGCGTGGCGGTCGGCGGTCCGGAGCCGATCGGGATAGACGCCGTGCAGACGCTCGAGCGTCTTCTTTTGCACCGAGTTGATGAAGTCCTCGGCGGGGAAGAGGTAGTTCATCGCTTGCCGCGCCTCTGGCTTCGCGAGCGGTCCGTACGCGCCGAGGATGATGTAGGTGGCATCGAGGTTCTTGAAGTCGCCGACGAAGAAGTCCGGGTTCCTTCGGATCGCCGCCGTGTCCTCCGCGGTTCCCGCGTACGCGATGTCGACGTCGCCGGCCTTCAGCAGCTGCCGTCTCGTCGACGTCTCGGGGATCGACTTGATGATCACCTTCTTGAAGTGGTGGCCTGACCACCCTCGCCAGTAGCTCGTGTTCTGCTCGAGTACGACCTGGTTGCCCGGCTCCAGCGTGGTCATGACGTACGGGCCCGTGCCGACGGCGTGCGCCTGAAGGTACTCGTGGCCCTGGTCCTTCGGTCCCTTGGAGTGCGCCGTGAAGATCTTGGGGCTGGCGATGCCCATGCCGTACTGGGCTGCAAGGACGACGTCGAAATGCGGTACGGACCGGCCGAGGTCGAAGCGAATCGTCTTCGGGTCGACGACCACGATGCGCTTCTCCGGGTTCGCGATCAAGCTGCCGAGGATGAACTGGGTCCCGAGCTCCAGGCGGATCGTGCGGACGTAGTTGGCCTTCACCGCCTGGGCGTCGAGCGGCGTCCCGTCACTGAACTTGATCCCCGGATGGAGATGGAAGGTCCACGAGCTCTTGTCCGGGTTCGTGTCCCAGGTGTCGGCCAGCAGCGGCTCCACCTCGCTCGCGCTGTCGCCTTTCAGGCGGATGAGGCTCTCGTAGACCCCGCGCCAGATCAGCGCTTCGCTCAGCAAGTACGCGCTTGCGGGATCGAAGTCGGCGTTGAAGGCGTCGACCGCGATCACAAGCGTGCCTGGATCGCGGCCGAGCTTGGCGCTCGAGGTCTTGTCCGCCTTCTTCGTACCGCAGCCCGCAGCGGCAACGACTAGCAGCGCGAGAAGCGCGACTCGAACCAGCTGCATGGCTGAACGTTCGAGACCACGCCTCAGGACGCCGTACTCCTGTGGCTCGACTACGAGGCGGATCGTTCGACCATACAACCGGCGAAAAGGCCCGGTCAAGATGGCGCCTGTGCCTCGTTGACGGCGTTCGTGGCGCCTCGTACGATCGAAACTCGGGTCTGACCCTGAAAGCGGAGGCGAACAATGGTCGCACGGCGTCTTGTGGCTGCTGGGCTCGTCGTTCTCGTGGCGGTGATTTTGAGCGCGGTCCTCTCTCGCGCGAGTGATTCGGGGGCGATCGGTGGGCGGGCCGGCTCCGGAGAGGCGCAGGAGGAGGGAGCCTTGACCGCATCGCGCCTGGACGCGCTCGCCCAGGCGAGGGCCGCCGGCACGTTCGGAGGCACGGTTGCCGCGACGACGAGTCGCGCGACCGGGTGGCTCGGGTCACGAATCCTGAATCCGTCGACCGACGACTGGGAGCCGGCGGTCGCAACCGACCCGGCGGCGCCGTTTGTGTATCTGCTGACGACTCGCTTCGGGCAGGCCGACACGTGCGCGCGTCGTTGCCCGATTCCGCACATCGCATTGACGATCTCGGCCGACGGCGGCTCGACGTGGGGCCCCCAGGCGCCGATCTGCACCTGCCTCGGATCGAAGACGCAGTACGACCCCACGATCGAGGTGGTGCCGAACACTGGCGCGGTCTACTCGGTCTTCCTGAACGGCGACCGCGCCGACGGATTCTCGGCGGCGTTCACGAAATCGAGCGACCACGGTGCGACCTGGACGGACCCGGTTCACGTTTACGGCAAGGTCGCGTGGACGGACAAGCCGGAGATAGCTACGAGCGCGTCGGGCAAAGACGTCTACGTCTCGTGGAATGGGCCGAAAGACGGCGATCTGTACGTCGGGCAGTCCCACGACTATGGCGCGACGTGGACGCAGCAAAAGCTCACGGACACGAAGCGGTACTACTACGCCTACGACGCTCGCGTGCTTTCCGACGGGACGGTTGTGTTCTCGGAGAGCAGCCTTGTCTACTCCCGATCCGGAGCGGTTGACGGCGACGTCTGGCATCACGCGGTCATCTCGCGAGATCGGGGAGCGACCTGGGAGAACGTCATCGTGGCGAAGGTGCCGCTCGGCGAGGCGTGCGTCGCGGACGGGTGTACGCCGGACTTCTACGTCGGCCAGACGTCGGTCGTCTCCGATTCCCCCGGGCACTTGGTGTTGGCGTACGAGGGGGCGACGACGCCGAACGGCCCGCAGCGCGTTTACGTGGCAACATCGTCCGACCAGGGACGCACTTGGGGTCCCGGCGCGCCGCTTTCGGTGGCCGGTGAAAACGCCACCGGGCCGCGCCTTGCCTCCTCGGGCGGCGGTGACGTACGCGTCTGGTACATGCAGACCTCGGGTGGGGACAACCCCGATGCGTGGAACGTCCGGTATCGCAGCTCGTCGAACGGTGGGCGAACGTGGTCGTCTCCTGCGAAGATCAACGATGCGCCGGCCGGCGCGGCCGGTTACGTCCACGCGGGCGGCTTCGACGAGATCTACGGGGATTACGGCGAGATCGCCGTTACGAATCGCGGCCGGACGGTCGCGGTATGGGGCGAGGGCTTTAGCTACACCGGGCCCGGCGGCACCTGGTTCAACCTCCAGCGCTAAGGGATTCCAGGCACCGATGAGTTGATCGGGCTTGCGCCGTCTTAGTGGATGACGGAACGTTCAGCGACTACCTGGGAGAAGCCTCATGAGGAAGATCACCGCAGGCCTGTTCATCTCGCTCGACGGCGTCGTCGAGGCGCCTGACCAGTGGCACTTCCCGTACTTCAACGACGAGATGGGTGCCGCCGTGGAGGCCACCCTCGGTGCGGCTGACACCATGCTGTTCGGTCGCAAGACCTACGACAGCTTCGCCGGGGCCTGGCCCGAGCGGGAAGCGGCCGGTGAGGAGGACGCTCACTTTGCCAAGGTGCTCGGCGACGCCCGCAAGATCGTCGTGTCGAACCAGCAGCTGGAGTTCACCTGGCGCAATTCCGAACAACTGCAGGGCGACCTCGTCGAGGCCGTCGCGGCATTAAGAGAAGAGCCCGGCGACGGCACCATCGGCATGAGCGGCTCGGTCTCCGTCGTCCGCCAGTTGCTGGCCGCGGGGCTGCTGGACGAGCTGCACCTGCTTGTGCACCCGATCGCCGTCCGCAAGGGCATGAGGTTGTTCGACGAGGGCGAGTCTCCAATCCCGCTCACACTGATCTCGTCGCAGACCTTCAAGACCGGTGTGCTGAACCTCGTCTACGCCCCGGCCGAGTCGGCCGGCAACGCCGGCTATCAGGACGCCAAAGTCCACCTGTCCCAGCCCGAACCGTAGAACCCGTCCAGCGCCCAAAACAGCCACTGTTGAGGTCTTCTCTCATGGAGCCAACCGAACCGATGTCGAACCAGACTGCGCTGCTCCGCTCCTGCCCGATCTCGCTTTAGCCCGAACGCGAACAGCCTCCGGGTTATGAGACGTCTGTTGCCGAGTTCGCTAACGCCTAGTCGGCGTAGTTGCGTCACCTCCGCCGAGCAGCGCGACTCCGATTGCCTGCCGTCGCGCTCGCGCTGGAGCCGGCGTGAAGTGGTCGCTGCTGACTGCGCGGCGGTGCTGCTCGTCGTTTGGTTTTGGTCTCCGGGTAGCGGACGCCCCGAGTAAAAAAGCCGCGTTAGAACCGCGAATGGGGTGACCGCTCCAGCCAGGCGAGGAGCCCTGCGATCGCGGTTGCCAGCGGCACGGCGAAGAGAGTCACAAGCCATTCCACCGGCTCGTACGGGCGAGATGCTTTGTAGGGATTCTCGCCGCTGTCGGTGATTGCGGCCCAGGTGAACGGCAGATGGATAAGCAGAAAGACGGTCGCGGCAATGGCGAAGAAAAGCGTGCCTCCCCCGCGTCGAAAGCGCCACAACCCCCCGAGCAGGACGAGCGGATAGACGATGAAGGAGGGAGTGAATCCGTCAAGGGCCCACGACACGGGCGCACACGCGAGACTCGCCAGGACGAGAGCCAGGACGGTCAGTCGCCGTGGCGACAGTCGTGGCCGAGTGCTCACGCTAGCTTCCACGGTTACCTCGTCGGAGCCGCGACTCTCTAGCTGAGAACTTCACCTTCGCACCATCATCCGCCTTCCGGTCGGCACCTACAAGGAGGTGATCGGGAGGCCGATGAGCGGCTAGCACTCAACCGCCCGTACGACTTCGCAAGAGCAGTTCGTCGCTCGGCTCCGGATCCCCCGGCTCGGGGTCGCGATGCGGTTGATCGGCCTTCAACGGCTTGCCAGGGTCGACGAGGCGCCGCTCAACTAACCGGTCGTCCCGACCGATATCAGGGCCAATGGAGCTGGTTGTCCAGCATCGCCTCGCGCTGGCGATCGTCGTGCTGGCTTTCGCCGCGACGGCGGGCGTCTTCTCGTTCGCTCGGCCGCAGTACCGCGTAGCCGCAGACGGCGGAAAGGCTCTTGTCTTTCCGGAGGCGAAAGCTCCGGCGCACGGCTGGACTTGGGCAGCTGGGACTCCGGGCTTCCGTTTTGGCCAAGACCACGACACGTGGAACATCGCCCATCTGCGACCTGCCGAGCTCGTGGCAGCACGCCGTCGAGCAGTCGCCGCGGGTGTAGCGCCAGACAGCCTGCGCGTGCTGCAGGTATCCCGGACGCGGCCGGAAATCCGTCCGCAAGTGCTCCTGGCCGGTCGCGACGACGCCGGGCGCACCTGCATCGGTGTGCAGTTGCACCAACGCTCTGCCTCGTTCACGTGTCCGCCAAGGCTCGATCGCGCGGTGGGCCTGGTGATCGCCGAGGCAGCGCCGCGCCATCTCCAGCAGAGTGGAATGTTCCTGATCGGTATCTCCCGGGCCGATGTCACCCGGGTGACCGTCGCCAGTCCAGGCTCGACTTACGTCGACGCGCGCCATGCGCCGGCTGTGCGCCGTCCATTCGGACCGCAGACCGTCTACGAGCGCGCGCCGCTCAGCTGGTGGGGAACCTTCGTGGACTCGACGAGCCAACCGGGTCGCTGGCACGCGCACGTGGTCTTCTATGGCGCGCACGGTCAGCTCGCCGCCCTTGATGTGCGCTTCAAGCACGCGGGCGAGCGGTTCGTACTCGCCCCCTAGACGGCGACCCTTTTTCGTTTACGACTCCTGCGTCTACGTGGCCCTCACGCGGCTCGACCTCCTGGTTATGAGACGGTCGTTGTCAGGTGATGCAACACGTATTTCGGCTTTGTTCAGTGGTTCCAGGCCATCTATATTCGAGCCGGCGGGCGCGTGCGAATTCACCGCGCCCGTCGGCCTTTCGATCTGACTTAGTGCTTGTGCCCGCGACTTAGTACGAGATTGACCTTTGCGAGGTGCGCGAGATGCTTGCCCGCCTTGGCGCTCTGAGAGATGACCCGGCCGGTCTTCATTCCCGAGAAGGCGGATCCAACTTTGCCGACTCGGCAATGGGCCGCCACGAGCCGCTTCCTTGCTGCCTGCAGAGTCTTCCCTTTGACGTTCGGGACGACGCACGCTTTGGGCGGCGGAGGCGGCGGCGGCGGCGTGATCGTCCCAACGGTGAAGGTGCCGTGCATCAGACTGGGCCAGGCGTCGCAGAAGAATTTGTATTGGCCGACGGTGAACGTCACCGTCCAAGTCTTCGTCACGACCTCTTCGACCCCGGTTCCGACGTCGACTCCCGGGCCTGTGAGATGGAAGCTGGAGTCACCCGAATGGTCGGTGACTTCGATCTCGTACGTGCCGGGATCGAGCTGCCTCACCGGAGTCCCGTCGAGGTGTTTGAGCGAGATGTGCGCCGTCCCCTCAGGCCCTACGTCCGCCAGCAGCTTCGTGGTCACGGCCGGCGATGCCGCCCGCGTCGGTTCGTGGTTTGCCGCACCAAGCGGGGTCTTTGCCGATCCGCCGCCATTGCCTGCCGCTGAGCCGAGAGGCGTTATGCCGAGCGCGGCAAGGACCAACGTGGCTGAGAGTGCCATTAAGAGACGGTGTCTCATGTGAACTCGCTCCTCAGTGTGGTCGGGCTCCACGGAGTTCCGCGGAGCGCCCTCTACCGGGAGGCGTCTGCTTAGAGCTGCGGCTCAAAAGCCGCGATGCAGAGAAACCGATCTCGGCGACGAAAGCAGACTCAACCTGCCAGTTCATGTTGCAAGAGTCAAGTCCGCATCGAGAATCCCACGGGTTCGGCGCGCCCTCAGACCATGCAAAGTGGCTCACCGGCGACCAAAATCAGCTGGTTTGCGCACTGACAAGTTCCGCCCACTGAACTTGGCAGTGCGCAAACCGCGGAGTGACGACGCGCTAGGTCGGGAGGATTTCCGATCTGGCGATTGGCGGCGTGAGCGTTTTCGATCAAAAGAGTCACGGGGAAGTCATTCGCCTCGCTTCCAGATCGGCGCGACCAGCCGTGGAGGAATCGCTTGGCGACCCAGCCGACCGTACTCCTTGGTGAGCCCCATGAGGTCGCCTCTGGAACCAGGAGGTCCCTCTTTGAGCCCCAGGAGGTCGGGGCGTCCCCCACCCCGAGGTCCCTTCTGCCGTCCCAGGAGGGCGCTGCCAGGTGGATGCAATAGCCTGACGCCGTTTCTACAAAGAAACGCCTAACCGAGCATTCTCGTCGTCGCTGCGACTGCTTCCAGGAGCAGGTCGCCTTAGTCGGAGTGCCTGATCCAGCCTGGGTGTCAGAAACGCGGGGAACAGATGCACAACGGTTTTGGACGTACAACATCTTCGACGCCGAGAACCGTGCGGCGCAGGTTGGGATGGCCACCGATCTTCGCGCGCCCCTCCGAAGCCGTTGGCGGGCGACGTGCAAGCCGGGGTTCCCGGCCTTTTTCGTTCCCGAGCACTCGGATAACGCTCGGTTTCTACCGCTTTGCTACCAACAGCCGAATCGGTTAAACGAGGGTTCCTTCGATGGAGCTTCCTGGCCTGATAACGCCCGCGCGTATACCAAGTGATAGCGCCCAGGAGGTCGCCGGTTCGAGCCCGGCTAGCTCCACCTCAGGAACCCCTGCAGGCGAGGGTTCTCCCCTTACCCTCGTTTTTTGCGTGCGCAACCCATGGTCGACGTCAGGAATGAAAGAACTCGTCACACGAAGAGGGTCTGAGGCGCGCTTCATCTTGCGCTCAAACGGGCTCTTTGCGGCCCATACCATCAATCGATGTGTAGTCAGAGTGGCGACCCGTCGTCCGTCTTTCCCGCTTTGCGCTTCCGTTCGAGCTTTTTTAGCGTTCGGATCGCCCGCCACAGTCGCCATCGCCCGATGGGGCCGGCGCCGCGACGAGCTCGACGTAGGTCACCTATGGCTTCGATTCCCTCCAACTTCACGAGCTCAGCCGAGGCCCACTTGCGGTACCACCGCCGATAAAGAAACGGAATCTCAGCCTTGCTAAGGGTCGAGCCGATGAGTCCGACGGCCCGCCGATCGCCGAGCGCGCCAAGAGTCTCCATCGCGTTCGTCCGCACACGAAAGGAGCTGTCTTCGGTAGCGACCTCGAACACAGCGGCCAGAACGCGCCTATCGCCGATCTTCCGAAGCGCGATCACCGCGGAGTTTCGAAGGAACTCATCCCTAGCCTGAAGACGACTCAGTAGTGGTTCGACCGCCTCTCGGCTCTGCATATCGCCGAGATGCCGGGCTGCCGCGTACCTGCCGATACGATCCGTGCTCGGATCCCTATTCAGGGAATGGGTATTCGCAGGGAACACCAGGCGCGGCACCGTTCCACCAACCGAGTTCAAGCTGACCCGCTTCGATTGTCGTTCCCTCCGCGGTGATTGCGACGCCGTCCAGCGCGTACCGGCCGCCACTGCAATCGCCTTCCAGCGTAACCGACGCCCCGTCGACCGTTGCGGTGTGGTCATCCGGCAGGACGAAGGGAGTTTGGCCTCGACGGGAGATCACAACTCGAGCCACTAGACCAAGAATAGAGGAGATTTCGCGCGCCGCGCGCAGTCTTCGGGGAGGCGACGTCCCCGACTATCTGAGGTTCGCGAGATGTTGACGAGAAACGCGTTGAAACGATCCGGCGCGTTGCCCTGCAACGATGACGCGGTCGCCACGGGGCCAGCTTTCGACGGCCCAAATTGTGGTAGTGCGCGAGCTATTCGTACTTAACGGGCGATCCGAGAGCGGAGCTACACACCGAACACACCCTCAAGGCGCGCGGCTTGGGCTTTTCGCTCGGCTCGCTCCCAATGTCCGTAGATGTCCGTCGTGACCTTTAGGGAAGAGTGACCTAGGTGGCGAGACAGCCACGTGATCTACGCGCCGCTTTCTAAGGCTCGCTTTGCGTATGTGTGCCGTAAGGAGTGAAAGACTCGTTGCTCGCCGGTTGGCCCTACCCGAGCGATGCCAGCTCTCGCCATCGCGGGATACAGGTAACGGCGAAGCAGGTTTGACCCCGAAATGTGGCCTCCGAAACCGTCCCCAGGGAAGACAAGGATGCCACTCTCCGTTGGCCGACTGCACTCGCCCCACCACGCCCCTAGGAGCTCGACGAGATCATTCGTTAGGTCGACGTCGCGGCGCTCGTGGTTCTTCGGTGACGAAATACCGCCATCGGTGAAGGACCGCCTAACGCGGATCACGGCGTTCTGAAGGTCAACGTCACCCCAACGCAAACCAACCAATTCCCCCTGCCGCATCCCGGTCTTGAGCGCGAGAAGAAACAACGTCTTTATCAACCCCTCCGGCACCTCTGCGAATAGGCGCGGGAGTTCGTCGTTCTCAAAAAATGCTGCCTCTTTTCGCTCGGGCCGTGGCTTTTCGGCGGGCGGCAGATCGCGCACAGGGTTTCTCGCCGAATACCCGTGGCGAACGGCGCTTTGCAGACACGCTCCGAGGACGCGCAAATGTTTCGCGCGCGTGGAAGGAGAGATGCCCCGTTCCCGTAGCAAGCTGTTGAATCTCGCGACGTCCTCCGGCCTGAGTCGGCGAACGGGCTTTCGCCCGAAGACCCCTTTTGCGTAGTTCATCGTCGGGCCGTAGGACCGAACTGTCGTCGCCTTACGCTCAAGCGACGTAAGCCAGCGATCCGCCCAATCGGCAAAGGGGATGTTCGGCTGTGGCTGATAGTCGCCCTCGTCAACTGTGACCGCGATCTTCCTGAGGGCCCGCTCCGCTTGACGGCGGTTGCGGCCGGCGCGGATCTTGTCAGCGCGACCGCCCTCCCGGACGACCACGTAATAGACAGGTCCGTGGGCGCATGTGCATCCCTCAACTGCGTCTCGAAACGAGGTCCAAGCACGCTTGACGCCACAGTTTCGCGAGTGCTTCGCTTGCAAGCTCGCCATTCGGCCTCCGCTATTTGCGGTACTCCCCTCGTACTCTCACGCCGCTGCCGAGCGTACTCCGGACGAGACAAGCAATCAAGAAGGCGAGTTTTGCAGGAGGTTCTAGATGGGCCGTGCAGGACTCGAACCTGCGACCTTGGGATTAAAAGTCCCCTGCTCTACCAACTGAGCTAACGGCCCGCCTCTCGCTATTGAAGCGAAGGAGGGCGCTCACGGGGGAACAATGGCCCCCAGACCCTATTGCGCACATCCGTTCCGGCTGCCATCATCCGGCGCCGTGCAGGTCTCTCCGGGGAGCGGTAGCCATCTGGGGGTCCCTGTCCATCCCTTCAACACTCGGCGCGCGGGAGGTTAAACGTGCATCAAGGAACGTTCTGGGCGGCGTTCGTCTGGGCTGTGATCCCGGCGATCGTCCTGCTGATCGCGATCTGGTGGCTTGACCGGTACGAGAAAGAGCCGCTGCGGCTGATCGGGCTGGCGCTCATTTTCGGGGCAGTGCTCGCACCGCTTGCTGCGTACGGCCTCGAGAAGGCCTTCGACATCTCGACCAGCTTCACGGCACAGACTCTGGTACCGAAGTTCCAGCTCGGCGTCGGCACGCCGCTCGTCGAGGAGCTGATGCGAGGCCTCGCAATCCTCGCCGTGTTCCTGTTAGTCCGCTGGGAGATCGACGACCTGCTGGACGGGATCGTCTACGGCGCCGTTGTGGGCGTCGGGTTCGGCGCGGCGGCGAACTTCGTCAGCATCTGGTCGACGCATGCGCTGCCCGGCGTGGACAACACCCCGTCGCTGTACGGGTCGATGATCACCGGGTTCAACCACATGTTCTACGGCGCGGCGATCGGCCTGGCCATCGCCGCGGCACGAAAGGCGTCGATGCCGTGGGTGTTGGGCGCCGCCGTGGTCGGTATCGGCGCAGCGTTCCTGTTCCACGTCCTGCATGACTACCTGCCGTGGTGGGTCTCGACGGACACGAGCGGGCCGGACAGCACCGCGTTGCGCCGGGTGATCACGCAGATCCCGAACTACTTCGGCGTGTTCATCCTCGGCCTGATCGCCCTCTGGACGATCGGTCGCGAGCGGACGATCGTGGCCCGCTACCTGCGGGACGAGGTCGATCGCGGGACCGTGACTCCGGACGAGTACGCGACCGTGACGAACTCGTTCCGGCGTTCGGGAGCGCTGATGATGGCGCTGCTGTCCCGGGGCCAGCGGGCGTGGCGGCTGCAAAGACAGCTCCTGGCGCTCGAGGCCGAGCTCGCATTTCGCAAGTACCACCGCGAGGAGGACAAGGCCCAGTCCACGTCCCGTGAGTACGTGGACGAGGACGTCTACCGGCAGCAGATCGCCGAGACGCGGCAGAGGCTCATCGCCGTCGATCCGACCGCAGCGACGACTCGCCGCGAAGCGGCCCCCGCCGGTCCGAACTCTGCGTGGCTCGCAGGCCTCGGCAGCCTGGCGTTCTTCGGGCTGATCGTGCTCGCCGGGATCCTGATCTGGGTGCTCGCGCTACGGCCGTCGTCGAACAACGACGTCAAGACCACGGAGGGCATGAGCGCGGCAGCAGCGCCGCTCGTGGCTCCGACGTCTGGTGCCGCCTCCCTGGCCGGTGTCGGGCGCTTGGCGGCCTCGACCGGGTCGATGGGGCCCGTCGTGGTCTGCACGCGCGGCATCTCGGGCGGGAGGTGTCTCGGGGCGAAGACAGGTCGCCGGATCACCGTCGCTCGCCGCACGCGATCGATCGGCGTAGCCCTGATCTACAAGGGGCTCCGCCGTGGATCGACGATCGACATGGTCTACATCGACGCCGGCACCCGGCAGCAGGTTGCGCGCGACCGGTTCAAGCTGAGGGCCCCCACCGGCATAGTCGGCAGCGCGTTTCGCGGGCCGTTCCCTCGCGCGACTCTCATGCTCGGCATCTTCTACAACGGGGCGCTCGTCAAGCCGCTCGTGACGATCATCCGGTTTGTCTAACGGTGGAATGCCCCCGACGGGATTCGAACCCGTGCTACGGCCTTGAAAGGGCCGTGACCTAGGCCGCTAGTCGACGGGGGCGGCCGGCGAAGGATAGCCGCCGATTCCGGTGGGACCAGGTGCTCGGACATGTCCAGGGACCTGGTCCCACCGTTACTCTTGGGTCGGGGCGGTTAGCTCAGTTGGGAGAGCGCCTGCCTTACAAGCAGGAGGTCGCTGGTTCGAGCCCGGCACCGCCCACTGACGATCCGCGACCGGGGGATGCCGATGCTCCTGCGGAAGCCGATGTCGGAGGCGTGGCCAGTCCTCGTCTCGCGGTTGTCGCGACCGCCGCTCTCGCGCTTGCCTTCGCTCTCGCAGCCGCCTTCTTCGCCTTCGATGGTGGCGATTTCGCACGCGCTCCCCTACAAGGCGGTCCGCTACGGGCCTGACGATGCCATCGAGCCTTCGCCGGCCAGGGCGTAAGCCTCTCCGTGCGCTCGCGCGACACCTGGGCTACCGACCTTGCAAATACACGCAACGTCCTTGAAGTGACCGTCTTTGGCGATCCCGGCGCCGTCCGCCGTGCCGGCTTCCGTGACGTCGAGCACGGCCGTGCCTGTGCAGTCGAAGGGCACCTCGCGCTGCATTGGCGCGGAAACGTCCGAGCGATAGTCAACTGCGCGCTCGTCCGGGACGACTCTCGCTGGATCGCTCGGATGGACCGGGCGCTCGCGGCGCTCGATTAAAGTCAGCAACCGCCAGTCGCCGCCGCAAAATCGCCTCTCCAGACGCACGTGTACCAGGGCCTCCGTCCCTATGGCACCGGCAACATTCCCTCGCCGGACGCTGACCCGGTATCGATCGTCGATGTGACGTGCTCAGCGGCGAGCCGCGCTTCGGAGTGTCCACGAGCTTCTTGCAGCGCCTGGCGGGGCTGCCTTCGTCAGGGGCCATGAAGCCCATGAACGCGCTTCCGCGGACGTCCTTGGCCTTGTAGAACTCGGCATACGGGACGCGGTAGGCGCTGAAGAGCCGCGGGATCGCGCCGTGGCCTTTCGGGAAGAAGTAGTTGTCGACCGTCTTCGGACCGCAGCTGGCGCGCTTCCCGACCGCCCTGGGGGCCGCCGACGTCACCGTCGCCGCCACCAGCGCGGCGGCTGCAGCGGTCGCGATCACGAGCCGAGTCACGGGAAAATCCTGCACGGCGCCCGGTCGGCAGATCAAACCGACCCTTCAACTTCGGCCTGCAGTGTGCTAACAATTGCCCCAAGGTCTCGGGGCTCGGGGGAAAGGCGCCGTTTGAAGCTCGATAATCCGTTTCCGCGCCTTGGGCGCGTGCTCGGCCGCACCGTTCTCGCTGCGGGGCTCTGCCTCGTGGTTGTTCAAACCGGCAGTGCGCGAACCGCTGCGGCGACCTGCTTCGGCAAGCCGGTGACGATCCAGGGCGGCGCCAAGGACGACACGATCGAAGGCACGTCGGGAAGCGACGTCATCTCGGCTGGCGACGGCAACGACCGCGTGTACGGCAATGGCGGCGACGACGTCATCTGCGGAGACGCCGGCAACGACTTCATCCAGACGTTCACCGGCAACGATCGGCTCGACGGCGGCGAAGGTGACGACCAGCTCGTCGGCGGCCAGGGCAATGACGAGCTCAACGGCGGGGCGAACACACCCATCGGGGACACGGCCGTCTTCTACAACGCACCCGCCGCGGTAACGGTCTTCCTCGGCGACGGCTCGGCGACGGGCGCCGGCTCCGACCGGCTGGTCGGGATCGAAGGCCTGTATGGATCGCAGCACGACGACACGCTCGTGGGCACCCCTGCCGACGAGTTCTTCATCCCGAGCGACGGAAACGACCAGGTTCGGGGCGGCGGGGGGCTCGACGCCGCACTCTTCTACTCGCCCGTGCAGGTGAACCTGGCGGCCCACCGAGCGACGGGAGAGGGAACGGACACCTTGAGCCAGATCAACGCGGTCGTCGGCTCCGATGCGGCGGACACGATCACGGGCGACTCGGGCATGAACTTCCTTTTCGGGGCCGCCGGGACGGACACGATCAACGGCGGCGCCGGACGCGACCTCCTCGCCGGCGATTTCGAGGGCTCGCCGCCCTTTGGGAACGACGTGCTCAGCGGCGGCCCGGGCGACGACGTGCTCGTGGGCGTCGGCGGCGACGACGTGCTCGACGGCGGCGCGGGATTACAAGACGTCGCCGCGTTCTGGTATTCGAACGGCGCCTCCGTCAACCTCGCCACGGGGCAGGCCACGAGCGCTCAGGAAGGATCCGACCGGTTGCGGCGGATCGAAGGGGTCTGGGGCTCGCCCGGCAACGACCGGATCGTCGGCAGCGGCCGCTCGGATTTCCTGAGCGGTGAGGCTGGGAACGACACGGTCTCGGGCGGCGGGGCCGACGACTACCTGGACGGCGGGGCAGGCGACGACAGCACGAACGGCGGCAAGGGGCGGGACTACTGCGTTCACGGTGAGAGCCGGCTGAGCTGCGAGATCGTCGGGCTCACGCTGGCCGCTTCGCGAACCGGAGCAGCGGTTGATCTGGGGGAGGTCCAGTACGGGCAGCACCCGACCTGCGTCAGCACCGTCGTCAAGGCGTCAAGCCTCGGCGAGCGCCGCAAGCCCAGGCGTCGCCACACCTCGTCCATCGCTCCACCCGACCGGGTCGTGCCGCCCGTCCACCGCCGCATGCCCGAGTTCCCGTCGGTGCTTCCGGTTGGCCTCGACCGAGTGGCGCTCGTCCGCGGCGCCCTTGGCAGCGCGGCGGCAGCGGACCTCGTCACGTGGCAGCCGATCCTGTACCGCTACAACCCGCGCTTGCGGAAGTATCGGGTCATCAAGCGTGGCCCGGTGCTGACCACGCATCTTTCGGCGAACGGCGTCACGCTCTGGTCGACCTCGGGTGGGCGCTCCGTCACCGGAGTGCTGGCCAAGATCCCGCAGGCGGGCCGCTACGCCTGGAAGGCTCGGGTGCACTTCGGAACCGGCGAGACCCGTCTCGATACTGTTGAGCCGCATGTCAACTACGGAACCCGCGCGCGGGGCTTGATGCAGCAGTCATGCCGCTTCTGACGCGCCGATCACTTCGTGCTGCCCTCGCCCTCGGCGTTGCCGCCGGGGCGCTGCTGCTCACCCAGGCGGCAGGGAGCACGGGCAAGGCGGGCGAGACGTGCTTCGGCTACGCCGCGACGATTGTCGGCAGCCCGCTGCCCGACACGCTGAACGGAACGCCCGGACCCGACGTGATCGTGGCGGGCGCGGGTAACGACAAGGTCTTCGGCTTCGGGGGCGACGACCTGATCTGCGGCGGGCCGGGCGACGACCTGCTGAACGCCGGGCCCGGCAACGACCGCATCGACGCGGGTGTCGACTCCAACACGATCTTCGGCGGCCTCGGCAACGACGAGATCATCGGCCCCGGGTGGGACGACCTGATCAAGTACATCGATGCGCCGGGCCCTGTCTACGTCGACCTGGCGGCAGGCACGGCAACGGGGGAGGGCTACGACACGCTCTCCGGCATCGAATCGATCAAGGGCTCGAGGTTCGGCGACACGATCATCGGCAACAACGGCGACAACTATCTCGACGGCTACGAAGGCAACGACACCATCAAGGGGCAGGGCGGATCCGACGGCCTCTTCTTCACGGGGTCCGGCCGGGTCACCATCGACGCCGCGCGCGGGACGGCGACGGGCCAGGGCAACGATACTTTCAGCGGCTTCGAGGCGATCATCGGCTCACGGCAGGACGACCGGATCTACGGCAGCGCCGGTTCCGACTTCCTGATCGGGAACGAGGGCAGCGATCTCGTGGACGGGCGCGGCGGGTCCGACGTGGTCGCGGGCGACTTCGACGGCGACCACGGCAACGACCGGCTGTTCGGAGGCCCCGGCAACGACATCCTCGCGGGCGTAGCCGGTGACGACCTCCTGAACGGTGGCCCTGGCCAGCAGGACATCGCCACGTACTGGTACGCGACCGGCATCAGGGCCGACCTCGCCCGCAAGCGCGTGCTCGGTGAAGGGCGCGACACGCTGCGTGGCGTGGAAGGGGTCTACGGCTCGCCGGCTAACGACACGCTCGTCGGCGATCGCGGGGCGAACCTGTTGTTCGGCGGTGAGGGTGGCGCGGACAAGCTGCTCGGGAAGGCCGGAGACGACTTCCTCGACGGTGGAGCGGGACGGGACTCGCTGGCCGGCGGGAGCGGCGAGGACTACTGCCTGGAGGGCGAAAAGCGGTCGAGTTGCGAGATCGGCGCGGGAACGCTGCCGGTCGCGCTCGCTGCGCCGAATCGGCTCCGCGGCGCCTCGCGCCTGCTGCAGGCGGCGGACGAGGACCAGCTCGACTACGGCGAGAACCCCACCTGTACGACGCGGATCGTCTCGGCGCTCGGGCCGGACGGCGAGCTGCGCAAGCGCCGGCGCCACACTCCCGCGGTCACGCCTCCCGGCCGGGTGGTCCCGGCGGTCCATCGGCGCAGCTCGACGCTCCAGAGCATTCCTGACCTCGGCCCGTTCCTGGCCGCCGCGGCCGCCGACAGCACCACGGATGTGACCTGGAAGCCGGTCCTGTACCGCTACAACGGCCGGGCCTGGCGGCGCTTCAAGGTCTTCCCGGAGCTCCACACCGTGGTCAGCCCGTCGACGGGCTTCGCGGCCGTCTGGGCGGACGCCGCGGGGCGCCTCGTTCCGCGCGTGTCGCTCGTGGTCGGATCCGGCCGGTACGCCTGGACGGCGGTCTCAAAGGTCGGGACCGGCCCCGCCACCGAGGCAACGCGCGAGCCCCACCTGAACTACGGCGGCAAAGGCGGGCGCTTCCAGCAGGCGTGCCTGTTCTAGCTGGATCCCTCCCTACCGAACGCGCACTGACCTAACCAGCTGCCTGGCGCGGCGGATGACGTCGTCGAGCGGAGCACACGTCACGCACTCGTAGAGCTTCGCCGTCCGGTCCGTGCTGCCCGAGAGAATCCGCCGGCCGTCGGGACTGAATGCAACGCCGGGAATCTCGTCGGCGTGCTCGTGCAGGAACGCGACCGGGTGGCCGTTCGACGTATCCCACACCCGTGTGAGGGTGTCCGCGCCGACCGTCGCGATATAGCGC
>JALYTD010000072.1 GCA_030854475.1 Actinomycetota bacterium
CTGGCACCTGAGGCACGGGCACGCGCTGCGGTGCAGTGCTGGCGAAGGAGATCGAGCGGGCAGGGATACCGACGGTGTTCGTCACCGCCCTGCCGACGATCGCGACGATGATCGGCGTCAACCGCTCCCTGCATGCGCCCGCGATCACGCACCCGTTCGGGCTGGAGGAGCCGGAGCGGCGCCAGATCGTCGAGCGGGCGCTCGAGCTGCTCGAGGCCGAGGTGGAACCGCTGACCGTGTGGGAAGTCGAAGGGTGAGCGGCGCCGCGCTGCACGGCTGCTCGATGGTGTTGGCGCATGCGCCGGACCTCGTCCGCTACGGCTCCAAGCCGGAACGGGAGCAACCCGATCTCGACAGCTCGCTGAGAAACTTCGACGAAGCGCTCGGCTACCCGCCGCACCAGGTGCTGATCGGGAACCTCGAGCCGGACACGCTCTGGGGCATCGAGCGCCCGTGGTGGAAGCATCCCGTCGACGCGAAGGCCGAGGGCGCCTTCGGCAAGATCGTCCCCCAGCGCGAGCTGTACGAGCTGATGGGCCGAAACGACGCGTTCGGGCTCTTCAAGCTCGACGGCTCGAACCACGGCCTGCCGCTGTACGAAGGCTCCACGCACCTCGGCTCGATGGCCGCCGCGCACGACCAGGACGAGAGCCTCACCGCCAACGTCCTGCTCGAGAACCTCGCGTGCAAGGCGACCGGCGCGCTCGCGCTCGAGGAGCTGCTCGCCCGCACCGGCTTCCCGCCGGAGGAGATCGAGTATGCGATCGGCTGCGGCGAGGAGGCGGTCGGCGACCGCTACCAGCGCGGCGGCGGGAACCTCGGCAAGGCGTTCGCCGAGCAGGCCGGCTGCGTCAACGCGTCCGGCAGCGACACGAAAGCCTTCTGCTGCGGCCCGCTGCACGCGATCGTCACCGCGGCCGCGCTCGTCTCCTCAGGCGTCTTCACGAACGTCGCAGTAGTCGCCGGCGGCTCGCTCGCCAAGCTCGGGATGAAGTTCGCCGGCGCGGTGAAGAACCAGGTGCCGGTGCTGGAAGACGTCCTCGCGGGCTTCGCCGTCCTCGTCGGCCCGCCCGGCGACGGCGCCCCGGAAATCCGGCTCGACGCCGTGGGCCGGCACCGGGTCGGCTCGGGATCGGCGCAGCAGGCCGTGCTCGAAGACCTCGTCGTCGAGCCGCTCGAGCGCCTCGGCCGGCGCATCGTCGACATCCCGCGCTACGCGACCGAGCTGCACGACCCCGAGATCACCGAGCCCGCCGGAGCCGGCAACGTCCCCAGCCGCAACTACCGCCTGATCGCGGCGCTGGCCGTCAAGCGCGGCGAGCTCGAGCGCACGCAGCTCGACGACTTCGAGCGCGAGCACGGCCTGCCCGGCTTCTCGCCCACGCAGGGCCACGTCGCCTCCGCGGTGCCGTGGCTCCCGCACGCGCTGCGCGAGCTGCGCGCGGGCGAGCTCGAGTCGACGATGCTGCTGGCGAAGGGCTCGCTCTTCCTCGGCCGCATGACCGAGCTCGCCGACGGGCTTTCGATCATCCTCGAACCTGGAAAGGAGTAACGCATGCCGGTAGAAGCGACCGTCGAGAACTTCGGCGAGCTGACCAGCGAGGGTGCCGTGCTCGCCGACTTCTGGGGCCCGACCTGCGGGCCGTGCATCGCGATGATGCCGACCGTCGAGAGCCTCGAGGCAGAGTTCGGTGGCGTCGTGCGCGTCGTCAAGGTGAACGCACCGGAGGCGCGCCAGGTCTGCCGCGACCTCAAGGTCTTCGGCCTGCCGACCTACGTGCTCATGCGCGACGGCGAGGAGATCGACAGGCTGACCGGTGACGTATCCAAGGCCGACCTGGAGCAGGCCTTCCAGACGTTGAAAGGAGGTGGCGAATGACGCTCACGGGCAGGAAGGTGATCGCCCTCGGCGAGCGGGACGGCGTGCCCGGCCCCGCCATCGCCGAGTGTGTCCGCTCGGCGGGAGCCGAGGTCGTCTTCATCGAGACCGAGTGCTTCGTCTGAACGGCGGCGGGCGCCATGGACCCGGAGAACCAGGATCGCATCAAGCGCCTGGCCGACGAGCACGGCCAGGACAACCTGGTGGTCGTGCTCGGCGCCGCGGATCTCGAGTCGATCGAGGTCGCGGCCGAGACGGTCACCGC